>JBLNEM010000175.1:0-10768 GCA_050262655.1 Mycobacterium leprae | reverse complement strand
TACAGAACAACCGCTCGAAACTTGTCGAACGGTTGTTCTGGTATCTGGCGTATGCAATTGGTACAATGTGGACGGTGGCCGCCCCCTGGAAAGGAGGTGGCACATCCCTGAAGTTCTACATCGAACTGACGGCGCAGGAACTGCTGATCCTACTGGCCATAGTTGCAGCAGTGCTCCAGATTTCAGACTAGCATAGTCTCAGCTCGAGGCTCACCAGGTACGTAACACCACACATTCGGGGGCGGCTGCCACCCTCTTTATATTGCCCCATCCGGGAGCTTCTTAGCGGCAGGACAAGGAAAAACCGAGCGATGGAGCCCGCCGGAGGGCTCGGCCTTCTGTGTCAGCGGGCCACAGTTAGGGGGCAATGTGCCCTAGCGGCAGCAGATCGTCGGTGATCTGCTCTTCGGTCGCAGTCGGGGAGAGGGAAGCGATCACTGTGAGCAAATCTGCCTGGGTCATGGCAAAGGGGAAACCCACCTCCACCTGGATATACGGATCCGGGGCCGTCCACGCTACGGTGCACTCGCCCTGGTTTCGACACCCAACGTGAGCTGCCGTCTTGCCGCTCCCATCCTTCTCCAGCGGCAGGTCGATATACTGGTGAGGAATCCAGCCGGGGGACATGCCGCTTACCGTTCTCTCGGTGATCGTCAAAACTTCCTTGCCGGATGCATCAACAAACCCGATGAATGCCCATTCGCTGCCCGTCCCGCTTTCGATATAAGCCAGTTTCAGCCCTTTAGGTACGTGAGTCGGCACATAGATCTGGAGCTGCGGTCCCTGGCGGACCTGGGTGAGGTTCTGCCCACTCCATTTGCGCATGGGCCGGGCGGAGATCTCCGCCCACCAGGCAGTCCACCTGTCATCCCACTTTGTCAATTTGGGGTCACTCAGGGCGTGACCTACATAAACCCAGCGGTTGGTAGCTACCTCTACCATCCAAGTAAAGTCGGTGCCGGAGAGCACAGCCACCCACTCGCCGTCTGGCGACCAGACTGGGCCGGCCGTCAGGTGAAGGGACTGAGGCGGCCACAATGGCCATGCCGGTCCGTCTGCCCTGATCACGTCAATGTGCGTGTCGCTGTTGACGGCCCTGGCGCCATTTGGACCCGACTGCCCGGAACCTGCTCCTGCCGTTGCCGGTGAGGTTACCGCCGGAGCGGCCGGCGCAATCGAACTGGCACCTGGTCCGTCTGTGGCCGATGCAGTGGTCGTCGACGCACTGGGGTTCGGAGCAGCTACGGCCGAAGCGGGTGCCACCGGCGGGTTCTCGGTCTTCGTCGGTGGAGTCGTACAACCGGCTATCATGGTCAGAACCAGCACGGGCCCGAAGAAGTGTCGCCAACGCATCGCTTTGCCTCAGTCCTCCAATCTCTATACAACTTGGACGACGGCAAAGCCCAATTGGTTTGCGCTCGGTTGGTAGAGTACAGGACCATTGCAGTAGCACCCGCCTCAGATGGGGCGTCTTCCTATACCAGGTAGGAATTCCGGCAGGTTCGCTGAAACTTTAGAAGGAATGCAAACGCTTGACTGTGAGAGAGGGAGGCAGACTCATGCCACCAGGATCCCTGCGCATCGCCCTGATTTCACCCCGGGGCCCCCTTTACCGGCATGGCTCGGGTATCTGGAAGAAATCGATGCGCTATGCCCCGCTCACCCTGACCACTCTGGCTGCCCTGATTCCGCCTGAACTGAACGCCGACGTCACGCTGGTGGATGAGGGCGTGAACGATGTGGACCTGAACCTGGAAGCCGACCTGATCGGCATCAGCATCATCACGGGCTCGGCGCCGCGCTCCTACGAACTGGCGGACCACTTCCGGCGGCGCGGTATTCCAGTGGTAATCGGCGGAGTTCACGCCACCCTGATGCCGGACGAGGCGGCCGCTCATGCCGATTCGGTGGTGGTCGGCTACGCCGAACAGACCTGGCCGCAGCTACTGCGGGATTTTGTTGCCGGCCAGATGCGCCCCCGGTATGATCAGGGGCCGGACCACACGCTGGTCGGCCTCCCCTTTCCCCGGCGGGAATTGCTGCCTCACAGCCAGTACACGATGATGAACTCCTTCGAAGCGACTCGGGGCTGCATTCACAACTGTGAGTTCTGCGTGGTGCCCACGGCCTGGGGAACGAAGCCCTACCAGCGCCCCGTGGGCGAGATCGTCGCGGAGATTCGGGCTACCGGGGCCCGGCGCCTGGTCTTCATCGACCTGAACCTGATCGCCGATCCGGACTACGCTCGGGAACTGTTCACCGCGCTGATTCCCCTGAAGCTGACCTGGGGCGGCCTCGCCACGACGAAAATCGCTCACGATCAGGATTTGCTGGACCTGGCGGCCCGCTCTGGCTGCCGGGGCCTGCTGCTGGGCTTCGAGTCGCTGTCGCAGGCGGCGCTCAAAGGGATCGGCAAGGGGTTCAACACCCGTCAGGACTACCACAACGTGGTGCGGACCGTGCATGACCGGAAGATCGCCATTTTCGGCTGCTTCATCTTCGGCCTGGACACCGACACGAAGGATACCTTCGCTGAAACCGTCGAGTTGGTCAACGAGACCTGCATCGACCTCCCGCGTTACGCAGTGGTGACTCCGTTCCCGGGCACCCCGCTCTTCCACCGCCTGAAAGCGGAAGGGCGTATTCTGACCGAAGACTGGTCGCTCTATGACGCCCAGCACGTGGTCTTCCGTCCCGCCCAGATGACGCCGGACGAGCTCTGGCAGGGGCATGAGTGGGCGTGGAAGACGACGTATGGCGCACGGAGCATCGCACACCGGCTGATGGGATCGCGCGTTCAACTGCCCGTAGCCCTCGCCACAAACCTGGGCTACCGGTTCTACGCCCACAACCTACACCGCTTTTACAACTGCAAAGAGGCGATCCTGTGAGAGTCACGTTCATCTTCCCCTGTATGGGCCGGCGTGTCGGACAGTCCTACCTGCGCTCCTGGCAGATGGAGCCCCTGGGTCCAGCCGTGCTGGCAGCCCTGACGCCCAAGGATGTCGAGGTTCGCTTCTACGATGACCGCATGGAGCAGATCCCTTTCGACGAACCCACCGACCTGGTCGCGATCAGCGTGGAGACCTACACCGCCAAGCGGGCCTATCAGATCGCCTCCATGTACCGGCAGCGGGGCATTCCCGTGGTCATGGGCGGCTTTCACGCCACGCTGGTGCCCGATGAGGTGGCCGAGTATGCCGAAACGGTGGTGACCGGCGAGGCCGAGGCGATCTGGCCACAGCTCATTGCCGACTTCAAGGCCGGCCGGCTGCAGCGGCGGTACGACTCCCCCGGGCGCTCGTCGCTGGTGGGCGTCACCCCCGACCGGTCGATCTTCGCCGGCAAGCGGTACCTGCCTATCGCCCTGATCGAGACCGGCCGCGGGTGCCACTACAAGTGCGAGTTCTGCGCCGTCCAGACCTTCTTTCATAGCCGGAAACTCCGTCGCCCCACCCCGGAGGTCCTGGTCGAGATCCGCTCGGTCGGGAAGCGGCTGATCTTCTTCGTGGATGACAACATCACTTCAAACATGGCCGAGGCCAAAGAGTTCCTGCGGGCGCTGATCCCGCTGAAGATCAAGTGGGTCAGCCAGGGCTCCATGGAGACAGCCCACGATGAGGAGTACCTGCAGTTGCTGAAGGCCAGTGGCTGCCAGGCCCTGCTGATCGGGTTCGAATCGCTCAACCCGGAGAACCTCCGGCAGATGCACAAGTCGTTCAACACCATGGGCGGCGGCTTCGAGGTCGCCCTGGCCAACTTGCACCGGTACGGGATCAGGCTCTATCCCACGTTCATCCTGGGCTACGACGAGGACCAGGACGACACGTTCCGGGAGACGCTGGCCTTCGCCCTCCGGCACAAGTTCTTCATCGCGGCCTTCAACCACTTGCTGCCGTTCCCGGGTACCCCCCTCTACGAGCGGCTGAAGGCGGAGGGACGCCTGCTGTTCGACGCCTGGTGGCTGGACGACAACTACCGCTTCGGCATGACGCCGATGATCCCCAGGAACATGACGCCGGAGGCGGTGCGGGACCGGTGCTACGAAGCCCGGCTGGGCTTCTACCAGCTCAGTTCGATCCTGCGGCGCTCGCTGGACTGGGTCAACGGCGGCAGCCTCTCCTGGTGGTTCAACTTCTGGCTGATCAACCTGCTGATGCGCAAGGAGGCGGTGAAGCGGCAGGACTTCCCCCTGGGCGATGCCGCCTACACCGGCCCGTTGATCAAGGTCGGGGGACGCAGTTGATGGAGTTTGCCGTTACCCTGGCCACCCCGGCTGACGATCCGGCGATCCGGCGGCTGTTGCGGGAGAATCCGGTACCGGGGGCGATCGCCCTCTCTTTCGAGCGGGAGCCGGACTATTTTCTGGGCTGCGCCCCCATGGGGCGGAGCGTCCAGGTGCTGGTGGCGCGTCATCTCCCCACTGGGGACGTGGCGGGCATTTGCTGCCGGGCGATTCAGCACCGCTATGTAAACGGCGTGCCCCAGGCCATTGGCTACCTCGGCGAACTGCGGGTGGATCCCCGGTACCGGGGGCGGTGGCTGGTCTCCCAGGGGATGCGGGCCATTCATGAGTTGCACGCCGACGGGCAGGTCAGCGCCTACCTGGCGACGATTACCGAAGGAAACAGCGAGGCAGAGGGCGTCCTGGTAGACCGCGCCCGCCGCCACTTCCCGGCGTTCCGGCCCGTCGACCGGCTGCACACGCTGGCCCTCATGCTGCGTCGCCGCCGCCCACACTCGCACGGGGTGGACGCCGCCACGGCGCAGGACCTGCCGGCCGTGCTCGCCTTCCTGAACCGGTGCGGGCCGGAGAAGCAGTTCTTCCCCGTCATGGAGGCGGCAGACTTCAACCAGCCGGGCCTGACCATCGGGGATTTGCTGTTGGTCCGGGAACAGGGCGAAATCCGGGGCTGTGTGGCGCTATGGGACCAGTCTTCGTTCAAACAGTCCCGGGTGCGCGGGTACGGCGGGGCGCTGGGCTGGGGGCGGCCCCTCTACAACGCCGGCGCCCGATTGTTGGGGTATCAGCCCCTGCCGGCACCGGGCGAGTCGCTCCGCAACGCCTATGCCACCTGCCTGTGCGTCGCCGGGAATGACCCCGAGGTGTTTCGGCGCCTCCTGGGCGCTCTTTACGACAAGGCCGCCGGGCTTGGGTACGCCTACCTCACACTGGGGCTCTTCGAAGGCGATCCGCTGCTGCCCGTTGCGAACCGTTTCCCGCACATCACGTACCGCAGCAGACTGTACACCGCCTGCTGGGAGGACGGAGGCACCTTCCATGACCGACTCGACCAACGCATCCCCTACCTTGACATCGCCGCACTGTGAGGGCCGCGTCGTCGCCCGCACCGCACTCTCTGACGCCGAACGGGACGGCATGTTCGCCCTGTTGACCCGCTACTTCGCCGGGCATACCCGCGAGCACTTCGAGCGAGACCTGGCGGAGAAGGAGTCTGTCATTCTGCTGGAGGCCGACGGCCTGATTGTCGGCTTCAGCACCTTGATGCTGATGCGCACGGCAGTTGATGGCCGTCCCGTGATCGCCGTTTTCTCGGGCGATACAATCGTGGCGCGGGAGAACTGGGGCGAGTCCGAACTGATGCGCCTCTGGGTCCGGCACGTGCTGAACGTGACCGCCGGAGCCGGCGTCCCTGTCTACTGGTTTCTGATCAGTTCGGGCTACAAGACCTACCGGTTTCTGCCGACCTTCTTCCAGGAGTTCTACCCGACCTATCTGCGGGAAACCCCGGCGTGGACGGTGCGGGTCATGGAGAGCCTGGCCCGGACCAAGTTCGGCGACGAGTACGATACCGCCGCCGGCATTGTGCGCTTCCGGGAGGCAACACCACTCCAGGATGGAGTGGCGAACGTGACCGACCGGCGACTGAAGGATCCGCACGTGTCCTTCTTCACCCGGGCCAACCCGGGCCACGCCGCCGGCGATGAACTGGTCTGCCTCACCGCACTGTCGGTAGAGAACCTGACCGCCGCCGGGCGCCGCATGCTGGGTCTGCCCCGATGAGCGGGCGGATTGGCCGGCTGACCGCCAACAGCCTCTGGTTGCTCTCCTGCCTGCCGGACTGGTGGGCGTTCCGACGTGACCTGCAGGATGTGGCCGGCACCCAGGAGCGCTACCTGCTCAGTCTGGTCCGGCGCAACGCCGAGACCGAATTCGGCCGGCGCCATGGCTTCGACCGGATCCGCACGGTGGCCGATTACCAGGCGGCCGTGCCCCTCAGCACTTACGAGGACTACCGGGAGGATGTGGCGGCCATTGCCGCGGGGCGTCCCGGCGTGCTGACCCGCGAACCCGTGCAGCTGCTGGAACTGACCAGCGGCTCCACCGCCGCGACCAAACAGGTTCCCTACACCGCCGGCCTCAAGGCCGATTTTCAGCGGGCGATCGCCCCCTGGATCGCCGACCTCTATCTGCACGACTGGCGACTGCTCCGGGGCCAGTCCTACTGGTCGGTGTCGCCGGTCGCCCGCCGGAACCAGCGAACGGCGGGGGGCATCCCCATCGGCTTCGAAGAGGACGCCGACTACCTGGGCGGGCTCCAGCGTCGGGTGATGCAGTCGTTGATGGCCGTGCCGTCCGCAGTTCGCCTGCTCTCCGATATGGAGACGTTCCGGTATGTCACGCTGCTCTGGTTACTGCGCAGCCGGTCGCTGGGGCTGATCTCGGTCTGGAACCCCACCTTCCTGACACTGCTGCTGGAGCGCCTGCCCGAATGGCTGCCCCGGCTGGCGGATGACCTGGCGGCCGGCACGCTGAGCGTCGCCGTGCCGGATGATCTCCGGGCCGACCTCACACCGCCGCCGACGCCGAGACGGGCGGACGCGGTGCGAGCGGCCGGGCCCGATCCGGCCCGGCTGTGGCGGAATCTGCGATTGGTCAGCTGCTGGACCGATGCGAATGCCGCACCGTACGCCCCGCAGATCGCCGCGCTCTTCCCCCGAGCTCGCCTGCAGGGCAAGGGGCTGCTGGCCACCGAAGGCTTCGTCTCCTTCCCCCTGGTCGGGCAGGAGGGGGCGGCCCTGGCGCTGCGCTCCCACTTCTTCGAGTTACTGCCGGAGGGCGGCGGCGAACCGCTCCTCGCACATCGGCTGGAGCAAGGCGGCCGGTACTCCGTGGTGCTGACCACCAGCGGCGGGCTCTACCGCTATCAGCTGCATGATCTGGTGGAAGTGGCCGGACAGCTGGGCGCGGCCTGCCCCCTGCTGCGCTTTCTGGGCAAGGAGGCTCATGTGTCGGACCGGTTTGGCGAGAAGGTGAATGAACAGCACGTCCGTGAGGCGCTACAAAGCCTCACGGCGGGCCTTGGGCTGGCGCCTGCCTTCGCCATGGTCGCCTGCGAAGGAAAGGCCTATACGCTCTTCATCGAGGCGCCCGACGCGTCCGACGAGGTACTGCTGCGCCTGGGCAGCGCCCTGGAGGGCGCCCTGCGGGAGAACTTCCACTACCAGTACTGCCGTAACCTGGGCCAACTGGAGCCCGTCCGGGTCTTCCGCATCGATCCGGGACAGGGAAGCCAGGCCTATCTGCAAGCCTGCGTCGCCCGCGGCCAGCGGGCAGGAGATGTGAAGCCTACCTCGCTCCATCACCTGGACGGCTGGCTGGCCATCTTCCCGGGGCGGTTGCTGGCATAGAAAAAGGACCGCTGCAGTCGCAGCGGTCCTTTTGCTTACTAGTCGTCGCCCTCGGGGGTCGGGGTGTAGGCGATGACCCGGTCGTCCTTGGCATGCATGTTTACGTAGAAGGGGATTTCGGTGAGGATAATACCCTCGGTATAGCGCATATCCCGGATGATCCGGTCGGCGTTGCCGTTGTGCAGGTAGTTGTCCAGCGGCTCGTTGGTGACGACCACCGGCACCAGCAGGTTGATGATGGTGCCCGGGTTATCCGCCCGCAGTTTGTCGAGATACTTGCGCAGCGGGGCCACCACGTCACGGTACGGCGACTGGACGATCTCCAGCGGCACGCCGCCGTGGCGGTTCAGGTCCCACTTCCGCTTCACCTTCTCGCCGTGTTCCGGATCCACCGCCACGTAGACCGCCGTGATGTCGTCCGAAATCCGGCGGGCCACCGCCAGCGAATGGTCGATCACGTTGGTCAGGCCGCCGATGGTCAGGACCACCTTCACCCGCTTGGCCTCATCGATGGCCATGTGGGCATCCTTCAGGTGCTCGACCTTCTCCATGAACCGCTTGTAGTACCCGTGGACATGCAGGAAGTAGGCGATAAGCGCCGGGATCACGATCACCACGACCCAGGCGCCCAGCATGAACTTGGTGATCGTGATCACCACCAGGGCCACACCGGAGAGGAGGGCGCCGATACTGTTGAAGAAGATCGACCGGGAATACTTCTTGGGCGACTCGCCGTTCTGCCTGGCCTGCTTGAACCAGTGCACGATCATGCCGGTCTGGCTCATGGTGAAGGCCAGGAAGACGCCGACGGCATAGAGCGGAATCAGCAGGTGGACGTCGGCCTTGAAGATGATGATCAGCAGGCTTGCTACGCCGGCAAGCAGCACGATGCCGTAGTTGTACACCAGCGTGTCGCCCCGGTTGCCCATCCGGCGGGGCAGGTAGCCGTCGCGGGCGATGAACATGGAGAGCCGCGGGAAGTCCGCATAGGCCGTGTTCGCCGCCAGTGCCAGAATCAGCATGGTGGTAATCTGCAGCACGTAGTAGAACACACCGCCGCCGAAGACCTCATGGGCGATCTGGGAGAGCAGGGTCTCGTTGGTGTTTACGTTCAGATGGAAGCCATAAGCCAGGAGCGTGACACCGGCAAACATGGTGTACAGAATGGTCCGCTCCAGGTTCATTGTCTTGATGGCGTTCTCGGCTTCCGGCGCCTTGAAGGCCTGGACGCCGTCGGCGATCGCCTCGATGCCGGACAGGGCCGTGCAGCCGGAGGCGAAGGCCCGGAGGATCAGGAAGGTGCTGACGCCGGTGAGCGCGCTCTTCCACTCCGCACCGCCGAAACCAAAGCTGACGGCTACGGGCGCAACGGGATGCCACAGATGGAGGACGACCGCCTTGTAGGCGCCGACCCCAATCATGAGCAGCATCGACACGATGAAGCCGTAGGTCGGAACGGCGAAGAAGGCACCCGATTCACGGACACCGCGCAGGTTGACCCAGGCGATGAACCAGATGACCAGCAGGCTGAGCAGCACTTCGTGTCCCTGGAGCAGCGGGAAGGCCGATGTAACGGCCGCGATGCCCGAAGCGGTGGACACGGCTACGGTCAGCACATAGTCGACGGCCATGGCCGCACCGGCCACCAGGCCGGCCGGAGTACCCAGGTTGTCCTTGGAAACAATGTAGGAACCGCCACCCCCGGGATAAGCCCGGATTGTCTGGTTGTAGGACGCTGCCACAATAAGAACCAGCAGTACAATAGCGAGACCAACAGGCAGAGAGTAGACACTGGCGACGCCGCCGGCGGCGGCGAGGACCCACAGAATCTCCTCTGTTGCGTAGGCCACCGAAGAGATGGCATCGGCGGAGAAGACTGCGAGGCCCGTGAAAAGGCCGAGACGTTCGTGGTGCTGTTGGTCGGTGCGTTTAGGGCGTCCGAACAAGACACGTTTGACCTGATTCACCATCAGGTGCGAGGGGCTGGACACGTTCTCTACTCCTTTCGTATGCTAGCGGAGCACCCGGACATAAGCAAAGACGACCCCAAGGGGTCGTCCTCTTCGTCGGGCGGCTCCTTCGACTTTACGCCTACGGGGTTAGCTGCCGGGTTCGGGCTGTCGAAGGCTGCCCTATTCGCCCCAATCGGCGAAATTCACCCCAGAAGTTGGTTCCCCCGTTCCTTATTCGGGACTCGGCGGCTACAGTGGAAGTCTACACGCTTGCTGAACCCCTGTAAAACCGCCAGTTAGCCGAATTTCCGTATGCGGAGCGCCGAAAAGAGGCAGTGCGTGAAATCGCTCTCATGCGGCTCTCTGTTGCACCACCAACCTCGCTCAATCGCCCCGTTACCTGAATCCCAGCTGAAAGGGTTTAAACGTCCTCAAACTGTTGTCGCACATGTATTACAAAAGCCTGATACCGATTAGGTATCAGGCTTTTGTTCCTGGAGCGGGTTACGAGACTCGAACTCGCGACCTACACCTTGGCAAGGTGTCGCTCTACCAGCTGAGCTAAACCCGCAGGCTGGTTGGGGAACTAGGATTCGAACCTAGACTAGCTGATCCAGAGTCAGCCGGGCTACCGTTACCCCATTCCCCAGCGAAACAGATGGCGGAGAGGGTGGGATTCGAACCCACGTTGGCTTTTGGCCAAACCGCTTTTCGAGAGCGGCACCTTCAACCACTCGGACACCTCTCCGGAAGCTATTGGAGCGGGCGACGGGATTCAAACCCGCGGCCTGTACCTTGGGAGGGTACCGCTCTATCAACTGAGCTACGCCCGCATGTTACCGCGATCCCTTCGGATGAAGGTGGTGCAGATGGGGAGACTCGAACTCCCACCGGGGGTGATTACCCGACACGGTCCTGAGCCGTGCGCGTCTGCCAATTCCGCAACATCTGCATGACCGTCGCGGGTTGTGTCCCGCCGACGTCCACTATATTAACCCGGCCATGCAGTGCCCGTCAACTCTCTACGGCTTGGCACCTTGTGGTGCGGCACACAGAATCTACCGGCAATCGGCAGATCGACCCGCACAGAAGCTAATCCCGACGATGCGGAAGGAGCGGTGTGACCTTGCGGACGGAACGTGATTCCATGGGTGAGATGCAGG
>JBLNEM010000174.1:0-3760 GCA_050262655.1 Mycobacterium leprae | reverse complement strand
TCAAGGAAGGGCAGCGACGGGTCGCTGCGAGATGGCGACTCTCCTGGACAATCTGTCCAACCGCTAAGCAAGGTCCGCCCACGCCTGCCATGACCTGCAGAGAGCCCGCCCGTCCGTGTGCACCATCACCTGCCTCTGCCAGATTCCCTGGCAGGGGCAGGTCGTCTTTCGTCCTTGTACTGGTTTGCATCCCAGGGTTTCTGGTATAATACACTTGGCCTACCGGGGATTTTTTGGGTTCGACTGTCGCCAACGCCCTGGCGAGGCATCGAACACCGGGCAATCGGCAGTCGTGGTGGGGGGCCAGAAGCTAGTGGCGAAAGACCGCGATCCTGTGGTGGGAACCGATGAGTCCGTCGAGAACAGCGTCCGCATTTCGGATGATGTGGTGGGCGTGATTGCCGGTATTGCGGCCATGGAAGTTGACGGTGTGGCCGGGATGGCTGGCGGGTTCGCGGCGGAAGTGAGCGAGCGGATGCTCGGCAAGAAGAACCTCTCCAAAGGCGTGAAGGTTCAGGTGGGCGAGCGGGAGGCCGCGGTCGACCTGTACATTGTGGTCGAGTATGGCGTGCGCATTCCGGATGTGGCCACGAAGGTGCAGGAGAATGTGAAGAAGGCCGTGGAGTCCATGACAGGGCTCGAGTGTGTGCAAATCAACGTCCACATTCAGGGTGTCTCCTTCCATATGGAAAACGATGAGGACGATGTGCGCGTCCGCTAAGGGGTGCAAACCGCTTGGGTCTTTTTGACAGTATCATTTTCACCATCTACACGCTCGCATTGATGGTGGTCTCAGCCCTCATGGTTGTGGGTGCCATGTTTCCGTCCTGGATCAAGCCCCATCTCTGGTTAGAGGACATGCTGACTACCCCCCGCGGCCAGTGGGGAGTGGGGATTGCCGGACTGGCCTTCTTTGTCGTCTCCCTGCGCCTCATCTTCTTCGCCATGCGCGGACAGGGTGGCGGCCGGCCGGTGGTGCACGAGTCCGAACTGGGCGAGGTGCACATCAGCCTGGGGGCCGTGGAGAACCTGGTGCAGCGGACCGCACGCGCCATCAAGGGCGTGCGGGAGATCAAGGCCGTGGTCACCAACGGCAAGGATGGCCTTGCGGTGGTGCTGAAGGGGACCATCTCCCCGGAGGTCTCGATTCCGGAGGTGTCCGAAGAGATTCAGAACGCCGTCCGCCAGTATGTCAAACGGGTAGTCGGCGTCGAGATGACCGAAATCCGGCTGGATGTCACCAACATAGCGAATGAGGGCCGCCGCGGGCGGCTGGATTGACAGGAGGGGCCCTTTCGTGAATTGGGAGTGGCTCCGGGAATTGGCGGAGAACCATCGCAACAAGGTGATCGGCGGGTTGGGTGGCCTCGTGTTCGCTTTGCTGATCATCCGCTTTGGCATCCTCTGGACCTTGTTTATTCTGGCGATCAGCGGGATAGGTTACTGGATAGGTAAGCGATTAGATGAAGAGCCGGAAAGCCTGGTCGAAATGCTGCAGCGCATATTTCCGCCCGACTGGCGGTAGTTCATGGGAGGAGTCCCCCAGTGAGTAGAAGACAAGCCCGCGAATTTGCCCTGCAAGTGCTTTTTCATACCGACATCGGGCGGGCGGATCCGGAAAGCGCCCTGAGCCAGGCGTTTTCCCGGGAGCTAGACCCGGGTGTGGTACGGGAACCGCTGCAGGAGAAGGATGCCCAGTATGCCAAGGCGCTGGTCCGGGGCACCTGGGCCCAGCGGGAAGAGATTGACCATCTGATTTCGATCTACGCCCATGACTGGTCGGTGGGGCGCATGGCCGGCGTCGACCGGAACATTTTGCGGCTGGCCATCTATGAGATCATGCACGTGAACGACGTCCCGGACGGTGTGGCGGCCGATGAAGCGGTCGAGCTGGCCAAGCTGTTCTCCTCTGCCGAGGCGAGCAAGTTTATCAACGGCATTCTGGGCAGTGTGATCCGGGGTATTGAGGCCGACAAGGGCGAAGCCACCCCGGTGCCGCCCGAAGCATAAGGTTTCTGCCTACGCTGGTGCGTTCCAACCGGGCGGCTGAGCCAAAACCCATGCCGCCTCGTCCTTGTTTTGTATTGGGGAAAGCACCGGCAGGTTGTGTCACGCTTGCGTCCGGAACATATTGAGAGGTAGGCGTATCTTAATGGCACAGGTGATCGACGGTAAGCTCATTTCCCAGCAAGTAAAGGACGAGGTTCAGGCTGAAGTAGCGAAGCTGACCGAGCAGGGGCTCGTCCCCGGTCTCGCCGTCATTCTGGTGGGTGAGAACCCGGCCAGTCAGAGCTATGTGAACAACAAGGAGAAGACGGCTCGGGAGCTCGGCATGCACTCGGTGCAGTATCATCTGCCCGAGACGACAACCCAGGCCGAGTTGGAGAAGCTGATCGACGAGTTGAACGCCGACAGCAAAATCCACGGCATCCTCGTTCAGCTGCCCCTGCCGAAGCATATGGATTCCGACACCGTAATCAAGCGGATCAATGTCCTGAAGGACGTCGACGGCTTCCACCCGGAGAGCGTCGGTCGCCTCTGGCAGGGCCTCGACTGCCTGGTGCCCTGCACCCCGCTGGGCGTCATGGTCATGTTGGAAAAGATGGGGATCGACCCGAGCGGCAAGCATGCCGTCGTGGTCGGCCGTTCCAATATCGTGGGCAAGCCCGTCTCGGCCCTGCTGCTGGCGAAGAACGCCACCGTCACCATCTGCCACTCCAAGACACCCGACCTGAAGGAGACCTGCCGCAAGGCCGACATCCTGGTGGCGGCGATCGGTCGGCTGCAGATGCTGAACGGCGATTACGTGAAACCCGGCGCCGTAGTGATCGACGTGGGCATCAACCCGGTCCCCGGCACCAAGAACAAGCTCCGTGGCGACGTCGACTACGAGTCCGCCGAGAAGGTGGCCGGCTACATCACCCCGGTCCCTGGCGGCGTTGGCCCGATGACCATCGCGATGCTCATGTACAACACCGTGAAGGCAGCCAAGATGCAGTGGCGTGCCCTCAGCAATGGTGACTATCGCTAGCAATCAGGGTGGGCTCCGGGCAGCCGGAGCCCTTCCTTTTCGAGGAGGGGAGTAGATGGACCGCAAACCGCTGTCAGTGCATGAACTGACCCTCTATATCAAGCGGCTGGTGGAGCGGGACGAAGTGCTCTCCGGCGTATGGGTGAAGGGTGAGCTCTCGAACTTCAAGGCGCACACCTCGGGCCACCTGTACTTCACCCTGAAGGACGAAACGAGTCAGCTCAAGTGCGTCATGTTCAAGGGGAACGCCATGAAGCTGGGCTTCCGGCCGGACAGCGGCATGCAGGTGCTGCTCTTCGGTTCCGTCTCGGTCTATGAGCGGGACGGCGCCTATCAGATGTATGCCGTCAACATGGAGCCGGCGGGCGTGGGCGCCCTGGCCCTTCAGTACGAACAGCTCAAGAACAGGCTGGAGGCAGAAGGGCTCTTTGACAAGCGGTTGAAGCGGCCGCTGCCGCTGATGCCGAAACGTGTGGGCCTGATCACCGCCATGACCGGCGCGGCCATTCGGGACCTGATCTCCGTCAGCACCCGCCGCTTCCCCGGCATCCGCCTGCTGATCGCCCCGGCCCTCGTGCAGGGTGCGGAGGCGCCGGCCAGCCTGATGCGGGCACTGATGCTGGTGGCCGCACAGCCCGAGGTCGACGTGATCATCATGGGCCGCGGCGGCGGCTCGCTGGAAGATCTCTGGGCCTTTAACAATGAAGAACTCGCCCGGGCGATCCGGGC
>JBLNEM010000173.1:0-14467 GCA_050262655.1 Mycobacterium leprae | reverse complement strand
ACGGCAGGGCCGTGGGCGAAGCCGAGGGCAGGGCCGAGGGCAAAGCCGAGGCCGAGAGCGAGGGCTCCGATGGAGCACGAGCCTACAAAAACAAAACACGGCCATGGGCATGTCGGCTTTGCCGACGTGCCATGGCCGCACCGCCTCCCAAGAGCCATGGGGGAGGTGTAGGAGGGGGGCGGAGGCGCCCCCCTCCTACTTAAAACTGTATCTCTCGGTGGTGTCGCCAGACGGATAGCACTACGCCCATCGCCGTTACGTTCATCGCCATGGCTGAGCCGCCGTAGCTGACAAACGGGAGCGGAATGCCGGCGACCGGCATCAGGGAGAGGTTCATGCCCACGTTCTCAACAATGTGGAATGCCAGCATCGTACCGACGCCCACGGCCAGCAGCGTGCCCAGGCGGTCACGGGCCAGGGCGGCGATTCGGAAAATGCGGGAGAGCAGCAGCGCAAAGCCCAGGAGCAGTGTACCGGCACCCAGGAAGCCCAGTTCCTCCGAGATCGACGAGAAGATGAAGTCGGTGAACTGCTCGGGCAGGTAGTTGAGGTGCGTGATGACGCCATGAAAGAGGCCCTGGCCGAACAGGCCGCCGGTGCCGATGGCGACTTTGGCCTCGCTGATCTGATAGCCGAGGCCGGACGGATCGACCTGCGGGTCCATGAAGACGATCAGGCGGTCCAACTGGTACTCTTTCAGCGGGATCTTCACATGGTAACGCAGGTGCAGCACAATCCAGCCGACGATGATCGCCAGCCCGATACCGCCGATCAGGCTTAACTTCCAGCCCGGGTAACCAGCGGCATATAGCATGGCGAACAGTGTGACCACGAAGACCAGCGCGGTGCCGAGGTCAGGCTGAAGGAAGATCAGGCCGAAGGCTGGCAGAATGTGCAGGAGCGCCGGAGCCAGATCGGTCCAGCGGTCGAAGCGTTCCTGCCGGTCCAGGGCGACCGCCAGGGTCAGAATGCTCAACAGTTTGGCCGTTTCGGAAGGCTGAATCGTAATCGGCCCAAGGCCGATCCACCGCTGGGCCCCCAGGGCACTGTGCCCCAACACCAGGACGGCAGCAAGCAGTCCGATGTTGACGATGTAGATATACTTGCTGATCTGGGGCAGGAAGTGGTAGTCCCACCGCCAGATCCACCAGGCCGCAACGCCGCCGACAACTGCGGCACCGGCCTGCTTGATCAGGAACGGCTGGAAGTTTCCGAAACGGGCCTGGGTGGTGCTGCTGACGGCCAGCAGGCCAATCGTCAAGATCCCACCCAGTAGGATCAGGAGAATAACATCTACTTGTAAGTAGGTCTTGTTTGAGTTCATGGTTATGTTGTTCCCATCACGCCAAGCATTGGATTGTTGGATGAATGAAAGCACTGCACCTTTAGAAACGGACCGAGGCTATGTTGCCCCGGTCTCATTCATTATACGACCTCTGTTTGACGAGTGAAAGCCATTCGTGAAACTATGCGCAGCCAAACATTGGCCAGTTCTTCCGTACCCAAGGAGGGCCGCTCTTCATAGGATACAGCCAGCCTTCCGATTCTGGATGGTCGAGTACCCTGCTGGGGGTTGAAGGGCAGATGACTCCGGTTTTCCACCTGATTCTGATCGGCCTTACCGCAAGCCTCGATAATCTTGCTGTTGGAATCGCTTACGGGATACGGCGCATCAAAGTCCCTGTACTATCTAATCTGGCCATGGCAGGCATCGCCTTCTTGTTTACCGCCTTTTCCGCCTGGGTCGGCGACTTCACGGCACGTTTCTTCCCCAGAGAGATCGCCAACGCCATTGGCGCTGCCTTACTGATCAGTGTGGGCCTTTGGATCATGCTAACCCAAAGCCAGGCCCAAGGAGCAGAACACGACGAATCTACAACCCGCCCGACTGTTTTTGGTGTGCTGCAGGAGCCGGAGGAGGCGGACACGGACCGCTCGGGCGTGATCAGCCTGAAAGAGTCCCTGATCCTCGGCGTGGCCGTTTCCATCAACTGCTTCGCCAACGGGCTGGCCGCAGGGCTATGGCAGTTGGGGGCGTTCCCTCCGGCGCTCAGCACGGCCGCCTTCAGCTATCTGACGCTGTGGGCCGGTTGTGCCCTGGGTGTCCGGTACGCCACCCGCTGGTTCGGCGCCAGGGCCTCCCTTGCCGCCGGGTGTCTGCTGATTCTCCTGGGTCTCCACCAGCTGCTATAACCCTCGAGCGGGCGGCCTCCATTCGTGGAGGCCGTTACTCTTTCTGCAGTGGTACTTTCGAGCCATAACGCAGCAAGCCTTTCACGTCATGATAGCCTGAACCTTGTGCCACTTCCCTGGCTTCTAGATAATGAGTAGGTTAATTATAGGATACCGGGTAGGGTATATTTCGGGAAGCGGTGCATCGGGATCATCAAAGGGAAGGAGTGATCAATTTGCTGGATTCCAAGCTGACACGCCGGACATTCTTGCAGGCGGCCGCAGTGACCGGAGCGGGATTGACGATCCTGGGTGCCACAGATGCCAGCCTGAAGGTGGCCAGGGGCAAGGAGCCGGACGTCACCTACGAATGGATGCCCAACATCTGCACCATGTGTGTCAACACCTGTGGGATCAAGGTCAAGGTCCGAAAGACGGGGAACACCACCCGGGCCGTGAAGATAGAGGGCAACCCTGATTCGCCGTACAACCGCGGCAAGATCTGCGCCAGGGGTCAGGCCGGTCTCCGCCGGGTCTATGACCCGCAGCGGATTACCCAGCCGCTCATTCGGATTGACGGCTCCAAGCGGGGCGAATGGAAGTTCAAGCCTGCGACCTGGGAAGAGGCCTATAACTACATCGGCATGAAGATGCAGCAGGAGAAGATCATGCCGTATGAGATCGCCGCTTCCGGCGGCTGGATTTCATGCGCATTCTACCGCCCCTACCTGCTGGGCTTTGCCTTTGCCATGGAGATTCCCAACATCCTGGCCACGCCCATGCAGCACTGTGTCATGTCTGAGCACCTGGCTCTGGACGCGGCAATCGGCACTTTCAA
This sequence comes from Mycobacterium leprae, assembly GCA_050262655.1. Taxonomy (GTDB): domain Bacteria; phylum Bacillota; class Sulfobacillia; order Symbiobacteriales; family Symbiobacteriaceae; genus DASXVX01. The sequence continues at coordinate 11,457 of JBLNEM010000173.1, read as the reverse complement.
CGTGCATGACGAAGTGGTGGCCGACTACGACAAGGCGCGCTACTACCTCTCCATGGGTGCCAACGCAGCTGTGGCCGCCATCGCTACCGGTCGTGCCGTGCGCTTTGCGGAGGGCAAGCGCAATGGGATGAAGGTCGTGGTGGTCGACCCGCGCATGTCCGAACTGGCCGCCAAGGCGGATGAGTGGGTGCCGATCAAGCCTGGCACGGACGTTGCCTTTGCGCTTGCCATGATGCACACCATTGTGCAGAAGGGACTGTACGACGAGGAGTTCGTGCGCAAGCATTCGAACCTGCCCTTCCTGGTGATGGAGATGAACGGCATGATCATGCCGGCCATGGACGAGGGCGGGCCGATGGGCATGCCAAAGGGGTTCTATGTCTACGACGAACTCTCGAAGTCGGTCCGTCAGGTGGCAGGCTTCCCGGCCAACCACAACTACGTGGACGCCCAGGGAAACCGGATCATGCCGGCGCTGACCGTGCCGGCGGGGACTACCTGGAACGGGAAGCCCGTGAAGGCCCTCTGGCAGTACCTGCTGCAGAACGCCGCCCAGTATACGCCCCAATGGGCCAGCAAGATCTGCGACGTGCCCGCCGAGACGATCGAACGCATCGCCACGGAGTTCGGCTCGACCCGTCCGGCCCTGATGGAACCGGGTTGGCATGACAGCCGGTATGGCTCCACCCCCCAGTTCCGCAAGGTCACCGCACTGATCCAGGGTCTGGTCGGCGGGATCGATCGGGAGGGCGGTTGGGTATTCGTGGGTGGCTCCCGGGAGACGATGAAGAACTTCCTGGAGATCGTGGGCAGCGGCCAGATGCCGAAAAGCCCACTGCAACTGCCCGGCCTCTTCAGCCCGAAAGCAGCGCTGGACATGAGGTTTAATAACCCCACGGCATGGTCCCACGGTCACCCGTCGGTCAACCAGGCGTGGAACGAGAACGAGTGGCAGAACGGCCGGCCAGGCGTCGGGTTCAACCTGTACACCGATGTGGGGTACGAGGAAGCGATCACCGGCAAGTTGCAGTATAAGGGCCAGCCGTACAAGATCCGGGCGATGTTCCTGAGCCAGACCAACCTGGTGCGCAACTTCATCGGCTGGAAGGAACTCTTCACCCACCCCGACATGAAGCTGGTGGTGGCGATCGAGATCGGCCCGTCCGACAGCCTGCCTTACGCCGATGTGATCCTGCCGGACACCGCGTACCTGGAGAAGTACGATCCGCTCTTCGAAGTGGGCATGTCGCATGATATCGGCTTGACCACCCGAGTGCCATCGATACCGGCGCCTGGCCAGGTGAAGCACACCGTCGACATGTTTGCCGAGATGGCCATGGGCTTCAAGGTGGATCTGCTGCAGCAGCTCGCCGGGATCTTCGTCTGGGACGAGCCTGCCGTAAAGCAGTTCGTCGGTCAGGCCATGCAGTCGGGCAAGGGTGCCACCTACGGCATTCAGCAGTATCAGCTGGCCGCACTCGCCAAGCAGCTGAACACCACGCCGGAGAAGATCATGGCCACGATCAGGGAGAAGGGGGTCTTCCCGATCGAGAAGCGGGAAGAGTTGCTGGCGAAGATGGGCATGCCCTACCAGCTGCCACTCTCTACGCCGTCGGGACGCTTCGAGTTCTACTCCCTCTTCATGGCCAACCTGCTCCAGACCACGAAGTCATACTCCCCGAACGTCGATCCATTCTTCAGCTTTGTCCCGACCGAGTGGAAGAAAGGCATGAAGCCGGAGGAGAGGCTGACCGCCGATGATGAGTTCTTCTTCATCTACGGGAAGGTGCCGACGCAGAGCCATGCGGCCACGATGAACAACGACCTGCTGACTGCGGTCAGTGAGATTCACCGGCATGAGTACTATGGCGTCTGGATCCATCCGGACCGGGCCGGCAGACTGGGCATCAAGACCGGGGACCGCATCAACCTGACCAACACGTTGTCCGGGCAGACGAGCAGCGGCTCGGCCTATGTGACCGAGAAGATCAGACCCGACACGGTCTTTATCGCCGCAGCCTTCGGTGGCGAGAATCCGGAGATGAAGAACTCCTACGGCAAAGGCACGGCCCTCTCGAGTCTGGTGTCGCGCCGGGCAGAACCGTTGGTTGGCGGACTCAAGGCATCCGAATTCACCGTGAAGGTAGCGAAGGCATAAGGAGGTGGCCAGGATGACGAAACGATTGGGCATGGTGATCGACCTGACCACCTGCCTTGGGTGCCAGGCATGTTCCGCTGCCTGCTCCGTGCAGAACGAAACCCCATACTGGGACGGCAAGTTTCGGACCACGGTGGAGGACATTGAGCGGGGCAGCTTCCCGGATGTGACCCGGACGTTTTTTCCGCATCTGTGCATGCATTGTGAAGACGCACCGTGCGCTCGGGTCTGCCCGACTGGGGCGACCTTCAAGAACGCCGATGGCGTGGTGATGATCGACTACAATAAGTGCATGGGCTGCAAGGCTTGCATCGAGGCCTGCCCATACGGCGCCCGGTATGTGTACGAGAAGGAACACGTCAAGAAGGCAAAGGAGATCTTCGGCGAGGAGAATCAGCACAGGGTCCCCCACGTGGACAAGTGCAACTTCTGCTACGAGGAACGGACAAGCCAGGGGGATCTGCCCGCCTGTGCCGCCACGTGTCCGGCCAGTGCCCGAGTCTTCGGCGACCTGAACGACCCCAAGAGTGCGGTTGCCAAGCTGGTCAACGCCGGCAAGGCAAAGCCGATCGGTGAGCATTTCGGCACCAAGCCGAAGCTCTTCTATATCAGATAGGGGGGAGGAGCGATGACCATGATCCAACAAACGACCTGGAGCGGCCTCATCGCCGCGTACCTCTTCCTGGGCGGCCTGGGCGGCGGCATCATGGCGCTGGGCGTCGTGGCGGACCTGTTCTGGCAGCCAAACGATGAGTCGGCAGATCGGCGGCCTGCCATCTTTGCGGCGATCGCCGGCCTCCTCGCTCTGGGAATTGGTTCACTGCTGCTGGTTCTTGATCTGGAGCAGCCGCTGGCGGCCATCTACGCGCTCGCCAACCTCTCCTCCTGGATTACCTGGGGCATTCTGTTCATCAGTCTTTACCTGGTGACCGGGGTTCTGTACGTTCTCCCTTACCTCCTGAAGCGTAAGGTGATGCCCCTCTGGCAGCGGCTCGTCGGTGGCGGTGCGGCAGTCTTCGGCCTGTTGGTCGCCATCTACACGGGCTTCCTGCTCTCCAGTTCCACCGGCATCCCCTTCTGGAATACCCCGGCCTTGCCGATCCTGTTCGTGGTCTCCGGTACCAGCACGGGGAGCGCACTGCTGATGCTCTATCTGACCGCTCTGAAGGACTCCTCTGCCATGGGGCACAAGACACTGCACATCCTCGAGCGGCTGGATATAGGCCTGATGGCCGCTGAGTTGGTGATCCTGTTCGCCTTTATGAACATGGCCTGGGCCGGCAGTGCCGGTGCGAAGGTCGGCGCCTCCTTCCTGATGGGCTCAACCGGCTTCATGCTGGGTGTGCCCGTGGCCGGTCTTCTGCTGCCCCTCATTCTCGAGGCGCTCGGTCTGAAGCGGAAGGGTGCGCTCCTGACCGTAATCGCAGCGCTGCTGGTCCTGGCAGGTGGCGCCCTGCTCCGTCTCTATATCCTGCAGGCCGGGTATTACGCCCTGCCATACCCGCACTAATCGGCGCTGCTTGCCCCGCAGCCATTCAGGGGGAGATCCGATTGACCACATTGCAGTTGAATCCTGTGTCGCCGGCCCATGCGGTCTTGTACCGCTTCTTGACCGAGGGCTTCTGCCTTCCCGATGCGAATCGCCTGGAGTACCTGGCCGATCGGATGAGCATTCTCCAGGCGGCCTGTGAAGAACTGATGGAGACGGAGCACGGCCCTGAATCGGCTCCCGACATCCCGGCGTTGGAGCGTGCGATCGCCGACGCACGTAGCAATGCGCTGGGCGAACTGCAGGCGGAGTATACCCGGCTGTTCGTCGCTGGAATGCCGAATACACCCGCCCGCCTGGTGGAGGCCGTGCAGCGGGAGGGCGTGCTGGTCGGCGAGGCCACCGAGGACGTAGCCTCCATGTACCTGCGTTTCGGGCTGGCGGTGCAGGACCGGGAGACGGACCACCTCACGGCTGAACTCGAGTTTCTCACGTACCTCGCGGGAACGCCGGTGGCAGAAGGACTGGAGAGTGCTCGCTACAGTAGGGCCAGGCTGAAATTCGTGCGCGAGCATCTCTCGCAGTGGACCCCGAAGCTGGCTTTCAAGATCCGGAACGCCACGAAGGTGCCGCTTTACCTGGCCCTGGCTGATCTGTTGGAGTGGGTAGTGGACGCGGAGATCCCCCTGAAGGGGTGACAGGCCTTGAACTTGATCAGCCTGGTGGACAAGCTTTACGGTGGGGACGCTCTGCTGGTGGAACCGGCACTCTGTCTCAATCCGCGGCAGAGGGCGAGCGACTGCAGGGCATGCCTGGATGCCTGTCCGGCAGCGGCCATCCGTCTGACCGATCGGATGCCTGAAGTGGACCCGCTGTCCTGCACGGGGTGTGCTCGCTGCGAGCCGGCCTGTCCCACCGGCGTGTTCCGGGCCAAGGAGACGGTGAACCTGTTGCCCCGACTAGGTGAGGGGGCGGTCGCGGCCTTGTCCTGCATGGCCCTCCCCGATGGGGGAGCAACCAAGGTCTCCTGCCTGGCCGGTCTCTCTACGGAGAGCATCGCTGCCGCAGCGACCGGGCGAACGCTTCTCCTGGTGATGCCGGACCACTGTGGGGAATGCCCTGTCGGCGGGCAGGCGAAGCTGGCGGCATTGCGGGCCAGCGCCGAGCAACAACTGGCCGCTTTTGGCCTGGCAGGGCAGGTGAAGCTGGTTTGTGGGATCCACGCCGCAGAAGCGGAGGCCAGCAAGGCGAACCAACTGGACAGGCGGCAATTCCTTCGGTATGCACGGGGGGGACTCATGGCCGCCGTGATGGCGACTATGGCCGCCGAAAAGCCCCCGGCCGCACTGCAGGACTTGCCCGGGCTGGTACCCGAAGGGCGGCGCCAGTTTTTGACGGTGGCCAGGCGGCAAGCCGGGGAATGGCCAGAGCGGTCGGAGCGAGGGAGTCTCTCCTTTGCCACCATAGAGCTGAGCGAAGGGTGTGACGGCTGCGAGGCATGCACCCATTCATGTCCGTCGGGGGCGCTCGAGTTGGTCCGGAACGGACCGGCCGATTCCCTGCGGTTTGCGCCGGACCGGTGCATGGCATGCGGGCTGTGCGTGGCCGCCTGTCCGCAGCGGGCGCTGAGCCAGAGGGAGCAGTTCAGCCCTCGGGCGGTGTTGATGGGCGAAACGACGACGCTGGGCACGATTCCGCTGGTCACATGTGACCGTTGTGGGAAGCTGTTTCACGGCGTCACTGGCCCTTGCCCCGACTGCGGCAAGGTGGATTGGATGACCGAAGCGATTCTTTCGCTGTAAAGGCGACGGGCCGGCTCTCTACGCAAGGGGGCCGGTTTTTGTGTTGCTTCTGCAAAACAGGGCTTGCCACCCCCATATTGGCGCAAGTAAACTACGAATGCTGTTAGCCGGAGTAGAGATGCGCGATTCGACTGGAATCGACACAACTGGCAGGGCTTTGGCTCTCCCGCGGCAAATTATGCATGGTGAATGATGACGCTATGCAGGGAGGTGGTTCCGCAGTGTATCTCGTGCGTACCGAGGAGATTCGGGCCGGTATGCGGTTGGGGAAGACCATCGCCACGCCCACGGGCAAGGCGCTTCTCACGGCAGGAACCGCCCTGAAGGAGTCCTACATCCAGCCCCTCCTGAACCAGGGGGTCTGGTCTGTATACGTCATCAACGAGTTGGCACCCGATGTCAATCCCGAAGACGTGGTCAGCGAGACCACTCGGCGGGCCGTGGCCAAGGAACTGGGGGCCGTTCTCGATCAGGTTGCCACGGTGTTTCAGGAGGCAAGCCGTAAGCGGGTGCTTCAGTTTACCGTTGGGATTGACGGCGAGCGCCTGAAAGAGGCCGTCGGCAAGGTCGTCGACGACATTCTGAACAACCCGGGGGTTGTCTACAATCTGAAGGACATCCGTTCGGCCGATGAGTATACCCTGGGTCACTGCGTAAACGTCTGCCTGCTCTCTACCCTTCTGGGCACGGTGATGGGCTACAATACCACAGAGCTAAAGGATTTGGCCATCGGTGCGCTCTTGCACGATATCGGCAAGGTGGCGACCCCGCCCGAAATCCTGAATAAGCCTGGCCCCCTGACGACCGAAGAGTTCGAGATCATGAGCCAGCACACCACCATCGGCTGGATGATGCTGAAGGACCAGCGCACCATCCGGTATACGTCCGCCATCGTCGCCCTGCAGCACCACGAACGGTGGGCAGGGGGCGGTTACCCGAAAGGGCTGCGTGAAGAACAGATCTACCGGCATTCGCGCATCTGTGCGATCGCCGACTGTTTTGATGCCATGACGTCGGACCGGGTCTACCGGAAAGGGATGTCCCCGGCCAAAGCCCTGCAGACTATCCTGAACGGGATGAACGGTTACTTCCAGCCGGGTCTGGCCTGGTCATTCTGCCAGTGTATTGCGCCGTACCCCGTGGGCTCGATGGTGGAACTGAGCGACGGGAGCCAGGCGGTCGTGGTCAACGTGCAGCGTGGCAAGACGTTCCAGCCGCGAATCCGGGTTTTGATGGACCGCGGCGGACGGGAATTGGCAGGCCAGTTTGAGTTGGAGACCGAGGAGCATCCGGAGATTCAGATCGTTCGGATGCTGCGGGAAGAATCGCCGGAGTTCTCGCCCGGCCTCGTGGAACAGATGGATCCGGTAGCCGAATAGGCTCTGGCGGGCTCCCGCAAAGGTGCCTGTCCGACTCCCTGAAAGTGTCAGGCTGCAATGTCCCCTGCAGGGTCGCTGTACGAGCGGCACGGCAGGGGTTTTTTGCTGTCTTATGCGCCGATGCCGCCGGACTAATGACCAGTTCGATCCATATCGCTTTCTAAACTTGCGTGATATCATTCACAATGCCGTTAGGACCGTTGGATCGATCGACAGGGAGGGGCAATCGGTGTTCGATTTTGTCCGGCTGGATGTTGCATTCATCCACGCCCCCAGCGTGTACGACTTCCGCAAGGATACGATCCTCTTCGGCCCCGTCAGCGATGTGGTGCCGTCGTCCAACGTCTTCGAGATGTACCCGGTGGGGATTACCAGCATTGCGGACCGCCTGGAGCGGGCTGGCTACAACGTGCAGATTGTGAACGTGGCCTATCGCATGCTCCGGGACCCCGCATACGATCCCGAGCAGCAGATTCGCCGCATGAATCCGCGGCTTTGGGCGATAGATCTGCATTGGTTGCCCCACGCTCACGGCGCACTGGCCCTGGTCGACTTGATCAAGAAGCACCACCCCGACGCACGGGTCCTGATGGGTGGCTTGAGCGCTTCGTACTACCACGAAGAGCTGATCCAGAACCCGAATGTGGACTTCGTGATCCGCGGGGACTCGACCGAGGAACCGGTCCTCGAACTGGTACGGCGGCTCCGTCTCGGCTCGCCCCTGGAGAGTGTGCCGAACCTGACTTGGAAGCGGTCAAACGGAACGCCGGTGGTAAACCCGCTCTCGCATGTGCCCGACCACATGGACGGCGCCGACGTGCCGGCCTATCGCTTTACCATGCGGATGGTCTTCAAATACTGGAATCTCCGGAATACGGTCCCCTACCTGCGTTGGCTCGAGTACCCGATGACCGCGCTCCTGACCGCCCGGGGATGCACGGGGCATTGCGCCATCTGCGGCGGAGCCCGGTCGGCTTATGCCCGCATCTGCAACCGGGAAAGCCCGGCTTTCCGCTCGCCGGAGAGACTGGCAGAGGACGTTCGGTTTATCACTCGCTTCAGTCGGGCCCCGATCTTTGTGATCCACGATATCCGCATGGGCGGGATGGAGTACGCCTACCGTCTTTTGGACCTGCTCAAGGCCCAACGGGTGGAGAATGAAGTGGTCATCGAATTGTTCCGCCCGGCCGACGACGCGTTCTTTGAACGGGTGCACGACGCTCTGCCCCGTTGGAGCCTGGAGATGACGTTGGAGAGCCACGACGAAGAGTTGCGGCGGCTCAACGGCAAGTTCCCGGTCACCAATGAACAGGTGGAGAAGACGATTGAGGCGGCGCTTGCGCATGGCTGTAACCGTCTGGACATCTACTTCATGGCGGGCATTCCGCACCAGACCTCGGAGTCGGTATTGGCTTCCATGGCGTATGCAGACAGGCTGTTGACCCAATATGGAGCCGGCGGGAAGCTCAAGATCTACGTGGCACCTCTGGCTCCTTTCCTGGATCCCGGCAGCCCGGCGTTCGAGAATCCGGAGCAGTTCGGCTATCGGGTGTTGGTACGCACGCTCGAAGAGCACCGTCGCAGGCTAACCAGTCCGACCTGGTCTCGGATTCTGAACTACGAGTCGCTCTCGATGCCCCCCGACGAACTGGTGGCCACGACCTATGAGGCGTCTGCCCGTCTGGTGCAGAGCAAACTTGCCCATGGGCTCATGTCGCAGGCTGAAGCGGACAAGACCCTGGAACTGATTGGCCACGCCCGCCGCCTGGTGCTGGCATTGAATGAGGCAGATCTCATGCCCGAACCGGCCCGCACGGAGGCGCTCGCCCGGCTCCGGGCCGAAGCGGCAGCGGTCAATCAGGGGCGAATCTACGATCAGACCGAGTTCATCAGCTGGGGACAGCGTACTCGCCAACTGAAGCTTCTGGGACTGGTCGGGCTGATGTTCGAACTGCTCTGGGAAGAGTTGAGACTAGGTTTCGTAAGACTTGGCCGGCGGGCCTACCTGTGGAAAAAGCCCCGGTAGCTTGCATGGCTCCCTTCCTGCAGGAGATGCTAAACAGGAAGGGGGCCTTTTCATGCCGGCAGCCAATCCGGCAGGATGGCGCCCACGTGCAGGTGTGTGGGAGGACAGGGGCGAAGAGGGCGTTCAGATGAAGGGGCCGTCGCAGAAGAAGCGCCAAACACTGGTTGCTTTTTTGTAAGACTTGGTGTAAGATGGGACAGTCGCATGGAACCCTCAGGCAGGGTGACGTGCCTGTATCATTCGCTCTACTGCGCTTTCTCACACAAGCCAGGTGCTGCGGGTTGCGCGCACCGGCTCTTATTTTTCGGAAAGGGGGATATCCCGTGGATGTCTGGTCGATCCTTGAGCACGGGGGCGGAAAGACGATGGCTGTAAGCCGCGAGGATGTCCTGCAGAAGCTCGAAGGGCTTGCAAGGGAACGGGGCAGCTGGTACATCGAGCGCCTACAGGTGAGCGATTCGGAGGGCAACCGGTATTTGCCGGAGATTGGTCAGGACGGCAGCGTGCAGTTGGTGCTGCGTTCCGGACCGCCTCGGCGTCGCCGCTAAACAACTAGTTGACGTGGTGGAAGGGGAACGGCTGATGGCCGTTCCCCTTTGTCGTCGTTATGATGGGTCATCAAGCAGGCGCCAGAGTACCACCGCCGCCTGGGCCCTTGTAGCGTTGTCGTTCGGACGGAACGTGTTGTCTTCGAACCCGCCGAACAGCCCTGCGTCCGTGACAAGGGCTACCGCATCTTTTGCCCAGACCGGAATGGTATCGGCATCGCTGAAGGTGAGAGCGCTCTGTCCGGCCCCGCCGACGATCCGGCTGAGCAGAACGGCCATCTGGGCACGGGTGATGTAGGACTCGGCATGCAGGCATTTCTGCTCGTCGCCGAGCACCAACCCGGCTTTCACGGCCGCCGCCATGTATGGACGGGCCCACACCGGCACCTGATCGTGATCGGCGAACGGTTCCAGGATGGACGGGTCATCCACCGGGTTCAGTCCGGCGACTCCAACCAGGATCTTCACAAACTCATCCAGTTTGATCGATGCTTCCGGATCGAAGAGGCCAGTCTCCCGTCCGCCGACGATGCCGCGGCTGGCCAGGTCCTCGACCTGCGATTGCGCCCAATGCCCGGCGATGTCAGGGAAGGTGACCTTCGGTCGGGGCACCGGCTGCACGTCAATGCGGGCGGTGGCGGTCAGGGCGCCTGCCGTTGCTGTGACCTCGGCAAGGCCTGGCGCAGTGGCCACGAAGGTGTTGTCGACCAGGTCGCCCGGGCCCTTCAGCGACCAGGTGACTGGTATACCGGACAGGAGAGTGCCGGCCACGTCGGTGACCTCTGCCCGCAACGAGAGCGAATCCCCTACCTGGATGCGTGCGCTGGTTGTGTTGAGGGTGAGGTTGGTTGGCTCCCCCGGAAGGATGGTAACTAGAAGAGCCAGCTTCACTTCCTCGCACGCAGCTACGACCTTAACCACTCCCGGCTTTTGGCCTGCCAGCCTGCCACCGGCATCGATACTCGCAGCGCCGGTACTGGCCTCTACAGACCAGACAATGGGGGATTGAGCCGGGTTTCCATACCGATCGGTGGCGTCGGCAGTATACTGACCCTCTTCACCGATCTTGAGCCTGGCTGCGCCATGGATGGTGATGTTCGCAGCGGGTCCCGGGGTGATTGTCACGGCGGCGCTGCTTGACATGCCACCGGCGCTCGCGGTGATTGTGGCCGTGCCTGCCTTCTCCGACATGAAGGTGCCACCGACCAGGCTGCCTACTCCGGTAGTGGACCAGGTGAAGGTCAGGCCGTTCATGATGGTGCCGGTCGTGTCAAAGCCCCGGGCAGTGAACGGAAGGGGTTCTCCGGCACGGATGCTCTGGTTGCCTGCCGGGGTGAGTTCCACACGGGCCAGCGTGACGGCAGGGGGAGGAGTAACGGCGGGCGGGGGAGACGGGGGAGACGGGGGAGACGGGGGCGGCGTCATGATGTCGACAACGTCGAAGACCCACGCCGGTTCGTCCAGGGTGCAGGCGCCAATCTGATAGTTACCGGAAGTCGTCGGGTTTTTGACGCCGGCTATGCTCAGTACAATGGCGTTACCCGGGTCTACGGTGGCATTTTCGTCGCTGGGGAGTGTGAAAACCACGGTGTTGCCCGCAACATGCCCTTCAATGGTGGGATACGCGCCGTCAAATGCGGACATGGTTGCCGATGTGACACCAGTCAGGTCGAACTGTGCAGGAAACTTCACCTGGACGTCTCCTGGCGCCCCGAGTCCGGCAGCGGTGTAGAAGGATACCGTGTAGGTGGCAGTGGCGCCGGTTGTATCATCCGATGTTAACACGCTGACAGTGGCTCCCGACGCCTCCTCGGCCATAGCCGGGGTGACTGAGAGCAGCAAGATGAGGATCGAAAACAGGGACAGAAGCAAACGGTTTCTGTGGGTCATGGTGCTGTGAACAGCCTCCTTCCGAGTGTTGCACTCGGCGGTATGGTCGGAAGCCAGTTCGGAGAGACGGTGAGCCGCAAGAGGCCGGGGCCACGGGCCGGGCCCTGGTTGTTGTATGTAGTGTACGGGAGAGTTGTGGCTTCCGGATTTCCTTGAAATGGAATT
>JBLNEM010000172.1:0-3414 GCA_050262655.1 Mycobacterium leprae | reverse complement strand
GGCCCCATGGTTCGCCCGACGTTCGCCACCAGCACTTTTAACAGGCCGTACTCGGCTGCGGTCAGATCCACGTCCCGGCCGGCAATGCTGACCATTCGCCGCCCGGTATCGATCAACAGATTCCCCTGGATCACGACCGCGCCATCGCCCTGTACGCTCCGGCGATAGAGCAATGCCTGAATCCGGGCCAGCAGTTCGGTCACGCTCACCGGCTTGGGCGCATAGTCGCCCGCCCCGGCGTCGATGATCGCCCGCCGGCTCGCAGCGGTTGACTGGGGCGCCATGACGAGGACCGGCTCCGTCTGCCGCCGCCTGACCTCGCCCAGGGCATTGCGTGCCGCAGGCCCCCAGTGGTCAAAGCCCAGCACAGTCAGATCCGCCGGCGTCTGATCGACCACCACGTATCCGCTATGCTCCAAGTGCTCTGCCAGGTAACCGCGCAGGGCGGAATCGCTCTCGATCAGCAGGATGCGGGCCCGGGTCACCGGCGCCATCAGGGGATCGGGTTCGTGTACCAGTGGACTCACCTTCCGGCTTAGTGTTCCACTCGCCATGTTAGCGAAGAACAGGTCAGCAGGCCGTCAAGGTGCGTCCGTGGAGCGTCAAGAAAGGGTCAAGGTTCGAGAGGTCACCCCAGCACCGACTGAAGCTTCAGCGCCAGGCCCATGCTGCCGTCCACCTTGATCTTGCCGGTCATGAACGCCATGGTGGTATTGAGCTTCCCGGCTACCAGCGCCTCAAAGTCAGCGGCCGACATGGTGACGGTGCAGCCCGGAGCCGCCGCTGCGCCCTCGCCGATGTCAATGGTCCCCTGCTGTAACACGGCGTGGAAGACGCCGCCGCCTTCGCCGGTGAGGTTGAACTGGTAGGAAGCGTTCAGGGCCGCCAGCTTGGGGTCGCCCGCCTGCGCCCTCTCCCGGATGTTCTGGAAGATCGCCGCAACCGTCATGCTCTGCACGCTCCTTGCCTGATTAGCAGATGTATCCGCCCTTCGCCAGGACCTGCGCGGCCACTGCCCGCTTCAGCGCCACGATATTGGTCGGGGTGTAGCGCAGCACCCGCTTCAGGATCGAAAGCTGGGTGCGGAGCATGTCGCCCTCCTCCAGCGCCGGGAGCAGGTTGCGGCCGATCGTGCCGATCCGCTCGAAGGCCTCCTGACAGTAGACCCGGGTCATCTCGACCTTCAGGCCCGCCTTGCCCTGCGACAAGGCCTTGAGCGACCGCAGCACCGCGCTCTCCATCGCGTAGATGGCGATGCCGATATCGGCCACGCCCATCAGCAGCTCCTGCTCCTGGTCCAGGGCCATCTGGTACTTCTGGACCCCCAGGCCGGCCAGCATCAGCAGGACCAGCTTGGCCCGCTCGATCATGTACCGCTCCTGGGCCAGCGGGGCATCATCCTCATCGAATGGAGTCAGGTTCATCAGCTCATCCTGCAGGCCCATGATCCGGGCCATCAGCGGCAGCTCGCCCTTCATGGTCCGGCGGATCAGCGTGCCGGGGACCAGCAGCCGGTTGATCTCGTTGGTGCCCTCAAAGATCCGGTTGATGCGGGAATCGCGGTAGGCGGTGCTGACCTCGTACTCGTCCATGAAGCCGTAGCCGCCGTGAATCTGGACCGCCTCGTCGCAGACGAAGTCCAGCGTCTCCGAGGCGAAGACCTTGTTGATCGAGCACTCGATGGCGTACTCCTCGATCGCCTTGGCCGCCCCGCGCCCCGCGTCGGCCGCTGCCGGGTCCAGGTCGGCCAGGGCGGCGTCGAACATGCCGGCCGTCCGGTAGACCATCGACTCGTTGACAAAGGTGAGGATGTTCATCATCGCCAGTTTCTCCTGGATCGCCCGGAGATCGGCGATCGGCTTGCCGAACTGATGGCGGGTCTTGGCGTAGTCGGCCGCGATGGCCAGCACATGCTTGGTGGAGCCAATAATACCGGCTCCCAGCTTCCAGCGGCCGATGTTCAGGATATTGAAGGCGATCACATGGCCGCGTCCGATCTCGCCCAGCAGATTCTCCACCGGGACCTGGGCATCTTCGAGGATGACCGAGCAGGTCGAGGAGGCGTGCAGCCCCATCTTCTTCTCCTCCGGGCCGATCGAGACGCCGGGGAAGTTCCGCTCGACGATAAAGGCGGAGAACTTCTCGCCGTCAACCTTGGCGTAGAGAACGAAGACGTCCGCAAAATTGGCGTTGGTGATCCACTGCTTGGAGCCGTTCAGGATCCAGTGCTTGCCGTCGGCCGAAAGGCGGGCGGTGGTGCGGGCGCCCAGTGCGTCCGAGCCGGAGTTCGGCTCGGTCAGGGCGTAGGCGGCGACCCACTCGCCGGTGGCCAACTTCGGCAGGTACTTGGCCTTCTGCTCCGGGGTGCCGAAGTAGACGATCGGGAGCGTACCGATGCCGGTGTGGGCGCCGGCCGAAATGGCAAAGGAGCCGGCCCGCCCAAACTCCGCCGTCACCACGGTGGTCGCGATCTTGTCGAGGCCGAGGCCGCCGTACTGCTCGGGCACGTCGGTGCCAAGCAAGCCGAGGGTGCCCAGTTCCGCCAGCCACTTGCGGGAGTGGGTCGGCTTATCCTGTTCGATCCTGGGCAGGTCGCCCCGGATCTTGTCGGATACTTCCCCCGCCAACTCACCGATCATCACATGCTCTTCCGTAAAATCTTCCGGCGTAAAAATGTCGGCCGGGGCCGGGCTCTGCAGGACGAATGAGCCGCCCTTCTGCTTGGTCGTCGCACTCATGAATAGGTACCTCCCTTAATGGAAGAACTCAAGGACGCCAGCGGCGCCCATGCCACCACCGACACACATCGTCACCAGGCCATACTTCGCCTTGCGCCGCGCCGCCTCGTGCATGATCGAGACGGTCAGCCGGGCGCCGGAGCAGCCGAGCGGATGCCCGAGGGCAATCGCACCGCCGTAGACGTTTACCCGCTCCATGTCGAACCCCAGCTGCCGGCAGACGGCCAGCGACTGGGAGGCGAAGGCTTCGTTCAGTTCGATCAGATCGATCTGCTCCAGGGTGAGGCCGGCGTTCTTCAGGGCCTTCGGCACCGCCTCGACCGGGCCGATGCCCATCACATCCGGGTCGACCCCGCCAACGGCGAAGGAGCGGAAGATCGCCATCGGCTTCAGGCCAAGGGACGCTGCCTTCGCCGCACTCATGACCACAACGGCGGCGGCACCGTCGGTGGTCTGGCTGGCATTGCCCGCCGTGTTCACACCCTTGGCGGCGAACGCCGGCTTCAGCTTCCCCAGCGCCTCGAGGGAGGTGTCGCGCCGGACCCCCTCGTCCGTGTCAAAGGTGACCTGGGTCTCCACCGCCTTCTTGCCGTCGAAGTTCACCTGCTTGACCGTAACCGGCAGGATCTCGGCCTTGAATTTGCCCGCATCGATCGCGGCGGCGGCCCGCTGGTGC
>JBLNEM010000171.1:0-10506 GCA_050262655.1 Mycobacterium leprae | reverse complement strand
GGACATCGACATGGCTTCGGAGATGGCTGGCTTCACCAAGTTCCAGGTCCTCTCCCAGGCCTCTACCGCCATGCTGGCGCAGGCCAACCAGCTGCCGCAAGGCATCCTGACGCTGCTCCGGTAATCCTGGTTCTGGGTCATATGGGTACCAAGTCCGCCACCGGCAGGAGGCGGACCGTCCCCATCTCAACGGGGCGCCAAGGATGGCGCTTGATCAAGGCAAGGAGGCTACCTGCATGCGGATTAACACCAACATGGCCGCGATGAATGCATGGCGGGCACTGGAGAGCAACCAGGCCAACCTGCAGAACTCGCTGCAGCGGCTGTCGTCCGGCTACCGGGTCAACCGGGCGGCCGACGACGCTGCCGGTCTCGCAGTCTCCGAGAAGTTGAAGGCTCAGATGCGTGGCGTCAACATGGCCGTGCGCAACACGCAGGACGCCGTCTCCCTGATCCAGACCGCTGAGGGCGGCGCCAGCAGCATTCAGGATATGCTGCAGCGCATGCGTGAACTGGCCGTCCAGGCCGGCTCAGACACCCTCTCCAATCCCGATCGGGCCCAGCTCCAGGAAGAGTTCAGCTCCCTGCAGGCCGAAATCGATCGGACGGCCGGTACCGTACAGTTCAACGGCACCAAGCTACTGGACGGCACGGTTGGCTCCAAGGCGACTCTAGCCGGCGGCGCCACCGGCATCAGCGCCGTTACGGCCAACAACCTGTTGGTCGCTCGGGACACCGAGACGCTCGCCATCAGCTATGTCGAGACCACCGGCGTACTCACTGTCGGCGCACTGGTTGAGGATACGGACTACACCTGGAATTCAGGCGAAGGCGTGTTCACCGGTATCAATGGCTATGCCGGCCTGTCGTTCAGGGTCGATATCAGCGCCGATGCGTCCGGCTCCGTCACCCTGGCGGCCAAGAACCTGACCTTCCAGGTCGGGGCCAACAACGGCGAGACCATCGCTACCAGCATGGCCAACCTGACCTCAGCCAACCTCAACATCGGATCGCTAAACATCGGCACCCGCACCGGCGCCACCGATGCGCTCTCCATCCTGGACAACGCCGTCTCGGTGGTCTCCACCCAGCGGGCGAAGATGGGCGCCATGCAGAACCGGCTGGACAATACCATCAGCACCTTGCAGACCCAGAGCGAGAATATCACCTCCGCCAACAGCCGGATCCGGGACATCGACATGGCCTCGGAGATGGCCAGCTTCACCAAGTTCCAGGTCCTCTCCCAGGCCTCGACGGCCATGCTGGCGCAGGCCAACCAGCTGCCCCAGGGCATCCTGACCCTGCTCCGGTAACCTTGATCCGTGATGGATCCCAACCTGACGAGGGCGCCAAGGACGGCGCCGGCATAAGCAAGGAGGCTACCCTGTATGCGGATTAACACCAATATGGCCGCCATGAACGCATGGCGCTCCCTGGAGACGAACCAGTCCAACCTGCAGAACTCGCTCCAGCGGCTCTCTTCCGGCTACCGGATCAACCGTGCGTCCGATGACGCAGCAGGCCTGGCTGTCTCCGAGAAGTTAAAGGCCCAGATGCGTGGCGTCAACATGGCCGTGCGCAACACCCAGGACGCCGTCTCCCTGATCCAGACCGCCGAGGGCGGCGCCAGCAGCATTCAAGACATGCTGCAGCGCATGAGGGAACTGGCCGTGCAGGCTGGTTCCGATACCCTCGCCGATACCGACCGAGCCCAACTGCAGGAAGAGTTCAGCTCGCTGCAGGCCGAGATCGACCGGACGTCTGGCACTGTACAGTTCAACGGCACCAAGCTGATCAATGGCGACTCCGCCCAGGCCAAATCTGCCAGCGCCGGCGTCAGCCAGTTGGTAGCGAACGGAGTCTCAGCGACCGCCGGTACACTGACCCTCACGGTCACCAAGGGCGGAGGCGCCGTCAGCGCCGTTGCCGTCGCCGTCGCCGGCGGCCCCACCGGCACCGTTGTCCAGGATTCCATCACCAACGGTGTGGCTACCATGTCCGGCACTGGCGACCTCGCAGGGCTTACCTTCAAGGTCGACGCCAATGCCAGCACCGGTGACACCGTGACCCTGGGTGCCGGCCTCAACTTCCAGGTCGGCGCCAACTCGGGCGAGACGATCCAGAGCAGCCTCGGCTCTCTGACCGCCACCAACCTGGGGATCAAGAATCTCAGCATCAGCTCCCGCACCAACGCCACCAGCGCCATCAACGCCCTCGACACCGCCGTCACCTTCGTCTCCACCCAGCGGGCAAAGATGGGCGCCATGCAGAACCGGCTGGACAACACGATCAGCACCCTCCAGACCCAGAGCGAGAACATCACCTCCGCCAACAGCCGCATCCGGGACGTGGACATGGCCTCGGAAATGGCCGGCTTCACCAAGTTCCAGGTTCTCTCTCAGGCTTCTACCGCCATGTTGGCTCAGGCCAACCAGTTGCCGCAGGGCATTCTCTCCCTGCTGCGGTAATAGAGGGTCCTTTCCGGCCGAGCAAGAGCCGCTGCCCTACACGGGCGGCGGCTCTTGCGGTCGTAGCGCATGGCATAGCATCCCGGCGATAATCGGACAGCACTTGATCCAAGCTGAACATAACCCGCCACAGTTATGGGTCACGCCCGAAAATCGGGCTATACCAGCCTTAACTTGCAGGCCATGGCGGCTCAGAGAGTAAGTAGCACCCCTGACGGCATGCCCATTGGCAGGGGCTCTCTCTGCTGTCAGCGCAGCAGCGTTTTCCGCAACGATAGGGGCCGCCGATACCCGAGCAGCGGCCCCTCTTTCACTGAATCGGCTCCGTGAGCCCAGTCGCAGCAAGGAGTGGTTTCGATGGATCTCGCCACAATTGGCGGCTTCCTGATAGCCGTCATCATGATCGTTCTCGGTGCCCGCCTGGAGGAGGTAACCTTTACCTCGATCGTCCTGGCCGGCCGCAGCGCCTTCCTGATCGTCATCGGCGGCAGCATCGGCGCGACCATCTTCTCTCATACCATGGGCGAGTTGAAGAAGCTGCCTGCCGCCTTGAAGAAGGCGTTCATCGCCCCCAAGTTTGACTACGCCGGCACCATTGACTACCTGGTGGGGCTGTCCGAACGGGCCCGCCGCAACGGCCTGCTCTCGCTTCAGGATGAGGCCGAACAGGCCACCGACCCGATCATCAAGCGAGGCCTGACCATGGCGGTAGACGGTGCCAACCCGGATGCCGTGCAGGAGGCCCTGGAGGCCATGTGTGACATGGCCGATGAGGAACTGGCACAGGCCGCTGCCGTCCTCGAAACCTGTGGCGGCTACTCCCCGACCATCGGCATTCTGGGTACCGTTATGGCCCTGGTTACGGTTATGAACAACCTGTCGACCCCAGATGTGCTGGGCGGCAAGATTGCCACCGCCTTCCTGGCCACCCTGTACGGCGTGGGCTTCGCCAACCTGCTCTTCCTCCCGCTCGGCGCCAAGATCCGGGCGGTGATCAAGCAGCAGTCCAAGTTCAACGAGATGGTGACCGAGGCGATTACCGGCCTCCAGTCCGGCGAGAGTCCTCGCCGGCTGCGGGAGAAGCTGGCCGTATACATGGGTCCCGGCGCCGTTCCCAAGGGCGAAAAGGCAACGGCCGGCCGCTCGCAGGCCCAGGAGGGCGACTAAAATGGCACGGCGCAAGCGTCACACTGACCATGGCGGCGGCGGTGGCGGCGGCCATGGTGGCGGCGCTTCCAGCCGCTGGCTTGTCTCTTACTCGGACTTTATCACCCTGCTCTTCGTGGTCTTCGTCGTCCTCTATTCCTTCGCCAATATCAACCTGATCAAGTTCGGCGCCCTGGCCAACTCCTTCCGGGAGTCGCTGGGCCCCAAGGGGCCCGACGTAGCCCCCTTCGGCTCCAACGCAATTCCGGGCCAGGCCATGCCGGTCGCAAAACCAGACCGTCAGGATACCGCTCCGCCGGATTGGCCGGATCACCTCCTGACCCGCGATGCCGATGCCCTGCAAGAGAGCAACCTGAACAAGACGCCGCCCCCAGCCGACGCCAAACCAGCCGCCAAGCCGGAAGAGGTGGCCAAGGATACGAATCCCACGCCACCAAGGGTAGAACCGCCCAATCCGCTGAAGACGATGGAGCAGGCCTTCAAGAACGCTCCCGGGGCCAGCAACGGCACACTGACCGCCACACTGGAGTCCAGGGGCCTGGTGCTGCAGATCGTAGGCAGCGTGCTGTTTGAACCGGGCAAGTATACCCTGCGCCCCGAGGCTGCCACTATGCTGGATGGGGTGGCCGGCATCCTGAAGGGGGCGGTGGCCCCCGTCATGGTGGAAGGCTCGGCCGATGACCATCCGGTCAGCGCACCGGGCGTCCTGTCACCCATGAGCCTTGCAGCCATGCGGGGCATTGCCGTAGTAGACTACCTGAAGGCCCGCCCCGGCATGGGTGGCCTGGCTTTCGCCCAGATCGCGTACAGTGACAACACAGGCGACGGGCCACAGCGCACTGTCACGATCATCATCCAGACACCGAATCAGTAAAAAACAGACCCCGTCGGGCTCGGCCCGGCGGGGTCTACCATTTATCGCCGTTGATCCAACAGACGAGAGCGTGTGCCCGACTGGAGCAGCCGGTGGAAGCTGTCCAGATTGGTTCGGGTCGCCTGTGCCTCCCGCATGACGAGGACCAGATCATCCATCGTCCGCTTCATGAGCACCTCCAATGCGGTCTGCTGCTCCTTGAGCGGGGTGACCAACTCGGCTGGCACGGTCCCGGCAGAGTCGAGAGCCGCCTGACGCCGCGCCAGCAGCCTCTGAATCTCGGGGAGGCGCTGTGCGGCCCCTGGCTCCTGTAGGATACCCAACAGGTCATTCCCGGTCTTCAGGACCTCCTGGCAGGCCTCAGCGGCCTTCGTGGGCTCAGCCAACCCGTACGCTCCGCTGTGCCCGTACCTGCTTGGCCGCCTCCACCCAGGCAGCATGCATCTCCACCAGCGTCGCCGAGACCTCACGGAAGGCCTCCGAGTCCTGGTTGATCACGCCTTGCCCCAGGCGCCAATTCCAGTAGTCGTATAGCTTGGCCAGGTTTTGCGTGATCTCACCGGCTGCGGGGTCAAGTGCGGCAGCCAACTCGGTAAAGATCATCTGAGCCTTACCGATATAGCGGCTGACCTCGGCCCGGTCTTTTGCTTCATGGGCAACCAGCGCCTGGTCTACAAAGCGGCGGGCACCGTCGTACAACAGGGCTACCATATCTTCGCGGGTAGCAGTCTCTGTCTGATACGCACGGTACTGGTTATACCCGTTCACCACAAAGCTTACCTCCCCTGCTTACTTGGAACTCCCACCCAACATGGCCGACAACTGGCTCCCCTGAGCCTGCAACTGCTGCATGGCCTGTTCCATCGCCTGGAACTGCGCCCGCAGCTGGTTCTGTTGGGCGACCAGCTTCTGGTTCATCTTGTCGATCTGATCGTTGTACGTCTTGATCTGGGTGTTATACGTGTCGTTTCGGGTGTCCAGGGCGCCGGTGCTGAACGCCAGGTTGCTGTTGACATACCGGTACAACTGCGTAGCGATTCCGCTGTTCCACTCGTAGGCATCCAGCCCGGACACGGTGGTGCCGGCATTGTCGTAGGTTTTGGTCGGCAGAATCTGGATCTCCGTGGTGGTGACGGGATCAAAACTGAAGGTCCTGCTTGTGCCGCCGTAGCTTGTGACGCTGGTGAGGGTCTTGTAGGTGCCCGTTGCCCCGTCCAGATAACGCACGTCGAAGGAGTTCAGCCCGGTCGTCCCTCCGCCATCCGGGGTGGTCAGGACAATCTGGTCGATGGTCTGCGCCGTGGCGAAGGTACGGGTAATGGGCGTGAAGGTGGCGCCGCCATCAGAGGTCGTGCTGGTCGGGTTCGTCGTGCCGTCCAGCGGCGTCTGGTTCTGCCGCAGTCCGCCGAAGAGCTTGGCCACCGAGTCCGGATCGGCCAGCAGCGCACTGGTCAGCTTGGTCTTGTCCAGCAGCATTTTGCCGTAGTCGGCCGTGCCGTAAGCGCCACTGGTGATGCCCACGTCATTCAGACTCATGAGCTTCCCGTTGACGGATACCTGCTTGCTCATATAATCCTTCAACTGGGTCCGTAGGTCCCGGGCCAAATTGTCGCCGTTCAGGACACCCTTGTCGCCCGTGCTGCTGTCGTACTTCGTCAGATCGGTCAGCAGGGAGATGGCGCTGTTCATGGCGTCTACCCACGTCTGCACGTTGGTCGCTGTCTGATCGGCGTTCTGGGCTACCGTGATCTGGGTCGTAGCATTTTCCTTCTGCAGGGTGATGTTTAGCCCTGGCACGGCGTCGTTCACGACATTGGAGGTGGTGTTGTAGTTCACGCCATCCAAGCTGAATATGGCGTTCTTCCCCTGCACCATGTCCACCACGCTGCCGGTGCTGGTAAGCCCCAGCTTGTCGCTAATAGGCGGTGCGACCAAAGAGGGATCGGTATAGGCACTGCTGACGGAGATGACGCCCGGGCCTCCGGTCGCCGCCGTGAGCGTGAGGGCATAGTTGGTGGTAGCGCCGTTCACGACCTTGATCACCTGTGCGGTCACACCAACGCCAGCGGTGGCATTGATCCGGTCGCGCAAGGTGTACAGGGTGTCGGCCTGCTTGACATCGACGGTCTTGCCATTAATGGTCAGGGTTCCGTCGCCCGCAAGCCCCACACTGTTCGTGGCATCGCTGAGGGGTTTGGTGCCATCGGTGATCGACCCTACACTGCCCACCACTTCGTTCTTAGCCAGTTGGGTGACGTTTAGCGAATGGCTCGTAACGGTCGCCCCGGGGGTCGCCGTCACCGTGGCCACCGTGGTGTCACTGAGTGTAGCCGTACGGAACCGGAAGTCGCTGGAGAGGCGGATGCCGTCCAGTGCTGACCGTACCGTGTTCAGCGCAGAGCGCACCTTGCCCCAGGCATCCTGCTGGGCCACGATGTCTGCCTTCTGCTGCTGTACCTGCTGGATCTGCTGGTTGGCAATGGCGGTGATCTTATTGATAATATCGTCCGTGTTCATCCCGGAGATCAGGCCACCCAACCCGAGATTACTGACCGAACTGCTCATGCCTACGCCTTCTTTCTCTATCGGTGTGGGTGAAAGCCTACACCTTCTGGTCGATCAGGAGCCCCAAAACCTTGTCTACCTGCTTAAACGCTTCGACGAGGGATTCCGGGGGGATCTCACGGATGATCTCGCCGGATTCCGTATCCACGACCTTGACGACGATGCGATCCCTGTCTACGACCTTGAACTGCAGCGCCCGGTTGAACACCTTGGCCGTCTCATTCAGCCTTTCGGCAGCCTGTTCCAGCTCTGCACGGCGCATTTCCGCCGGTGTACGCTTGCCGTTCGTGCCATTGCCGTTAACGGCGACCTGCTGTTGGTCGTCGGTCTTGAGAGCCACTACCGAGTCCGGTTTCACCTCAGCCGGGTCGCGGCCGGCAAATACCGGCGAGATCAGTTTCGCATCAATCTTCATAGGTGGCGCCCTCCTTAGCGCATCATGTAGTCAAGCAGAGAGGTTGGTAGGGTTTTACTGAACACCTGCAGCGCTGCCTGATACGCAGCCTGCGTCTGTGTCATGTTCATGATCGACTGTTCCATGTTGCCGCCGCTAATGTCGGACAGGCGCTGCTGGACCTTGAGCAAGCGGTCGTCGGCAAAGATGCCGTACTGCTTGATCTGGTCCTGCCGGACACCGAGTTCCGACCGAATCGAGGTCAGGTTGTCCATGGCTTTATCCAACTGGTTGAGCCCGTCGCCGACGACTGCATCCACGTTGCCGCTCTTCAGGTTGTTGGCGATGTTGGTCAGGGTGGCCATGAAATCGCCTGCCTGGAGGAGCTTGCTCCCCGGCACATTGGTAGAGACCAGCAGGCCCGGGGCAATCTCCCGGGTGATCAGGCCATTGCTGTCGGCGTCATAGCTCACACCGCCAGGCGTGACGGAGTCGGAGTTGGAGAAGGGCTTCGTATCAGTCTTCCAGCCGGAGAAGAGGTATTGCCCCTTGTACTGGCCGTTCATGTCCGAAAGAATGGAGTCCCGCAACATCAGGACCTGGTTGGCCAACTGCTCCCGAGCAGCCGGATTCTGCGCCGCCGCACTGCCGGCCTGCACGGTGTACTCCCGGGCGCTCTGCAGCTGATCAAGAATGGAGGTCAGCCGCGTCTCCGAGTTGTTGAGCCAGTCAGAGGCGTCCTGACCGGAACTCTTCACCCGCTGGAGTTGCTCGGCCACGTCCGACAGATCCATCGACTCGACGACCTTTGCCGGGTCATCGGAAGGCCGCTCCAGCACGTGGCCGTTGACCGCCGCCTGAGCCTTGGCGTACGCCTGCCGCAGCCGGGCCAGGTCACCTTGAGCGGACGTCCACATCATCGAGCTGGTAACACGCATACCCATTTGCTTTCACCTCACGGAACCATGATGCGCTGCTTAAGAGATGCCTACCGAGGTAAGCAGAGAGTTCATCATCTGGTCGGCGGTGTTGATCACCCGGGCCGCTGCGGCAAAGGCCTGCTGCTGGAGCATGAGGCCCGACGCCTCTTCATCCAGGGAGACACCCCACTCCGACTGGCGGTGCTGCTGCGCCGCGTCCACGTGGGCCTGGGCAATCTCCTGGTTGTTGTTGACCATCTGTGTCGTGGAGCCAATATAACCGATCAGGTCCCGGTAATACTCCTTCGGCGACAGAACCCGGTCGGGCAGGACGATCGAGTTGAACATCGGCGTGTCGGCCACGCCGGCGATGTCCCGAGCACGTGTGCCGTCAGCCGGATCGCCGGAGTAACCTGGTTCCAGCGTGTTCGCGTTGATGGCCGGGTTTACCGCGATGTTCATGGGGCCGCCGGCGACAACGAAGAAATTGGTCTTGGCCGGGTCGGTCACATTGGCCGTGCCGTGATAGGAGTTGACTTCGGCAACCACGTCCTGGGTGAACTTGTCCAGGTCGTTCATGATCGGCTTCACCTGGTTCTCACGCACCGCCACCAGGCCAGTGATCTGACCGCCACCGCCGTAGTCTCCTACCAGGTCATTGGCCCAGACCACCGACGGATCGGTATCGCCCGCCTTGGTTACCAGGGACAGCTTCTTGACCGTCGGCCCGTCCAGCGCCGTCTTGTTGCCAATGAAGACGCTCACCGTTGAGTCGGGGTTCTCCCGCACCTTGGCGCCGGTCAACTTGGCGAGGTCGTCCAACAGAGCGTCCCGCTTATCCCGTAGGTCGGCATCCGACATGTTGGTCCGACCGGCATCGGAGATCGACAGATTCAGGTCATAAATCTGCTGGAGCTTATCGTTTACCTGATTGACCTTATCGGCCAACTGGGAGTTGACGCTGCCCTGGATCGTCTGGAGCTGGCTGTAGGCCTGCTTTACTTCGGTCACAAAGGACTGACCGGCAGCGACCACCTGCATCCGGACGATTGGGTCGGCCGGGTTCTCGGCCAGATTCTGCCACTGGTTGAAGAACTCGTTCAGGGTTTTGCCCACGCCGCCGTTCACCGGATCGCCAAAGACGTCTTCGACCTGGGAGAGCACATCCTTCTGGACGCCCGCTTCCCCTTCACTGCCCGCGGCAAGCCGGTACTGGGTGTCCAGGAAGATGTCGCGCAGCCGCTGGACGCCGGGGCCACCATTGACGGTGCCGCCATCCGGAACGACCACCTGCCGGGTGTAGGTCGGGTCGTTGGCCCGGGCGATGTTCCGGGAAGAGACATTCAGGGCAAACTGTGCGCTCTGCATGGAGCGGACGGCCCCGTTCAGGGCTGTGGCAAGATTGAGTTGCACAGGGCATCCTCCTTATCAGGCACGTCGGTTCAGCACGGTTGCGTTGGCTGGCGCCTTGACGCTCTTGGGGTATCCCACCGGGGCGGGCGTCGTGCCCCCTAGAATGAGACGCAGAAGGAACCCGACCCGGTTGGTCTCAACCGAGAGCAGGCTCTCCAGTTTCGCTTTTTCGGCCTGGATCTTCTCGACCAACTGCTTGACCTCTTCAGGCCCAATGTCGTATTCCACATGCTCCAGTTCCAACTGCAGCCGCTCGTACTCATCGGCGCCGGTCCGGACGGCGACGTGATCGCCAGCGACTACCGCCTTGACCTCGGCCTGAAGCAGTTCGAGCATCCGCAGCAAAATCGCTTTTACGCTCATTCTTCCAACACCTTGGCCTTCAGGATTTTATCGGCCACCGCATGCCCACTGACGTTGTACGTACCCTGCGCCAGCTGAGCCTTGATCCGTTCGATCAGGGCACGGCGCACCTGCGGCTCTGCGGCCAACTTCTCGCGGGTCGCGGCCGCCTGGCGAGCCTCAGCCGATACGGTCACCTGATCGCCCACCGCTGCACTCTCACCGCTGCCTGCCGGCCGATGGCTCGGTGCGCTGGCACGGTATGCGGGCGGGTAAATCTTCACATTGCTATCCCGTTCAACCTTCATATCGGCACCCACCCCTCAGGGACGGTTACTCCCCCAATGATTGAAGGCACCGGCT
>JBLNEM010000170.1:0-5436 GCA_050262655.1 Mycobacterium leprae | reverse complement strand
CGCTCTGTCTGCGTGTTAGCTCTCGCAATCGCACCTTCCAGGCTGCGCTATTCAGGTCCGGGATACCGCCCCTACTGACCTCGCCTCGGAGTTACCGGCTGGGTGTGGTTTTTTTTACCCTCTCGGTGGCGGCCATTACGTTTAACCACGTGCCACTCGTATTCGGGGTCTGACTCAACACGGCTAGGTGCCCTTTGCTCCCCCTGGTTTTCTCCTCCCACTCGTCGCCGAGGTTCATTGGCCCAGGGATCGACACTACTACGGCACCGTCTGACTTCTCATGGCGCTTCGCTTTGGCTTTCCCACTTGGGTTATACCGCGGCTACCTGCTCCCGTTTGGACCAGGACCCCATGAGATCTCCCTCGATCATCTACGTAGCTGTTCCGCTCCATCCCAACTCTAATCACACTCGTGGTCCTCAGATGGTCGAAGCTCGTCTTTCACACCTGAATGCCGCTAGGTGGCTTCCCCGCTTCGCTGGCGGGTCGCCGACGCACGAATGCCACCTCTAGTTCGCTTGCGCTTCGGGCTGGAGCTTTGCCGCAGGCCCTTCAGATTCCCAGTCGCCCGGGACACCCTGCCATCCGCGCCTCCCGGCAAGCGGACTCTTCTTAGGCTACGGCCCCCGTCTACGAGCTTGGGGACCGGGAAGACTTTAACTCCCTAGTTACGTAAACTGCGAGGCGTACAGCGAAGGGCCCTCCCCCGCAAGGGGAGGGCCCTTCGCTTTGCTAGCGGATCCACCACGAACGGCGGTGTGCGGCCCACAGAGCCGCCGCCGCGCACGCCACCCCCACCCATGCGATGTTGCGGGCCTGTTCTGCCTGGGTATATCCACCCGTGATGACGCTGATGGGAAACAGGAAGAAGCGTTTGTTGAACAGACCACGTCCCAGCGCATCGAAGGCCCACCAGCCGAAGGCGGCGATCAATCCGCCGGTCTCATGCCGGGAGAGTGCCCCGCCAGCCAGGGATACCCCCGCCAGAGCCAGGGCCGGTGCACCCAGCGCCTGCAGCAGCTCCCGGGTTTGCCCCGAAAGGTACCAACCCTGCGTAATCGCCAGGGCCAGGGCGACGGTTGCGGCCCAGAGCGCCAGCCGGGGCAGGGCCAGCAGCAGCAGCCGGGCAGCCGGCAGCTGCACGTAGCTCAGGTGCGTTTCGGCAGCGCCCTGCTCCCGGTCAAAGGCGGGAACACCCGCCAGGTAAATCGCTGCAGCCAGGGGCAGGTAATACTCGAAAATCCCATACAGGTCCTCCACCCGTCGGGCCGACACCGGCAGCCAGCGGTGGCTGTATAAGGCCCAGCCCAGCATCACCAGCATCCACGCCGGCAGCAAGAGCCAACTCCCATGCATCTGCGCTCGGGTGAGGCGCCAGACGGTTCTCATGGCTGCCCCTCCCGCAAGGCGCCTTCGACCTGCGCCCACGTCAGCGGTACGGTGCTCTGGTGCAACGACTGGAGCACGTTGCCCGTAGCCGCGAGGCCCCTGGTCTGCTCGAATTGATGGAGATCGGCCAGCAACTGCTTGCCCTCAGGCGTTGCCGTTCCCGCCGTTCTACCCTGGACCCCGAGCACCATCGGGACCCGTGGCCGGTTGTTTACCTCTTGCTGGTAAGTTTCCGCCATGAAGAGCTTGAGCACATCGTGGACCTGCTTCTCTTCCAGGGTCCGACCGTCGTTCCACCACAGGCCAAGCATCCGGCCACGGACCTGCATGTTGTCCAGACGGCCCAGCAAGCCCGTCGGCACCACCATGGCGCCGGGGAACCCTGCGGTGGGCTCCAGCGTCTCCACCGCCCAGAGTGCATCTGGCACCTCGACGACCTGGAAGGGCTGATTCAGGGGTAACAACTGCTGGTACCAATCCAACTCGGAGCCATACTTCGTCGCAAACTGCTGGGTCTTATAGCGGTTGGCAGGCGAAACGGCGAACTCGATCCCCTGCTCAGTCACGGGGACCCACTGCGTGCCAATCAGCCAGGCCGCACTCACCACCTGGCCATCCAGGGCGTTGCTGATCAGGTGAAGCCCGTCGACACCCTGCACCGCCAAACGGAAGGGAACCGGCGGATGCGACACGCTGGCGTCCAGGACACTGGGGGTCTGGGCCCGATAGTTCAGGGTCTGGCTGCCGGGCAGCGGATACCAGCCAAGACTGGTGGGCAGCATCACACTTTCGGCGGCGACATGACTTGCCAGGCGCATGCCCCCCCAGTAGTCTCGACGCCACTGCCAGACGACGCCTGCGTAGTCCACCCGGTAGGAACCGGTGCGGCCCCCGCTGGTCAGGAGCAACAGGTCGCCGCTTCGGGCGAAGGGGACGGCAGAGCCATCGGGACCGATTACGCTTGTGACTGTGAACACCCGGTTCAGCGTGAACGTTGCGGTCTCGCCGACCCGCCGGATGTCGAGCGTAGCCTGTCCCCGAAGCCCCTGCTCCTGCAGGGTCAGACTGACCGCATAGGCCCCTACCTGAGGAGCCGCCACCGGTGAGACCGGCTGCTGCGCCTTGGCCGTCACGGCAGCGTCCTCGATCTGCATCTGCGCCACCCGCCCTGCCCAAATGCCTCGGGAGCCGGCGAACGCCCAGGTCACGACCACCAGCATGGCGACAGCCGTCACCCCTGCCCACCGCCGACGCCCCTCACGGCGGCGCCCCGCGCATACCCAAGCGACCAGCACCAGCCAGAACAGCCCCAAGGCCAGGGCGTGAACCCGGTTGTAGAACAGCACATCCCCATCGGGGAAGACCGGACGTTGCGAGAGCGGGAAGTAACTACTCAGGGTGAAGTCGAGCATGGTGACCGGGCCACCCCTGAACCAGTCCATCGCCATGCTCGAGACGGCCTGGTTAAAGGGGAAGCTGCCGGCCAGAAATAGCAGCAAGCAGACAAGGTAAGCGCCAAACCCCCGCCGCATGATGGCGCCGATGCCGTAGGCAAGCCCGGTAGTGAAGACCAAGGTCATCGGCAACACCCACAGCCAGTCCCACAGGAGGAGGGCGGTAAAGGCCCCGTGCTTAACCAGCACGGTAATCCCGGCGGAGACGACGTAGACCAACGTGCCAGCGACCAACCAGACCGTGTAGAACGAAACGGCCCGCCCAATCAGCACGGGTGCGGAACGGTAGGGCAGGGCCTCCAGGAGTTCATCGACGCGGGCGGCCCGCTCCATCTGGGCGTATGCCACCGTGGCCATCATCTGCCCCAGGAAGAACACCGAGAAGAACGGCTCATGCACAAACTGCGTCACGTTGTAACCCATGGTCGAGACAAACCAGGCGAAGAGCAGCATGGGCAAGGTCACGGCCCAGACCCAGACGCTGCGTAAGGTGAGTCGGAGCGAAGCCCGATAGACGGCCAGCGTCATGCTGACACCCCCCGATCCGCCACACTCAGCGTGGACGTGCCCAGGGCACCCATCAGGCACAGGTACCCATCTTCCATCGTCGGCTCCAGCGGAGTGCCGGTGCCGAAAGGATTCTCTGGCGAAACGACCCGCAGGCTCACACCGGTCTCTGTCCGTCGGGAGGAGACGATTTGCAGGGTGTGACGCAGGCGCTCATACTCGCCGCCTGGCAACTCCAACTGCCAGACCTGCCCCCGGGCCATGGCTGGTAAGCCTCCGGCGGCACCACTGTACACGACCCGTCCCTTGTTCAGAACCGCCAGTTGGTTGCACACCGACTCCACGTCGGCGACGATATGGGTCGACAGCATGACAGTGCGGTTGCCGCTCAAATCCGCCAGCAGGTTGCGCAGACGAATTCGCTCCTCGGGGTCGAGCCCGGCGGTCGGCTCATCGACGATCACCACCTGCGGATCGCCCAATAGCGCCTGGGCAATGCCCAGCCGGCGCTTCATGCCGCCAGAGTACTGGCCGATCCGCTTTCGGCGCTGATCCGCCAGATGGACCCGCTCCAGCACCTCCTGCACCTGAGCCGCCCACTGCCGGCGGGGGACGCCCTTCATGCCGGCCACCAGTTCCAGGTACTCCGGGCCGGTCAGTTGCCGGTAGAAACCCACCTCCTGGGGCAGGTAGCCCAACAGCTGCCGCACCGCCTGGGGATCACGCCCCGGGTCGATCGTGCCGAAAGTAACGGTGCCCTGGTCCGGCTGAAGCAGGGTCGCCAGAATACGCATCAACGTGGTCTTGCCAGCCCCGTTGGGGCCGAGCAGCCCGTACATGCCGGGGCCGATGGTCAGGTTCACATCATCGAGGGCAACCACACCACCCAAAAACCGCTTGGTCACGTGTCGAATCTCAATCTCCATGCGGCATTCCTCCGCTATGTAAGTCAATCAGCGAACGAGGCGAGACGCCCGCCCGTCAAACGGATGCAGCCGTCGGCCATGCCTTCTACGTCGGATGGCACGTTGGTGGCCACCAGGACGATGCGGTCGAAGGCCAGATCCAGCATCAACTGCCGGAAGCGCACCCGTTCTTCGGGGTCAAGCCCCGCCGTGGGCTCGTCCAACAGCAACAGATCGGGGTCATTCAGGAGGGCCTGCGCCAGGCCCAGCCGGCTCTTCATGCCGCCGGCCAGTTCGGCGATGGGCCGTTCCGCTTCTCCGGCCAAACTGACTGCCTCAAGCACGCGCTCCACCCGCCCAGCCAGCCGCCCTGCCCGGATTCCCTTCAAGGCGCCGAGATAAGCCAGGTAGCTGCGAACCGACAGCTCGGGGTAGCCGCCCAACTCCTGGGGGGCGTACCCGATATGCCACCGGAATCGCCCCGCCAGGCGATAGGCGTCCGCCCCATCCCAGAGCAGGCGTCCGCGGCGCGGTGGCAGCAGACCGGCCGCACAGCGCAGCAACGTTGACTTGCCAGCCCCGTTGGGACCCAATACCAGCCAGAGGCCCCGGCCCAGATCGAAGGTGACACCTTCCAGGACGGCCTGGCCCCGCTGGTATGCGCAAGTAAGGTGATCAAAGCTTAACCGCACGGATTACGCCTCCTTCCCGGTCGTGCGCCGCAGGCGACCGGCCGACAGGATGGCGACCGCAGAGCAGAACAGACCGAAGCCGGCCGCAAGCCCGTTGCCTACGAGCCAGGGCAGCACCGCACCCTGAGCGATCTCGGTATACGAGAGGATCCCCGCCCAAAGAGCCAGGCCAACACCGAGGCCAGGCAAGGGGCCGATCCATATGGTCAGTGCCAGGGCTACGCCGCCAAAGAGCAAAATGCCAGAGGTCCACAGCGTGAAGGCAGGCCACAGTCCAACCGGCCGGCCCGCCAGTTGCAGCACTGCCGCCGGCACCGTACCTAGCAGGACCACCCATGTCTGTACCATCAGCATACGGGCAGCCAGGACATGAGCGGGCGACACCGGACAGGCGAACTCGATCTCCATGGCCGGGGAGCCGATTTCCCGGAAGGCGTACGCGATGGCTGCCACCGCCAGCGGTGGTGCCAGCAGTCCCGTTGCCAGTCC
>JBLNEM010000169.1:0-6213 GCA_050262655.1 Mycobacterium leprae | reverse complement strand
AGATCAAGCTGGAGGGGTAAGGCATGCCGTTCGATCCCGGGCGCTTTCTGCGCTACGAA
Organism: Mycobacterium leprae; assembly: GCA_050262655.1. GTDB lineage: Bacteria > Bacillota > Sulfobacillia > Symbiobacteriales > Symbiobacteriaceae > DASXVX01. The sequence continues at coordinate 6,154 of JBLNEM010000169.1, read as the reverse complement.
GAGATGACTGCCCAGCTCCGGGAGTGGGCCGCCGCCTACCCCGCTCTCTGCGAATTGGCGGCAATCGCCCAGTCGGCCGAGGGCCGCACGGTCTGGGCGATGACGCTGACCAACAAAGAGACGGGGGAGGCAAGCGCCAAGCCCGGCTATCTGGTGGATGGCAACACCCATGCCGGTGAGATGACTGGCGGGGCCGCTGCCCTGTACACGATCCACTGGCTCTTGACCAACTATGGTCAGGAGCCCACGGCTACGGCGATTCTGGACACCCGCACCTTTTATGTGATTCCCCGGATTGCGGTGGATGGGGTGGAGCTTTACCTGACCACCCCCAATACCGTGCGTTCCAGCCCCAAGGTCTACCCGGAACCGACGGAACTGCCCGGGCTCTACCCCACCGACCTGAACGGCGACGGGTTGATCCTGCAGATGCGTCAGGTGCACCCGGACGGCGACTGGAAGGTGGACGCCCAGGACCCGCGGCTGATGGTGGCCCGGCTGCCCGAGGACCGGGGGAGTGGCCCCTACTACAAGCTCTACACCGAGGGCATGCTCCGGGAGTGGGACGGCAAGGCCATGCCGGTCGAGCGCCGGATGCAGCGCCTGGACTTCAACCGGAACTACCCGGCCTTCTGGAACCCGGAAGGGAAGCAGCCGGGCGCCGGACCCTACCCGTTGTCCGAGCCGGAGACCCGGGCGGTAGCCACCTTCATCCTCGCCCATCCGAACATCGGCGCTTACGTCTGCTACCACACCAGCGGCGGTGTGCTGCTGCGGCCACCCTCCAACGGGGGCGATGACAAGCTGAACGGGGCGGATCTGGCCGTATTCAAGCGGATCGGCGAACTCTGCACCCGGTTCAGCGGGCATCCCTGCAAGTCCACCTACGAGTCCTTCGCGTTCCCCGGCCAGGAGGCGTTGGTCAAAGGCGCCGACGATTGGGCCTATGAGCACCACGGGGTCATGGCGTTCACCTTCGAACTCTGGAACTCCGACCTGCACGCCGGCGGTCAGGGCTATGCCCAGATCGGCGTCAAGGGGCTGATGGCCCGGAAGTCGGAACAGGTGATCGAGCATGAGCGCAACAAGCTGGCGTGGAATGACCGGGAACTGGGGGGGAAGGGGTTCATCAACTGGACACCCTTCGAGCATCCGCAGTTGGGCCCGGTGGAGATCGGCGGCTGGAACACCAAATGGTGCATCCAGAACGCACCGGAAGGTCCCATGCTGATTGAGGAGATCAGCAAGGCGGCGTCTTTCACCTTCCAGAACGCCCTGGCACTGCCGTGCCTCACCGTGACGGTGAAGGCTGCCGCCGTGGGCAAGGGGCTCTACAAGGTCTCGGCCTGCATCGCCAACAGCGGTGGCTTGCCCACCAACATCACGCAGCAGGCCGTTGCCATGAAGAGCGTCCAGCCCATTCGGGTGGAGTTCTCGGGCAATGCCCGGATTCTGTCGGGTAAGGAGCGGCAGGAGGTGGGCCATCTGGAGGGCTGGGCTACCTCCGGCGGACGGACCAGGGCGGAGACGTGGGTGGACTGGCTCGTCCAGGCCGAACCCGACACCGCACTGGTAGTGACGGCGTCTACAGCCCGGGCCGGACAGGCCATGGGCGGCGTTACACTGGCATAGGGCACACAATCGAGACGAAGGCAGCTGGCAAATCGCCAGCTGCCTTTTTTCGTGGAGGGTTGTGACCTCCGTAACAATCGTAACCCCTGGAATACTTTAGAACACATTGACTTTAGCAAGATATTATTTTCACGAAGTAGGAACTGCCTGATCTCCATCTAATTATATTACTTAACTTAAGTTAAATACCTTGGCCGTGCCCTTCTAGACCGGGCATGGTTTGGAGGTGAGCGGTTGAAGCCCACGATCCGTTTCAGCGATATGAGTACTGGCAACCGGGCTGCTGTGCTGCGCCTGATTCGTGAGCACGGCCCTGTATCCCGGGCTGCACTCGCCCGCACCACAGGGTTCACGGCCCCATCGATCTCCCGCATCGCCGATGACCTGACTGGCTGGGACTTGATCTGCGAAGAGGCCGGGGTCGCCGAAGCCGGACCAGGGCGACCACCGACGCTGCTGCGCTTCGACGGTGAACGGCAGTATGCCATTTCCGCCAGCCTCTTTCCGGACCGCCAGGAAGTCGGGCTCGTAGATCTCACCGGCCAGACGCTGGCACAGGCCGCAGCCAAGACGGGAAGGGCCACCCCGGCAGAGGCGTTCGACGTGCTGCTGCAGTTGGTGGAGGAAGTGCGGCGACAGGCTCCGGATGCCAAACGAGTGCGGGGCGTCGGGCTGACGGTCCCGGGGCTGGTCGACAGCCGCCGGTCCGTCATTCGTCACTCGCCGCCTCATGGCTGGCAGGACGTTTCTGTGGCTGGGCTCCTGGGCAGCCGGATCGATCTGCCGGTGGTCGTGGAGAACTGGGTGAGCGCACGGGCACTGGCCGAGCGGTACTTCGGCGGGGCCAAAACCGTTGCGGATTTCGTGTACGTTCACGTCTCCGCCGGCATCGGCGCCGCCATCATGAGCGGGGGCCGGTTGCGGGAGGGTGCTCTATATACCAGCGCCGAGTTCGGACATCTGCCGCTTACAATGGATGGGCCTCTTTGCCGGTGCGGCAAGCGTGGTTGCGTGGAGGCCTATGCTTCGCTCTCCATCCTTCCGCTCTATGCAGGCATGGAAGGGGTTGACCCCGAGTCGGTGCTGGTAGCAGCGCAGGAGGGGAACCCGGCTGCCCGGACCGCCGTTGAGCGGGCCATGCGCTATCTCGCACTGGGGCTCACCGGGCTCATCCACCTGCTCAATCCCAGCCAGATCTTTCTCGATGGCTGGCCGGTGGCTGCCGGCGACCTGGCGATGGAGCCCCTGCGCACCGCCGTCAAAGGGCGGGTGCTGGAGGGGCTGGGCGAGGCCGTCACGCTTCTCCCCACTGCGCTGGGGCGGAACCCACACCTTGGTGGGGCGGCGCTGATCCTCGACGAGGTCCTGAACTTGCACATCTAGACGAAATGAATGGGGTGGTCTCATGCCTCTGGTCGATAGTCGTGAGTTGCTGGCCGGTGCCGTGCGCGGTGGGTACGCCGTAGGCGCCTTCAACGTCTTCAACCTGGAAAGCCTGCAGGCGGTGATAGCGGCCGCGGAAGCGGAACAGTCGCCGGTTCTGACGCAGGTTTGGGCCGGGGTCTTCCGTTTCGGCTATGTCGATATCCCCACGATGGTGGCTATGGCTCGCTCACTGGCCGAGCGGGCCACGGTGCCTGTCTGCCTCCACCTGGACCATGGGGAAGATCCGGAGATGGTGGAAGCGGCCTGTCGGGCAGGCTTCACATCGGTGATGATCGATGCCAGCACGCAGCCCTTTGCCGCTAACGTCGCCACGACCCGGCGCATCGTGGAGTATGCGCACCGGCTGGGCATTCCGGTCGAAGCCGAATTGGGTCATGTAGGCGGGGAGGAGGGTGGCAGCGGCGATGGCGCTGATCTCTGCCTCACCGATCCGGCCGAGGCGGCCGCATTTGTGGCTCAGACGGGCTGTGACAGCCTCGCGGTGGCGATTGGCACGATCCATGGCAAGTACCGGGTCGAGCCGAAGCTGGACATTCCCCGGCTGCAGGCCATCCAGCGGGCGGTGACGGTACCGTTGGTGCTCCACGGCTCCTCCTATACCCCGGAAGCGCAGATTCGTGCGACCCTGGGGAGAGGCATTGCCAAGATCAACGTCGCTACCGAACTGGCCGATGCATGGCTTGATGCCGCCATGGGCGCTGCCGCCGCCGGGCGACCGCAGTATCCGGAAGGATTGCTGATTCCGGGCCGGGAGGCCATGACGGAACGGGTTCGGGCCAAGATGCGTCTGTTCCAGTCCAGCGGGAAGGCGGCCCGGGCATGAGCAGGCTCGACGTCGTAGGCGTCGGCTCCGCCTGCATCGATCTGGTGGTGCGGGTGCCGCGGCTGCCTGGCCCCGACGAGGGACTGCAGCTACAGGAGTACACCCTCCAGGGCGGCGGCAAGGTGGCGACCGCACTGGTGGCGGCTGCCCGCCTGGGATTGCGGACGGCCTTCATCGGAAGCGTCGGCGATGATGAGTTCGGCCGGCAGATTCTGGCCGAGTTCGCCAGCGAGGGTGTGGAGACCGGCGGCGTAAAGGTTCAGCCGGGAGCGGCATCGGCCTTCTCCACGGTGCTGGCCGACACGGGTACCGGCACTCGCTCTATTCTGTGGAGCCCCGGTACGGTTCAGGCGATGACCCTGACCGAAGCGGACTGCGACCGGGTGGCATCGGCTCGGTTCCTACTGGTGAGCGAGCCCTCAGGAAGCGCACTGCAGGCGGCGGCTTACGCCCGGTCCCATGGTGTGACCGTGGTCTGCGATGCCGATTACTACACGCCGGATGTCGAGCGGCTGCTGCCGCTGGTTGACATCTGCATTGCCTCAAGCCATTTCGTCCGGGAGTATCTGCCCGGACTGTCGCCGGAGCAGGCCCTCGCCAAAATCCCGTGTGCCACCGCCGTCATTACGCTAGGCAGAGATGGCGCGGTGGGGCGGGGCCCGGCTGGATCGATTCGTGTCCCGTCCTTCAACGTCCCGGTGATCGACACCACCGGCGCAGGCGACGTCTTCCACGGCGCCTACATTGCCGGTCTGGTCAAGGGCTACAGCCCGGCCGGAGTCGCTCGCTACGCAAGTGCCGTGGCAGCGCTCAAGTGCCGGGCCCTCGGGGGCCGACGGGGAATCCCCACGCACCAGGAGGTCTTGGAGTTTCTTGCCAGCCAGAATATCCCGGAGGTGTAGTCCCATGCGGATCGGTTTTGTCTCCTTTTCCTGGACCGGCGGCTTCGACGGGAGCTTCGCCATCGAAAAGATGCAGGCGTCCATCGCATTGCTCTCTCGCTATGGCGAGGTGGTTGCGCCGCCCAGCCCCATCTGTACGGTGGCAGAAGCGCGTGAAGCCGCAGCCCAGTTGGAAGCCGGCCACATTGACGCACTGGTCCTGCAGCAGGGCACCTTCTGCTCGGCCGAGCCCCTGCCGGTGGTGGTGGAACGGCTGCACGTGCCCACGGCGGTTTGGGCTGTGCGTGAACCGTACAACGGCTCACGGCCGGTGGCCAACAGCCTGGTCGGCATCACGCTGATGGCTTCGCTGCTCACCAACCTCGACCATCCCTATACCTACTTTTACGGCGATCCGGACGAGGCCGAGGTGGTCGGCGGGGTGGAGCGTTTCCTGACGGCCGCCCGGACGGTGCGCAAACTCCGGACGCTGCGCGTGGGCGTGGCCGGCAGCCGGGCGCCGGGCTTCTTCCTCATGGGCGGCGATGACATGACCTTGCGGCGCCAGGTGGGGCCCGAGATCTTCCACATTGACCTGTCCGATCTGTTCTACGGGCCGGAGCCGGAAGCCGCTGATGTCAGCGCTGTTCGGGCGACCATGGTGCACAAGGTTGCCAATACGGCGGAACAGTCGCCGGCCAACCTCACCAAAATCGCCCGCACCACGGCCCGCCTTCGCCAGCTAGTGCGGCAGAATGAGTTGGATGCCGTGGCCCTCAAGAACTGGCCGGAATTCGACCCGTGCTATGGCGTGGCTGCAGACTTCGTGCTTTCCCAACTGACCAGCGAAGGTATTGTGGCGGGGTGCGAGGGCGACCTGAACGGCACCATCACCGGGGTGATGCTCCAGGAGGTGACCGGCGGTGGGTTGAGCTTCCTGACCGACCTGGTGCAGGTGGATCGGGAGTCGAACACCGGCATCCTCTGGCATGCGGGCGTTGCGCCGACCGAGATGGCGGCAGACCCCCGGCAGGTTCGGTTCTACGATGTCGGCAACGTGGGCATGAACCTGGAGTTTGTGCTGAAGCCCGGCCGCATCACCATCGCCCGGCTGGGCATGAGCAAGGGCAAGTACCGGCTGCTGGTGACCGGCGCCGAGGCGCTGCCTTCCACCATGCTGGTCCGGGGAGCGGTGGTTCAGGTGCGGTTCGATGCACCGGCCTCCAGCCTGCTCGACACGATTCTGCTGGGTGGCTGGGAGCATCACGTGTCGATGTGTTATGGCGATGTTCAGGAAGAACTGGCTGAAGTGGCCCGCCAGCTTGGGATTGAGCTGGTCCGGATTTGACCGAGTCTGGCGTGAGGGGGCAGT
>JBLNEM010000168.1:0-5447 GCA_050262655.1 Mycobacterium leprae | reverse complement strand
TCGCGAACTGTCAACCAATTGGATAGAACTTTTTAATGTCAAACAAACCAGGAGGGAGCGCTTCCTGTAACGTTGAAATCTTTCTTCGTTGGGTACTCGACCATCTCCCGGCACGGCTCCCCTTGAAAAGGAGTGAGGCGAATGACCGCCAGGCGAATTCTGATGCTGGTTGGCGACTATGTCGAGGATGCCGAGCTGTTGGAGAGCCTGCATGTCCTGCAGATGGCGGGGCACCTGGTTCACACCATCTGCCCGAACCGCAGCGCGGGGGACCTGATTCGGACGGCAACCCACGCGCAGGAGGGCGAGCAGACCTACTGTGAACGGCCAGGCCGCTCCTTCCCCCTCAACTGGTCCTTTGACGATGTGCGGCCGGAGACCTACGATGCCCTGGTGATCCCGGGTGGACGCTCGCCGGAGTATATCCGCCTGAACCAGCGGGTGCTGGAGATCGTCCGGCACTTTGCCTCCGCCGGCAAACCCATTGCCGCCATCGCCCACGGCCCGCAGGTCCTGGTGGCCGCCGACGTGATCGAGGGCCGCACGATCTCCGGTTCGCCCCATATCAGTCCCGACATCCGGCGGGCCGGCGCCCGGTTCGCCGAAGCGGCCGATTCCCGGGCGGAGGTGGACGGCAACCTGTACACCGCCTCTTCGATTCACGCCCTGCCCGACCTCCTCCAGCGGTTCCTGAGCAGCCTCGGCACCAACCTGTTTGGCTGAAGGACATAAAAGCGACCCCGCCGTTGGCGGGGTCTTACTTTGTGGATGCGACCGGCTCCAGGACCGCTGTACAGCCTTCCCGGTGCCCTGGTCCGGCCAATGCCATGCCGGCCTGCCCGTTCTCCTTAGCAGACGCCAGCAGCGGCGGCGGCCAGCGGCAACGGCGCCGTGGCGATGCGAATGGGCTGGGACTGGCTGCCGGTCACCTGCAGCTGGATCACCGTCCGCTGGATCAGGCGGCGGAAGACCGGATAGTCAGGCTCCTCGAGGTACGGATCGTTGGCGTCGATCGGCTCGCCTTCGCCCATGCCCATCGGATTGATCAGCTCGTAGCCGACGTGCTCCACGATCGGCGTGATGCTGACCGAATCATTCGGGGTGATGCCAGGCAGCTCGACGAACGTGGTGATGGCAATGTCCTCGCCCTGGTGGCGCACCAAATCATCGTCAGCGACGAAGAAGATCTGCTTGTGCAGCGTACCGGTGATGATCACCTTGTTGGGGATGGTCTCCACCTCGATGTTTTCGACCCGGGCCTGGATCTCCTGAATCTTCTTGGCCGGATGATTCAGGTCGGCCACGTTCTCCACCAGGATCTGGCGGCTGTTGCTGTTGATCATGCGGGAGGCCATGACCTGCGGGCCGTTGGGGTCTTCCTGCACATTCAGTTCGCAGGTCCGGGTGACCTTCGTGAAGACCGAGAGCACCACCCGCTGATGGACCTCATGCCCGTTGGAGAGGAACCGGTCGACCCGCAGAATCTGAGCCTTCAGGCTCACATTGTCGGTCGGCTCGGTGCCCGGCACTTCCACGATGGCCGAGAAGTCGATCCGCTCTTCCTGGAAGAACTCCACATCCTCATCGGTGATGAAGAAGATATTCTTGACGATGAGGCCGCGCACCATCACCTGATCGGTGCTGGGCTCGGCGATCACATCCTCCAGCGCAACCTGGATGTCCCGGATCTTCTTGGCCGGCCGGTCCAGTTCGATCTCATTCTCCACCGTGATGGCACGGGTGGTCTCGCCGACCACGCACTCGGCCTTCACCAGCGGGCCGTCCGGGTTCATGACCGCGTTCACCTGGCAATCTTCCGTGACACGCACGACAAACTGCAGGATCGCCCGTTGGACCAGCTCCTGCTGGCACTCCAGGGTGTGAGTCAGCTTCACGATCCGCGCCGAAACCTCGCCGTTCTGCCCGGCAGTGGCGCCGACGCAGTCAATGAAGACGGTGAAGGGCGCATCTTCCGGCGCATGATGTACGTGATGATCCTCGCCCACGAAGAAAATCTGCTTGTGCAATGTACCTGTGACCATCACCTGACCGTCGAAGACCTCGGTGTTGAGGTCGACCAGGCGGGCCTGGATCTCAGCGATTTTCTTCGCCCGCTGCGGCAGCACGAACCGAGACTCGACAACAGCCTCGCCTGTGCTCTCGCACACTAAACAATCCAGTTTGAGCAGCTGGGTGCACGGATCCGCCACGTGCGATTTCCCCCTTTCACGACGCATCGAGTCCCCAGGCGGTGCCGCAGAAGCGTAGTATGTGGCGGACCGCTGTGAGGGACCAGCGAGACAGGAAACGACCCGTCTCCTGTTGGTCATGATATGTGCCGCTCCTCCGTCCGGTGCATACGAAAACCGGCCCCCATCCACTGGGAGCCGGCTGGTCCATCTGTTTCGTTCGTTTACACACGCTGCTGCCGTGGCTGGGCCTCATTCACCGTAATGGCCCGACCACCCAACATGCTGCCGTTCAGGGTCTCAATCACCTTCGCCGCATCCTCCTGAGCCACCTCGACAAAGCCGAAGCCCCGGGACCGACCCGTCATCCGGTCGACGATGACCCGGGCGCCCTTCACCTTCCCATGTGCTGCAAAGCAGTTGTACAGTTCCACTTCTGTCACGGACCAGGGCAGGTTCCCCACATAGAGCGTGGTAATCATCCGCACACCCCTTCCCAGACAAATCCACGGCCTATCGTCCCACCATCTTCAGTATATATTATGAACACGAATTATTCAAGGCAGACCGGTGTTACATTTCGTCGAAGATTGTCGGAATGGGTCGAAGATGGTTGGAGAAAACCCCCAGAGAGCCACACTATGGCTAATCCGGTCTGCTCCTCCTTCTTCCGCAGGACCGCGGACTGGTCACCTGGCTCGTCCAAGTTTGTGAAAAGGTATTACAAGCATAGTGCTGAGGACCTATTTATGGACGGCACACTAGGAATTGTTAGGTCTTATCGGTATGATGAGGGGTGACTTAAGAGCACCCGCGACACGGGGAGTGTTGTTCATGACAATTCGATCCTGGGGTATTATCGGCACCGGCCGTATGGGCCGCGGCATAGCCGAGCTGGCCGCTTCCAAAGGTTTCGAGGTAATCGTAGTAGGAAACACACCCGCTGAACTGGAACAGGCACGGCAGTGGCTGGACGTTTCGCTTCAGCATGAGATTGAGCGTTGGGCGATCACCGAGTCGGAGAAGAAGACCACCATGTCCCGTGTGCGCTTCACCACCGACATCACCCAGCTGGCCAGCGTAGACTTCGTCATTCTGGGCAACGTGGCATCCCTGGAAGAGGACAAGGGCATCCTGCGCACGCTGGACCAGATTTGCGGCAAGGAGGTCATTCTGGCCTCCAACACCTCCACCCTGTCGATCACGGAGATGGCCGCCAGCACCTTCCGCCCCGGCAAGGTGATCGGCTGCCACTTCGTCACGCCGATGACCCAGACCAAGGTGGTCGAGGTCGTGCGTGGCCTGAAGACCTCCGATGAGACCGTCGCCACCGTGAAGGCGCTGATGGAGCAGCTGGACCGGACCGGCGTCGAGGTCTTCGAGTCGGTGGGCTATGTCACCACCCGCCTGATCATCCCGATGATCAACGAGGCCTGTGCCGTCCTGATGGAGGGCGTCGCCAACGCCTGCGATATTGACACCGCCATGAAGCTGGGCTTCGGCATGGAGCGCGGTCCGCTGGAGATCGCCGACCGCATTGGCCTGGACACCGTCCTGGTGATGGCCGACCGGCTCTGGCGTGAGTACGGCGAGCTGAAGTACCGGCCGGCGCCGATCGTGCGCAAGCTGGTGCGGGCAGGCAACCTCGGCGTGGAGACCGGCGAAGGTTTCTTCAAGTATGACGCCGACGGCGACCGGATCAAGGACGGAGGTGCATCCCGGTGAAAATCCTCGTACTGAACTGCGGCTCCTCCTCGGTCAAATACCAGTGCCTGGATATGGATACCGAACAGGTCATGGCGATCGGCAAGGTCGAACGGGTCGGCATGGATGACGCCATTTTCGAATACAAGGCCCCTGGTTCCGGCAAGCAGGAGATCAAGGAGATCACCTCCATCCTGGACCACACCACGGCCGTCCGTAAGGTGCTGAACGCCCTCTCCCATCCGGAGTATGGCGTCGTGAAGAGCGCCACCGAGATCGACGCCGTCGGCCATCGGGTGGTGCACGGCGGCGAAGATCTGACCCAGTCGGTCCTGATCACCGATGAGGTGAAGAAGACCCTGCGCCAGCTGTTCGACCTGGCCCCCCTGCACAACCCGGCCAACCTGACCGGCATTAACGCCGCCCAGGCTGCCCTGCCCGGTGCGCCGCAGGTGGCGGTTTTCGACACCGCCTTCCATTCCACCATGCCCCGCACCTCCTTCCTCTACGCCCTGCCTTACTCCATGTACAAGCGGCACAAGGTCCGGCGCTACGGCTTCCACGGCACCTCCCACCGCTATGTGTCGGAGCGGGTGGCCGCCCAGTTGGGCAAGCCCCTCTCCGAGTTGAAGATCATCACCTGCCACCTGGGCAACGGCTCCTCCGTGGCGGCGGTGCTGAACGGCAAGTCCTTCGACACCTCTATGGGCTTCACTCCGCTGGAAGGCCTGATCATGGGCACCCGCAGCGGTGATATCGATCCTGGCGTCATCCCCTACATCATGAACCGGGAAGAGATCTCCATCGCCGAGGTCAACTCCATGCTGAATAAGCACTCCGGCCTGCGCGGCATCTCCGGCATCTCCAGCGATATGCGGCAGATCGAAGAGGAGATGGAGAAGGGCGACGACCGGGCCCGGGAGACCTTCGAGATGATGGAGTACCGCCTGCGCAAGTACATCGGCAGCTATGTGGCCGCCATGAACGGCGTGGACGCCATCGTCTTCACCGGCGGCATCGGCGAGAACTCCAAGCTGCTGCGGCAGCGGATCATGGAGCACCTGACCTACCTGGGCATCACCTTCAACCCCGAGACCAACAACCTGCGGGGCAAGGAAGTCCGAATCTCCGGCGCCGACTCCCAGGTCGAAGTCTGGGTGATCCCCACCAACGAAGAGTTGGTGATCGCCCGGGATACCAAGGAACTGGTGACTCGGAAGTAGCGCGTATAACAAGAGGCCTCGCACAGCAGTGCGGGGCCTCTCTGATTTGCGGTTCGTTATCCACGCAAAGCCCGACGGAAGTAGCGAGCCACCATCACCGATAGCGGCAGGAACGCCGCACACCAGACCAGCAGGACGATTGCCCCCGCCTGGTCGCCACCGCCCCCGGCCGACCCACTGAAAATCGGCAGGGCCGGCGCGATCGCACCGGGTAAGAACAACCCTTGCAGCAGGAACCACCGCCGGATCCAATTCGAGAGCCGGTCGCCGCCGAACACAGGGGCGGCCATGAAAGTGGCCAGGGCCATGAAGGTGTAGCCGAGGATGTCCA
>JBLNEM010000167.1:0-13972 GCA_050262655.1 Mycobacterium leprae | reverse complement strand
AACACGATAATTTATGGTGTTAAATGAATGGGAGACCAGGGCCAGGAGGCAACCCCCATGCGCTCATTCGTAGGCAACCTTTACCGCCGCTACAGCCCGACCGTCTGGCTCCTCACCGTGGGTCGCCTGGTGGATCAAACCACCCTCATGATGGCGATGCCCTTCATGGCGATCTTCATCAACCGGGCCGGCGCCTCGGCCCGCGTGACCGGTCTGGTGCTGGCGCTCAACCCGATCGCTCAGTTGATCGGCAACATCATCGGCGGGCAGTGGTCCGATCGGCGGGGCCGGCGGCCGGTGATTCTCTTCGCAATGGGCTTCCGGGTCGTCGTGCTGCTCAGCTACGCCTTCGCCGGCCAGATCTGGCAGTTTGCCATTCTCTCCTTCTGCAACGGCCTGGTGAACGCCCTGTTCAACCCGGCGTACACCGCCGCCATTGCCGACTCCACAGCGCAGAGCGAGCGGCTGGATGCATACAGCTTGAGCCGGGTCATGTCCAACCTGGGCGTCGGCCTCGGCCCGCTGCTGGGCGGATTGTTCGGCGTCTCCGCACAGCGCTTTCTCTTCAGTGCCGCCGCACTCAGCTCCCTGACGGTGGGCACGGCCTTCTTCTTCAACTTGAAAGAGCCGAAGACGAACTTCGCCGCTGCCACCGCCGGCGTAAGCCGCCTCCGTGAGACCCTGAAGAACTGGGGGACGGTCCTGACCGACCGGGCGCTCTTCTTCTTCATTGCCGGCGGCATTCTGTCGCAGACCGCCTACGCCCAGATCTCCTCATCGCTCTCGCTCTATATGTCGCAGAGCTTCGCCAACTACGAACATGTCTACAGCCTGATCTGGACCCTGAACGGCCTTCTGGTGGTAGTGCTCCAACTGCCGATCTCGGCCGCGTTCCGCCGCCAGCGCATGGTGGTGCCGGCCCTATTGGGTCCCGCCGTCTTTGCGATCGGCTACCTGCTCTTCGGCCTGGCCGGTTCGGCCGTGGCCATCTATGCCGCGGCGGTGGTCTGGACGCTGGGCGAGGTGGTCCTGGCCGTGCCGCAGACCACCTTCCCCACCGACATCGCCCCCCAGGAACTGCGGGCCCGGTACGCCGGCGCCGCTGCGCTGGACCGGGCGATCGGCGGCACCATCGCCCCGATCCTGGGCACAGCCGTCTTGCAGGCGTTCGGTGGACGCACGGTGATGTTCGGCGCCGCCGGGGTTGTCCTGTGCGCCGGTGCGATGTTCTACCTGGCGGAACAGGGGCGTAACCGGGCGCTGGCCAACGGGACCGGTGCGGCCTGAGCCGTCCCCGCCTCCTATCCCGAAGTGCCCACTTTCGTTCATATTCCCTTCACATTTGTGGTTGCGTAACGACTAAAACCGTGTTACCATGTGCACAAATCGCATACGGACCGCTCGTATATCCTCAGGAATATGGCCTGAAAGTCTCTACCGGGGTCCCGTAAAGACCCTGACTACGAGTGGAAGTGCACCTAGGGTTCCGGTCCTGCCTGCGGGCAGGGTGTCAGGTCCGAGCGGTGCAGGTCTGCCATTGGCAGGCTACACCAGAGGGATAAAAGCCCAGAGGGGGAGGTTCTACTCACGAACACTCCCACTCTGGGCTTTTTTGTGTTTCTGTCGCTCAGGAGGTGTTCGGCTGTTCCGACGCCGTGTGCAGTAGACTGCCCCGCTGGCAAGGAGGTCCCGGCTGCTGATGAACAAGCTTCGCGAACGCATTCGTGCCGATGGCCGCGTGATCGGCAACGACGTGCTGAAAATCGATTCGTTCCTGAACCACCAATTGGACCCGGCCCTGATTCAGGCCATTGGCCAGGAGTTTGCCGCCTGCTTTCGTGACGCCGGCGTCACCCGGATTCTCACCATCGAAGCTTCCGGCATCGCCGTGGCCCTGATGGCCGGCCTCTACCTGAATGTCCCCGTGGTCTTCGCCAAGAAGAGCCGGGCCCGGACTCAGGCCGAACCGGTCTACTCCGCCTCCCTCACCTCTTTCACCAAGTGCGAGACCGTGGGCATCGCCGTCAGCCAGCGCTACCTCGAACCGGCTGACCGCATTCTGATCATCGACGATTTCCTGGCGACCGGCGAGGCGACCGCCGCTCTGATGAGTCTGGTGGAGCAGGCAGGCGCCGCCCTCGCCGGCATCGGCATCGTCGTGGAGAAGGGCTTCCAGTCGGGTGGCAAGCGCATCCGGGCGCAGGGGATTCCCTTGGAGTCCCTGGTCATCATCGAATCGCTGGGTACCGACGGCATTCGCTTTGCTGAAGCAGGGCGTTAGTCCAAATCAACCTGGTAAGGGAGATTCATCATGCGCAACAAGTTCGTAACCGCTCTCCTCGGACTCGTCGTCTCCGCCGGCATCCTCGCAGGCTGCGGCACCGCCAAGACCGCCGACAACAAGGCTGCCGCCGCCCCCCAGGCGGCCAAGTCGGACAAGATCAAGGTAGCCTTCGTCTATGTCGGACCGGTAGGCGACGGCGGTTACACCTTCGCTCATGACCAGGGCCGCAAGTACATGGAACAGCAACTGGGCGACAAGGTTGAGGACACCTTCATCGAGAACGTGCCCGAAGGCGCCGACGGCACCAAGGTCTTTGAGCAGTTGGCTCAGAAGGGTTACAAGATCATCTTCGGCACCAGCTTCGGCTACATGGATTCCATGGTCGAGGTGGCCAAGAAGTTCCCGAACACCATCTTCATGCACGCCAGCGGCTACAAGACCGCCCCGAACATGGGCACTTACTTCGGCCGTAACTATCAGGGCTTCTACGAAGCCGGCATCGTGGCCGGTCTGCAGACCAAGAACAACAACATCGGCATGGTCGCCGCTTATCCGATTCCGGAAGTGATCCGGGCCATCAACGCCCTGACCCTGGGCGCCCGCTCCGTCAACCCGAACGCCAAGGTGAAGGTCCTCTGGACCAACACCTGGTTTGACCCGGCCAAGGAGAAGGATGCCGCCAACAGCCTGCTGGATGCCGGCGCCGATCTGATCACCATGTACCAGGACTCCCCCGGACCGCTGCAGGCCGCTCAGGAGCACGGCAAGACCGCCATCGGCAACGACAGCGACTCCCGCCAGTATGCCCCCAACGCCTTCCTCACCGCACCGGTCTGGAACTGGGGTCCCTACTATGTGAGCGTCGTCAAGTCGGTGATGGACGGCACCTGGAAGAGCGATCAGTACTTCGGCGGCATGAAGGACGGCATCGTCGCTCTGGCGCCCCTGGCCAAGTTTGCCAACCCCGCCGCCCAGGCCAAGGTCGATGAGGCCAAGGCCAAGCTGACCTCCGGCACCTGGGACGTCTTCACCGGCCCGATCAAGGATCAGAAGGGTCAGGTCAAAGTGGAAGCCGGCAAGTCCCTGGACGACCAGGCCCTGCTCAGCATGAACTGGTTCGTGGAAGGCGTCGACGGCACCATTCCGCAGAACTAAGGTACGCGCTCCAACCTGGCACGGGCGCTCCCTCACCGGATCGCCCTGCCCTACTTATTCGAACGAGGGGGTAACCCAACCATGCTGGTAGCGATGCACCAGATCACCAAACGCTTCGGGGCCGTCACGGCCAACGACCATGTGGATTTTGCCCTCGCCCCTGGTGAGGTGCATGCACTGCTGGGCGAGAACGGCGCCGGCAAGTCGACCCTGATGTCGGTGTTAACCGGACTCTACCGCCCCGACGAGGGATGGCTCGAAATGGCGGGTAAGAGGGTCCAGTTCGACGCACCGCGGGAGGCGATTCAGGCCGGCATCGGCATGGTCCATCAGCATTTCAAGCTGGTCGCCCCCTTCACCGTCGTTGAGAACGTACTCCTCGGCCTGTCTCAGCGCGGAATCGGCCTGAACACCCGGCAGGTGGCCAGTGAGGTTCGGGCCGTGAGTGAGCGCTACGGGCTCAAGGTGGACCCAGAGGCCCGCATCTGGCAGCTCTCGGTGGGCGAGCAACAGCGGGTGGAGATCGTGAAACTCCTCTACCGCGGCGCCAGGGTCCTGATCCTCGATGAGCCCACCGCCGTTCTGACCCCGCAGGAGGCCCAGGAGCTCTTCCGCATCCTCCGTCTGCTGGCCGAGCGGGGGCACGGCATCATCATCATCACGCACAAGCTGCATGAGGTGATGGGTGTATCGGACCGCTGCACCGTCCTGCGGGATGGAAAGCTGGTGGGCACCGTCAAGACCAGCGAGACTTCCCCCCGGGAGCTGACCCGCATGATGCTGGGTCGCGAACTGCCGGTTCAGCGGGTCAAACCCAGCGTGACGCAAGGGCCAGTCTGCCTCCAGCTCTCCGATCTGGTGGTGGCGGGCGATCGGGGAACTCCCGCCCTGAAGGGCGTAAATCTGGCGGTGCGTGGCGGCGAAATCCTGGGGATTGCCGGGGTCGCCGGCAACGGCCAACGTGAACTGGCCGAAGCCGTGGCCGGGCTGCGCCCAGCGGTTTCGGGGCGGGTTGATGTGACCGGCCACCTCGCGTACATTCCCGAAGACCGGCTCGGCATGGGGCTGGTGCCCAACCTGAGCGTCGCCGATAACGGGATTCTGCGGGCCTACCGCAAGGCGCCGGTCGCCCGGGGGCCCCTTCTCAGCCGTGCGGCCGTTCAATCCTTCACTGCGGCTCTGGTGGAGCGCTTTGCCGTGAAGACGGCCGGGCTGTCGAAGCCGATCCGACTGCTCTCCGGCGGCAACCAGCAGAAGCTGTTGGTGGGCCGGGAACTGGCGACCGATCCGCAGGTGATCGTCGCCGCTCAGCCGGTGCGCGGTCTGGATGTGGCTGCGACGGAGGCCGTGCACGACATGCTGCAGCAGGCCCGGCAGGACGGAAAGGCCGTCTTGCTCATTTCGGAGGATCTGGATGAGTTGTTGAGCCTGGCGGATCGAATTGCGGTACTCTCGGAGGGCCGGGTCATGGGCGTGGTGGCGGCCGATCCGGCGGCCATGGCGCAGATCGGCCTGATGATGGCGGGCAGGAGTTTGAACGAGACAGAGGAGGCGGCAACATGCGGGTAATCTTCCAGAGGGTCGATCGCCCAGGCTGGGCCCAGGCCGCGGTCTATGGGGCCGCTATCGCGCTGGCGCTGGCCATTGCCGCACTCCTGATCGGCCTGACGGGGCGTGATCCCATTGCGGTCTTCGGCGCCATGTTTGATGGGGCGTTCGGCTCGCAGTACAGCATCGCCGAAACCCTGCTCTCCACCGTGCCGCTGCTGCTGTGCGGCCTGGGGATCGCACTGGCTGCCCGGATGCAGCTCTGGAACATTGGGGCCGAGGGGCAGCTTTATATGGGCGCATTCGCCGCCACCGGCGTGGCACTCGCCTACCCCCACCTCCCGGCTGCTCTGCTGCTCCCCGCCATGGGTCTGGCGGGCTTCATCGCAGGGGGCATCTGGTCCTTGCTGCCCGGCATCGCCCGGGCTTACTGGAAGACCAGCGAGACCATCACCACGCTGCTGCTCAACTATGTGGGAATCAACTTTGTCTCCTATCTGGTTTATGGCCCGTGGAAGGACCACAAGTCCTTCAACTTCCCGCTCACGCCCTCTTTCAGCGACAATGCCCGGTTGCCGCTGCTTTGGAATCAGGTGCATGTGGGTCTGATTGTGGCGCTGGTAATCGCCGCCCTGCTCTGGGCCATCCTGCATCAGACCCGCTGGGGCTATGAGATCCGAGTCATCGGCGAAAGCCCGGCGGCGGCGAAATACGCCGGGATGTCGATCGTCCGCAACATCCTGCTGGTCATGTTCGTCTCCGGCGCCCTAGCCGGACTGGCCGGTATGATGGAAGTCTCCGGCAACATCGGCCGCCTCCAGGCGAACATCTCCCCGGGGTACGGTTACTCCGGCATCATCATCGCGTATTTGGCCCGGCTGAACCCGGTGGCCCTGATTCCGGTCGCCTTCCTCTTCGGCGGCATCCAGGCCGGCAGCTACAGCGTTCAGCAGATGGGCGTTCCACTGGCCACCGCCAACATGATTCAGGGCATCATCCTGTTCTGCGTGCTGGGGGCCGAGATCTTCACCCGGTACCGGCTGCGCCTGGTCCGACCGACCACCACAACCATGGCGAAGGAGGCGGCTTGAGGCTATGAGTGGATCCTTGTTGATTGCAACCCTGGCCGCCACGGTGATCGCCGGCACCTCCATTCTCTACGCGGCCCTGGGCGAAGTGCTGTCCGAACGGGCCGGCGTACTCAATTTGGGTGTGGAGGGCATGATGCTGGTCGGGGCGGTCTGCGGTTTCCTGGCGGCGCTGAAGCTGAACAGCCCCTGGGCCGGCGTGGCTGCCGCCATGGTGGCGGGGGCCTGTCTGGCACTGGTTCATGCCTTCCTGACGGTTACCATGCGGGCAAACCAGGTGGTATCCGGCCTCGCACTGACGATCTTCGGTGGCGGCTTCTCCAGCTATATCGGCAAGTCGGTGGTTGGGGTGCCGTTGCTGTCGCCCTTTCACAAGGTGGCGATCCCCTTCCTCTCCCGGCTGCCCGGAGTCGGGCCGATCCTCTTCAACCACGACCCGTTGGTCTATCTCAGCTACCTGCTGGTGCCCGCCCTCTGGTTCTGGGTCTACCGGACACGACCGGGCCTCAGCCTGCGTGCCGTCGGTGAGAACCCCGCCGCGGCAGACGCGATGGGGTTGAGGGTTACCCTGCTGCGGTATGCCTATGTGGCGGCCGGCGGCGCTCTGGCCGGTCTGGCCGGCGCCCATCTGTCGCTGGCAGTAACGCCTTCCTGGGTCGAAGGGATGACGGCGGGCCGGGGCTGGGTGGCCGTGGCGCTGGTCATCTTCGCCACCTGGAATCCGGCCAAGGCGATCTGGGGCGCCTATCTGTTTGGCGGCGTGCAGGCTCTGGCCTTCCGCATTCAGGCGGCCGGCAGCCACATCTCGCCGTTCTTCCTGAACATGCTGCCTTACCTGTTCACCATCGTAGTGCTGCTGGTTGCCACCGCCCGGGCAAGGCAGGGGCGGCTGGAACTGCCGGGAGCGCTGGGAACGGCCTACGACCGGGAGAGCCGCTAGGACTCCCCGACGGCATCGGGAACTCCCACGAAGTACTCCACATAAGATGGTAGGGAGTTCTTGAGGGGAGGTGTCAACGATGACCGGCTACAACCCGATGATGATGGGCGGCTACAACCCCATGATGATGGGGATGGGTGGCGGTATGCCGATGATGGGGATGGGTGGCGGTATGCCGATGATGGGAATGGGCGGCGGCTATCCGACGATGGGTGGCTTCAACCCGATGATGATGGGAATGGGCGGCATGCCCATGATGGGGATGGGCGGCGGCTTCCCGACAATGGGCGGCTACAACCCGATGATGATGGGCATGGGCGGCTACCCCTCCATGGGCATGGGTGCCATCTAAACGTAAGGTAAATGCCCCCGGGGCTTCAGCGAAACCTCGGGGGTTCTTTTTGTACCCCATTGTTTTTCGTGACTGGATTCATTGACACGTCGAACCAACGGGATGCTTTTTACGTACTGATTAGTAAGGGTCATACCGTTCGTCTGGGGAGGAATGGGCGTATGCTTACCTGGACATACCTGTTGCCGGCCGTCTTCGGGCTACTGGCCGCATCTGCCGCCGGCTATGCTGTGGTAGCCCACCGCCGGTATACGCGCACGCTGGCCCAACTCCAGCACCAGACTTCGCACGAGAAGGACCTGGTCAGCTTCAACCGCCTCCTGCGGCAGGTCACGGAGGCCGATTGGCAGCACTACCCGGTCGTGCTGGTCAACGAGATCGTGAAGCAGGGTTACGCCACACGGGCCGCCCTCCTGGCGGTGCGCGACCAGGGCCAGCTCTCACTGCTGGCCGCCACCGACGCAGACGGCACGGATTGGGACCCACGCACCGAATTGGCGGTGCAGACCGCCCTCGAACAGAAGGTGCGCCTCCATCTGCCGGCGGCCGAGCACCTCTACCTCCCCATCCCGGAGCAGGCCGAGCCCATCGGCATGTTGGTCGTTTCCGGTCCCCGCTGGGGTGCCACCGACGATGCGGAGTCCCTCTGGTTGGAAGCAATGGCCGCCCTGGTGCATCTGGCCTTGATCGACCAGCGCACGCTGACCCGTCAGTTGTCGCTCTCGATTACCGACGGCCTGACCGGGTTGATCAACCACCGGCACTTCCAGCAGACGCTCAGCGTCATCATCGCCCAGTCGTACCTGGAGCACACCTCGATGGCGCTGGCCATCCTCGACATCGACCATTTCAAGCGGCTGAATGATACATACGGCCACCTGTTCGGCGACATGGTGCTGCGGGAGGTGGCCGGCGTGCTGCGTCGGACGGCGCCGGCGAAGTCCATGGTCGCCCGCTACGGTGGCGAAGAGTTTGCGGTCATCCTGCCCGGTCACTCCCTGGAAGAGGCCGCCCGGGCCATCGAAACCCTGCGTGAGGCGATTGAGCAGCACCGCGTTACGGACCCGACGACCGGAAAACCAGTGGGTGCTACGGTCAGCGCAGGCGTGGCGCTCTACCAGTTGGGCATGGGCAAGTCGAAGCTGATCGCCCGGGCGGATGAAGCCCTGTACGAGTCCAAACAGACGGGCCGGAACCGGGTCACCGTCGTGCCGCCGGAAGCGGATGGCCGGGATCTCACCGAGGGATGAAGGCGTACACAGCGGAAGGCCGGCACAGGCGTGCCGGCCTTTTCAGCGTCCTTTGAGGTGGCTCTCCGCTTCCGGCTCCGGGGTCGGAACCAGGGCATGCAGCCCGATCCCCACCACTGAACCCAACACAGTCTCGTAGATCCGGTCGAGCGCGTAGTGGTAGTTGTCACGGGCGATCAGCACCAACAGTGCCGTGATACAGACCTGGGATGTGACCAGGGGGTGCAGATGCAGCGCCATGGCCAGCGTCATGCCGGCCAGAACCACCAAGCTGATGCCCAGCGCCCCGGGTTGCACCCAAAGGCTGGCTACCATCGCGATGAGCACGCCGCCGACGATGCCCCCGGCGCGGTAGAGCGAGATCCGGAAGGTGTCGGCCAGGGTCATCTGGAGGGTGAGGACCACCGCTAGCGGCGCAAAGTAGGGGTTACGATTGTGGGAGACGATGGTGGCCAGTTGATAAGCGATCCCGGCTGCCGCCGCTGTTTCGACGGTCAGTACGACCCGACTCCGAAAGCGCATTCATATCACCGGGAGTAGTTATTCCCTCCCGGTCATCCACTGAAGCAGGAAGCGCACGTTATCCCGGTAGCCGGGCTCGTAGATCCCCTCGGGGACGGGCACGGTATCGGCGTACTCCGCCGTGGCCCCTCCGGCCAGCGCCGTCCCGACCTGCTGCATCAACTGCCGGATGAACTGCCGTGTCCGGTCCAGCGCAGCCTCGCCCGGCTCGATTGGCCCGTGTCCGGGGATCACCACCCGTGGATGGAGTTCCGCCAGCCGGTCGAGTACGTGCAGCCATGCCTCGGGGTCGCCGAACTTCAGGACCAGATGATCCTTGCTGGTCACCAGATCGCCCGTAAACAGCACACCCTCAGCCGGAAGCCAGAGCACCGTATCCGAACCGGAGTGGCCTGGGCCGCAGTCGATCAGTCTGGCCTCCCGGGTCGAACCATGGAAGGTGAGCTGTCCGTTGAAGGAGAGGTTGGGTACCCGGATCTCGTCGGCGGCAGGCAGTGCGTCTTGAAACGCCTTCATCTCCACCACGGTCTCGGTGAGCCGGGTGCGCACAGCCGGGTCTGCAGTCTCCGCCGCCTGCCGGGTACAGGCTTCGATGCCCGCCTGAACCTCCGTCCAGATCGGCCGAAGCTTATCCCGGAACTTGCCCGCCAGTGCGCCCCGGACCACCTCGGATGCCAGGATCGTCGCCGAAGGGGCAAACAGGAGATTCCCGTTGATGTGATCGTCGTGCACATGGCTATTCACCACATAGCTGGCGGGCCGTCCCGCCGCGTGCTCGACCAGCGTATGTAGTTGCCGTGCGGCGGGTACGGTGCAGCCTGTGTCAAACAACAGGACGCGGTCGTCAAGTCCCACAATGCCCGCGTTGCAGCCGCCCCATCCTTCCGGATCGGCGACCGCGGCAAAAACCCCTTCAGCCAACTGCTCGAGCCGATAATGCTCCATCTGCTCTGGCCTCCTCCACAACAAGTTCGATCATTGGACGTTCAGTCGGGGCCAGAAGTTCGCTTCATACAAGTCGCCCATGAAAACGCCCCTGCTCAACCGGTGGTTGGGCAGGGGTTTCGGTGTGCCTGTTTACAGACCGAGTCGCCGCCGGACCTCGGGCGCCAGGTTGCGGCTGACCGGCACCTCACTGTGCTCGGCATCCTCCATGATCAGTCCCATGGCTCCCTTGAAGTAGTGATGCACTTCCCGGACCCGGCTCACATCGGCCAGGTAGCGCCGGTGGGTGCGAAGGAAGCCGAAGGGCGCGAGCCGCTCCTCCAGTTCCCGCAGGGTGTACTGGCAGGCCAGCCGCCCATGAGCCGTCTTCAGGTAGACCTGCTCGTCCAGGGCGAAGGCAAAGAAGATCTCCACCGGGTCCAGCAAAAGCGTCTTCTCGCCGTGCACTACGGGCAGCCGCCGGGGCAGGGTCCGCTGTACGACCCCCATCGCCTCGGCCAACCCGCCTGCTTCCCCTACGACCTGGACCGGCAAACCCTGCAGCGCCTGCTGCAGGTCTTTCCCATGCATCTGGTCGTCATCCACCAGGAGCAATCGGAGCACGGGGCACCCACCCCTTCCCCAGATAGCGTGCGACGTTGTGGGCACGATGCCATATTACCATAAACGGCGGACAAGCACCTTATAACTATTCCTTACGATATTTCTCGCTGTACTGCGTAATTCCTTCTAACCTGGCCACTCGGCCAGGAAAAGACCCCATTCACCCGTTGCTCGGCCCCACTCACGGCATTTCGATAGCCACTTGCGTGAAGCGTTCTATAATTACTCTTGTGTATGGCTGCTATAAGTTTGAGGAATGGCACCGCCAGACACCCACCACTTTGAAAGGGGACAGAGAAAAATGGCTGACGCACGTGACAACTTCCCGCCCATCGGTGATCCAGGCCCCCTTGGCCTCGCCGGTTTCGCCCTGACCACGTTTGTTCTCAGCTTCCTCAACGCCGGCATCCTGCCGGGTGAGGCCACCCCTGTATTCTGGACGCTGGCACTCTGTTATGGCGGTCTGGCCCAACTGCTGGCCGGCATGTGGGAGTATCGGAAGAACAACACCTTCGGCGCCACCGCCTTCTGCTCGTATGGCGCCTTCTGGCTCTCCCTCGGCCTCATGGAGATTCTGATGAAGCAAGGCACGGTCAATCTCGGCGCCTCCGCCGGTCCGGCCCTGGGGGTCTTCCTGCTCGGTTGGACGATCTTTACCTTCTACATGATGATCGGCTCCTTCCGGATCAACGGCGCCCTTTCCGCCGTCTTCGTCGCCCTCTTCCTGGCCTTCGCCTTCCTCACCCTCGGCAAGTTCACCGGCGTGGCGACCTACACCCATCTGGGCGGGTACATCGGCATCCTGACCGCTCTGCTCGCCTGGTACGCTTCGGCCGCCACCATTCTGAACACCACCTTCGGTGAAGTCGTCCTGCCGGTCTATCCGCATAAGGTCGGCAAGTAATCGCTACTCAGGAGGCCATGCGCTATGGTTCGGGAAATTGATAAAGCAACCGATCAGGCCCTGGAGAATCTGCTGCAGGAGAACCGGGTCTTTGCTCCCTCGGCCGCCTTCCGGGCTCAGGCCAACGCCACCGAAGCGATTTACGCGGAAGCGGAGGCCGACCGGTTGGGCTTCTGGGCCCATCAATCCGGCAACCTGACCTGGTTCAAGCACTGGGAGCAACTGCTGGAGTGGAAACCGCCCTTCGCCAAGTGGTTCCTGGGCGGCAAGCTGAATGCGTCGTTCAACTGCGTCGACCGGCATGCCGAGACGTGGCGCCGCAACAAGGCGGCCATCGTCTGGGAGGGCGAACCGGGCGATACCCGAACGATCACCTACCAGGAACTGCAGCGGGAAGTCGCCCGGTTCGGCAACGTCCTGAAAAACCTGGGCGTGACCCGGGGCGATCGGGTAACGATCTACATGCCGATGATCCCGGAGGCGGCGGTGGCCATGTTGGCCTGCGCCCGCATCGGGGCCATCCACTCGGTGGTCTTCGGCGGCTTCTCCGCCGACTCGCTGCGGGACCGGATCAACGACTGCGGCGCCAAGGTGCTGATCACCGCCGACGGCGGGTACCGCAAGGGGAACATCATCCCCCTGAAACAGATCGCCAGCGAGGCGCTGCAGCAGACGCCCTGCATCGAGAAGGTGGTCGTGGTCAAGCGTGTCGGCCACGAGTCCCTGGTGCAGAAGGGCTGGGTCGACGGGCGGGATGTCTGGTATCACACCCAGATGCGCAACGCATCGCCCAACTGCGTGCCGGAGGCGATGGACGCCGAGGATCCGCTCTTCATCCTGTATACCTCGGGTTCCACCGGCAAGCCGAAGGGTGTCCTTCATACCACCGGCGGTTACCTGACCGGCGTCAGCTCCACCCACCGGCTGGTCTTTGACATCAAGGACACCGACATCTACTGGTGCACCGCCGACGTCGGCTGGATCACGGGTCACTCCTATATCGTCTACGGACCGCTGGCCAACGGCTCCACCGCCTTCATGTATGAGGGCGCGCCGGACTACCCGGACCGGGGCCGGTACTGGGAGATGATCGAGAAGCATCGGATCAACATCCTCTATACCGCCCCCACCGCCATTCGCTCCTTCATGAAGTGGGGCACCGAATGGCCCGAGGGCCACGACCTCTCCTCGCTGCGCCTCCTGGGCACGGTGGGCGAGCCGATCAACCCCGAGGCCTGGATGTGGTACGACGAGCACATCGGCAAGGGGAAGTGCCCAATCGTCGACACCTGGTGGCAGACCGAGACCGGCGCCATCATGATCACGCCGCTACCCGGCGCCGTCGCCACCAAACCCGGTTCGGCGACCAGAGCCTTCCCGGGCATCGAAGCCGAGGTGGTGGACAACCAGAACCGGCCCGTGCCGCTGGGGAGCGGTGGCTTCCTGGTCGTCAAATCGCCCTGGCCGGCGATGTTGCGGACCGTTTATGGCGACGACCAGCGCTATGCGGCCACCTACTTCAGCCGCTTCGACGAGAAGACCTACTTCACCGGGGACGGCGCCAAGTGGGATGAAGAGGGCTACTTCTGGCTGCTGGGCCGGGTGGATGACGTGATCAACGTCTCGGGCCACCGGATTGGCACGGCTGAAGTCGAAAGCGCCCTGGTCGACCACCCCTCCGTGGCTGAGGCGGCGGTAATTGGCCGGAACCACGACGTGAAGGGCCAGGCGATCGCGGCCTTCGTCACCCTGAAGGAGGGCATCGGCAACAGCCTGACACTGGTGGCTGAACTGAAGGCCCATGTGGCCAACAAGATCGGCGCCCTGGCCCGGCCGGAAGAGATCTTCTTCACCGCCGATCTGCCGAAGACCCGCTCGGGCAAAATCATGCGCCGCCTGCTCCGGGATATCGCCGAAGGGCGCGCCCTGGGCGACACCAGCACGCTGGCCGACCCCAACGTGGTGGCCCAGCTTCGGGAGAACTATGAGGAGTCCGACGCCGACTAACGCCCCCACACCTGCAGGGTCCCCCCCATTCGACCCTGCGTACAACAAGAGCCCGGGAGAGTTCTCCCGGGCTCTTCTCATCTTCACTGGGAACGGTGCACCGTGACATACCGCCCCTGGTCGGGCACAGCCAGCCGGTCGAAATCGGCGGCCAGCGCTTGCAGTTGCCTCGCCAGTTCCTCCCCGCGCATGGGCAGGCCATGGCCGGTCACCACCGCGGCCGGGTTGAGCGCAGCCAACCGCTGCACCGCCTCCCGGGCCTCGGTCCAGTTGGTGGTGAAATAGGCGGGCGGGCCGTTGATCTCGTGCTCCTTCAACAGAACGGCCAGTGCCGATTCCTGGTTCGTGGTGATAAAGGCATCGCCGGCGATCAG
>JBLNEM010000166.1:0-6520 GCA_050262655.1 Mycobacterium leprae | reverse complement strand
ATCCACAAGCCGGTCGATCTCTGCCTCGGTAACGACCAGCGGCGGTGTGACCTGCACGACCTCCCGATACGGCGAAATGCCGATGATCACCTGCTCCCGGAAGCAGGCCGCATCGATTGCGAAACGGACTCCTTCAAGGCGCGGGTCGCGCATCAACTCCATGCCGATCATGAGGCCTCGCCCCCGCAGGTCGGTCACGTACGGGTTCTGTCGGCGGGCAAACTGGGTCATGAACCGCTCGCCCATCGCCCGGGAACGAGCGGCCAATTCCTCACGTTCATAGATCTCGATGTTGGCCAACGCTGCCGCACACGATACCGGGTGACCGGCATAGGTAAAGCCGTGCGTGAAGGGCAGATCTGCTTCGGCAATGGCGTCGATCACATGGTTGCCGGCAATGACCGCACCCAGGGGGAGGTAGCCGCTGGTCAGCCCCTTGGCGGAGCAGATGAGATCGGGCACGGCGCCATACTGAGTCAAGGCCCAGGTGCTGCCGGTCCGACCGAAACCGGTCATCACCTCGTCGGCAATCCAGAGGATGCCGTACCGGTCGCAGATCGCCCGCACGTGCTGCCAGTAGTCGTCCGGCGGAACGATGATGCCGCCCACCCCGAGGATCGGTTCGGCGAGGAAGGCGGCTACCGTCTCCGCTCCCTCCTGCTTGATGCGATCCTCCAGCAGGGCCGCATACCTGGCGCCGGCGTCGGCGGCATCATACCCCCAGGGCCCTTCGACCCGGTCGGGGGGATCGATGTGGACAAAGCCCTCGACCAAAGGACCGAACAGTTCCTTGTGTTTCACCATGCCCGTGGCCGACAGGGCCCCCATGGTATTGCCGTGATAGGCGCTGTGCAGACAGATCACCTTGTCCCCGTGCGGCCGGCCCTTGGCCCGCTGATAGAGCCGTGCCAGCTTCACCGCACTCTCGACGGACTCAGCGCCGCCCAGGGTGAAGAAGACCTTGCCCATCCCGGGCGGGGTCAGTTCGGCCAGCTTGGCCGCCAGCCGCACGGAAGGCTCGTTGCTGAAGTGGAAGTAGTTGTGGTAGTACATCAGCTGCCCCATCTGGGCCGCGGCGGCCTCGGCGATCTCCCGCCGGCCATACCCCACGTTCACCAAGACCAGGCCGGCCTGTGCGTCCAGGTAGCCGTTGCCCTCACTGTCATAGACGGTGCTGCCTTCGCCCCGCACCATCACCACCGGCCCTCGCCGGTAAAACTCCCGGAAGTTCACCTCGGCGTGCACCAGGTGTTCCTTGTCCAGGGCGGCAAGAGTGGCCGCGGTCAGCGGTGAGTTCTGCATGGTGTAACCTCCAATTCCATGTCGGTCCAGCGGACCAGATCGCCTGCGGTGGGCCGCCCGTCGTGCCGCCAGAGTGGACCCGGCTGCTGTGCCCAGCCAATGGGGCAGATCCGGCTGGCGCCCAGGGTGGCAAGTCCATTGCCCAACGCCACAGCCTGCTCGTCGGGTCCGGCGAAAGCCACAGTTTGCAGCAGCGAGGACCACGGCGCCACCACCGTCAGCACATCGGCTGTGCCGTCGATGGCGTAGGTCCGCAGCACCCGATTGAGAGGGCTGGGCATGAAGTCCGGCTGCTCGCTGTGGATCACGGCCCACGCCAGGCTGCCCGGGCTGCCGAAGAATGCATCGGCGGCAAACTCCGCCTCGTCACGCACCGCCCGCAGCGCCATCGCTTCAGCCTGAGTGAGGGGGCCGCGGGGCATCTGCTGCTCCAGCTCCGCCAGTGCTTCGGCGCAGGTCTGAGCAAAGGCCTGCGGACTAAGCGGGCCTCCCCGTTCCACGAAGGCCATATGGGGACTGACACACCCCTGTTGATCATACATGGCCACATCAAGCGCCAGCCGCCGCGCCGTTTCGGCGGTGGCTGCCGCCCGGTCCACTACCGCAAAGCTGATCTTGTGGCCGTGCCCCAAAAAACGGACGCCCTCCGGCACCAGGGACCGAATGGCGGCAATCGATTCATCCGATCCGTAAGCCAGGACGGCTCCCGCCCTGCGGTAGGGCTCCCGGGCTTCATGGGGCCAGTAGGCAACGGCCAGGCAGCGCCCCAATAACTCGTCCACCTCGGCCACCGAACGAGCGAACAGCTCGGCGAAGACCGGTTCCTCGCTGGCCGGACGGGCCAGGCAGGCAGACTTCAGCGCCAGCGCCATGGCCATGTCGAACGCGGGAATCCCCGGGACGTTGCCGGAGAAGACCGCGACCAAGAGCCCCGGACCGACGGCTCGAGAGCGCACGCCAGTGCCCCGGGGAACGAAAGTGTCCAACACCCGCCGGTCGCCCAGGTCCTGATCCAGCAGTTCCGGAATGCCGGCCACTCGCCGCAGCATCTCCTCGAGGCCCCGCTGAAGCATGGCCGGCGCCAGGTGTGTCGTTTCGGCCAACCGCTCCTCGGCTTCCCGCCGGATCGGGTCGGCGGGGTCGAGCCAGCGCTGCACCACCCGGTCCAGTAGGGCCAGGATCTCGGCGACCGGTCGGCGGGCCAGCTGCTGCTGGGCTGCCAGCAGTCGATCCGTCAGCCGCTGCACGGCCTCATCGCTGATCGGTTCCATCCACTCATCCCCTGTTCTGCCGGTTGGCGACCAGGAACTGATCCATGGCGATCGAGCAGCCCCGAGCCTCGGAGCCAGGCGCACGCCCCAATACCTCGAAGCCGTCTGGATGCTGCACGCCAATATCCTGCGTGAGCAGGAAGCCGCAGGAGTACAGGTTCGCCAGGTCGGCAACCGCCACCACGCCCGGCTGGCCCGGCTCCACCTCTTCCAGGCTTTCGGGGTCGAGCATCCGGATGCGGACCCAGTCCGGCCCGCCCTTGTGGGACGAACCGTTCACCAGGGTCTGGTCGTAGCAGTTGGAGGACATCTCGGTCATACCATACTGGTTCACGCAGACCACATCCGGCCCGAGGGCCGAATGGATCAGGTCGTAAAGCTCCTGCCGCCCCACTTCCCGACTCTTCCCCTTGAAGCCACCGGTCTCCATCACCCGCGAGCCCGGGGGCAGCTGCACCTTCAGGCCGCTGTCGACCAGATGGACAAAGGCAAAGGCTGTCCCCAGCAGGGCGACAGGCTCCCGCACCGACTGCAGTGCGGCGGTCAGTGCCTCCAGCCGCAGCCCGCTCTCATCCACATACCAGGCAGCGCTCGTGCCAAAGGCTTCGGCCTGTTGCTCGAGGTACCATGAGAGCGACGAGTGGGGGTTCTGCCGGGGGTCCAGGGCCAGCATCAGCATCGGCAGACGGTCCACGTCGGGCAGCACAAACTGCTTGAAGACCGGCTTGGCGCAGGCGGCGTAAAGGTCGAGCTGCTGGAAGTAATGTCGGCCACGCAGCTCGGGGCCCATGGTCGTCCCGGATGTTTGGAAGAAGGAGCCCGGTTCGCCCTCGCCACTGTAAATGCGGGCGTGCTTGAACGCGGTCACCGGCAGATGGGGAATCTCCCGCCAGTCGGCAACCGTGTCCGGCGTTCTATGCCGGGCGTCGCAGAACCGGCGGTAGGGCTGGCACCGCTCATATTGGCGCGCAAAAAGCCGCAGCGCCACATCGCCAAAGGCGAAGGGCGCTCCGGCGAAAATCGAGAGCAGTTCCTGTTCCATCGCTTACACCCCTCGTGTGCTGGGGTCCCAGATGATCTTGTGCAGTTGAATCTGCAGGCGGGCATCGATGCCGGACCCCAACAGCAGCTCGGTCAGCTGCAGCGGCGTGATCGCATCCCAAACGGGCGAGAAAAGCAGGTTGACCCGCCCTTCCAACTGACGCACACGGATCAGGTCTACCGCCCATTCGAAGTCAGCCGGATCGCCGACCACGAATTTCACTTCGTCCTGTGGCCGCAAAAGCGCCAGGGAGGCATAGTGCATCCGGTTCGTTTCGCCGGAGGAGGGCACCTTCATGTCCAGAATCCAGCGCTGCCCTTCATGCAGGTGGAAAGGCTCGATGGAACAGGCGCCGGAGGTTTCGATCGATAGCTCGTACCCCTCGGCCGCCAGGCGGTCGAAGAGCTGCTGCAGTTCGTCTTCCGGTTGGAGGAGCGGCTCTCCGCCAGTCAGGCAGACGCGCTTGGTGCCATGGACCCGCACGGCCTCCATCACCTCGTCCACGCTCATCAGGGTGCTGCCCTGCGTGGTCCAGGCGTATGCCGTGTCACAGTATGTGCAGCGCAAATGGCAGCCGGCTGTCCGCACAAAGATCGTGGGGAGGCCCGCCGAGGTCGATTCGCCTTGCACCGACCGGAATATCTCATTGATCCGCACGACCGGCCCTCCAGTCCTCGTAGGTCAGGGTTACAAAGGCATTGTCGGTCTCCCAAAGCCGAATGCGCACCGGTTGGATATGGGGGTACCGCGGACGGACGACCGCATCCCAGTGGTCGAAAAACCAGATGGACAGGTTTTCAGCCGTGCTGTTGGGCATCCCCAAAGACTCGTTGAGATACCGGTGATCCAGCAGGGGCTCATACTCTTCCCGATAGAGCGCTTTCAGATCGCCGAAGTCCACCACGATCCCCCGCTGGTCGGGCACCCCGCGGACGGTCAACTCCAACTTGTACCGATGCCCGTGCAGGTTGTGGCATTTTCCTTCGTAATTCTCGATGTTATGGGCCGCGTCGAACGCGAAAATGCGTGTTACTTCCAGGCTGACAGGCAAAAAAGGAGACCCCCTTCAAAAACAATGAAAAACACCGGGCCGCGGACGGACCGGTGTCAAAACGCACGTTGGTTAGACGCAGTTTTGATCACGCGGGTCGCTGCCACCGCGAACGTGCTTGCACACGCTGGAAATGATTATAGCGCAGGGTGACCCTGTTGCATAGCAGTATGCCCATATTGCAGCGTCCGTCGCCGACAAAAAACCGAGTGCACAAATGCACTCGGTTTTTTCGATTTACGAGCCGGTCCGCTCAACCACCGGCCGCAAGCGTTTTACGGCCTCCTGCACCTGCGAGAGTGAAATGCCCCTGGCCAGAATGGCCGCCGTCGAAGGAATGGTCCGAGGGCCCTGTCCGTTATTTGCCTGCTGCCGATGTGGCGATCTACCGCCATACGGGTAAATCGGTTGCGTCTGCTTCAAGGCCACGCCCCTCCTTTGACTACGCTTGCGGGGTTAGCTGTCGGGTTCGGGTCGCCAAAGTAACCCTGGTGGGTTGTACCCACGTTCACCCCTGGAAACCTGTATGGTTCCCCCGCTCGCCACTGGCGATTCAGCGTGTATCCGCAGCATACCGGATTGCGTTTTGCAGTGCAACAGACTCCCCCGCCACTGAGTGCGGGTCTGAACAACAGAACTGGGCCACAGAGCCAAGGACGGCAGAATCCGGCCAAAATCACCCCGCTGGTTTCCGCTCCCAACGGGGGAAGGCTCCCTTTCCCAGCCTCTTCTCCGGAAAGAGTTCCGGCAGACGAAAGGATATCGGAGGACCCTGGAGAATCCTCTTGAGAAGTTTGCGCGGAAAGCAAGACATCAAGCCGATCATGCAGGACCGTGACCGGCGTTGTCGAAGTCGCATATTCACCGCGAGACCGGGCAACGAAAGTTGCTGTCCGGTCGGAAGCTTTGCCCCCGCACCAACGGGTCGTCAGGGTTGAATGCCCCCGACGTCCCCAGGAGGATCGCCCTATGCTTCAACAACTTTCCGAGCCCGTCCGCAGCACCATGCAAGCCCTGGTTAGTGGCCTCGTGGTCGTACTGGGTACCCGCCTGGTCGGAGTCTACCTT
The DNA here is from genome assembly GCA_050262655.1 of Mycobacterium leprae. Taxonomy (GTDB): domain Bacteria; phylum Bacillota; class Sulfobacillia; order Symbiobacteriales; family Symbiobacteriaceae; genus DASXVX01. The sequence continues at coordinate 786 of JBLNEM010000166.1, read as the reverse complement.
GGCGGTTCCGTCACCACTGAGGATTTCAGTGACTCCTCCAGTGACCTTGACTTTCTGGTGGTGACGGATGGTGAGCTTTCGCTGGAAGACGCCCTGGGGGTTTCCCTGCTGCACCGTGACCTGCTAAAACGGTACCCTTACGCGGCGCGTCTGGAAGGGGACTATGCGCCCCTGGCCTGGCTTTGCCCTGAAGGTACCACGGCACCGGTTCCGGGTTGCGAGCGTGGCGTTTTTCTGCCGAAGGTCGGCGAGATCATGTTGTCAGCGGAGAACGTCTACAACATGCGGGAGCAGGGAATCGCCTGTTATGGCCCTGAGCCGAAAGCGATTTTCCCGCCGGTTGCCATAGAGGCGGTCCGCACGGCAGTCCGTCCTTACCTGTTTGAACCGGGTGCCCCGTGCGACACGGCTGCGGAGGCTGCCGACCAGTTACTGGACCTGCTCCGCTCCGCGGCAGCCATTGAGAGCGGCATTCCCACCACCAAGGTGGCTGGCGCCCGATGGGCGAGGGCAAACCTGGAATCACGGTGGCAAGGAGTGGTTGAGGCAGCCCTTGCGGTTCGCGCCGGAACGGGAACAGCAGAGGACGAAGCCCTCTGCCTGCAGGTATTGCCGGAACTGCACCGGTTTCTCCAAACAAAGTACTGCTAGAAAAGGTGGGGCGCGCCAGCGCCGCACCACGTTTGGTTACCCAAGCGCCAGCGTGACCCGGAAGCGAATGGGCCCCCAGAACTGCAAGGGGTTTACCCCCACCACAAAGAGCACGGATCCCCCCGCCGGCCGGCG
>JBLNEM010000165.1:0-17536 GCA_050262655.1 Mycobacterium leprae | reverse complement strand
GCGCAGGCCGATCAGGCCGGCCACCAGCGCCTGGTGCGTGCCGTGCCCCCGCCCGGTCTCGGCGAAGGAGCCGTGCAGCTCCACCCGGGCTTTGGCCGGCGTGCTGCCCAACAACATCCGGGCCAGGAGCCCCAGGCGAACCGCCCCGGCCGTATGTGAACTGGACGGGCCAACCATGATCGGCCCGATCACGCTAAAGAGGCTCATATCACCGATTCCCATCAGCCGCGCCCCCTCTCCTAATGAAAACCCCCGCTCCAGATGGGTCTCTGGCCCAATGGGAAGCGGGGTAGATTTACATAGGTTATTCAACCTGGATATAACGTATCACGCCGCCCGGAGGGTGTCAATTCACCCGTGCGCGGCGTGGGGAACCTTTCCACGCCGCAGGGCGTCTGTACTCATTGAAAGTGGGGACTGATGATGAAGCGACTGATTCTGCCTCTGGCGTTGATCCTGGCGTTCCTGTTCACGGGGTGCGCCAAGACTCCGCCGCCGAAGCCGGCGGGGACTGCTGACCAACCGCAACCGACGCCTGTGGCGACAGAGCAGCCGCAAGGGCAGTCGGACTCCTGCAAGGGGCCGATTACCGCCGGTCCGCCCTCCGTCGCCCTCCGCTTCATGGGCATCTACATGCCGCTGCCCATGTCGGACTGCAGCATCTCGCTCCCGGCCGGGCAGATCAACCTGTCGCTGCAGATCTCCAACCTGCAGAAGCCTGGTCCCGTGGAGGTGACCGGCGCCCCCGAGGGCCAATGGTCCGTCGACAAGCAGCAGTATCAGGTGGCGTTCACCCTGGCGGCGGGGGAGAAGCGCACGGTCAGCCTGGCGATGGGCGCCGACCTGAGCCCCGTGGGCAAAGTGACCTACACCTTCACCGGCGATCCGGCCCTGGCGTCGCTGATCGCTTCCGGCCCCAGCCGACAGGGCCCCTGGCAGCCGGTCAAGGGCGACCTCATTCCGGCCGACCACGGCTGGCTGCGGCTTGCCTATCCGCGGCCGATGAAGGCGGGCGACCCGTCCCCGATCTCGAACAGCCAGTATGCCATGCAGCCTGATGCGATGCTGACCGGCGAGTGGGAAGGCGATCGCGTCCAGTATATCGATATCAGCCAGCAGCCGCCGGTGCTCTATATGCAGAACAACACCGCCGACGTAAACGGGCTGCAGATGTACCTGGGCGTCTGGCGGTTGCACCGTGGCGCCCCGCCCGTGCTCCAGCGGATCGCGGCGGCAACCCTCAACGTCCAGCCAGTCTACACGTTCACCTCAGCCCCGGGGACGCTCGGCCTTCGCAACGGGCTGATCGAGTGGCGGGACAGCAACGACACGGTGCAGCAGATCGATCCGGCCAGCGGATCGGTCAAATCAGCGCCGGTGCCGCCCACCGCTACGGGCGTGCGTTCCCCGGACGGCAAGTATGTCGCCGAGTTCTTGCCCCTCGAAAACCGGCCCCTCCGCGATCCCCCGGTGAAAACGACGGTCAACCTGATCATCCGGGAGAGCGGGAGCGGCCAGGCGGCCGCGCAGGTGCCGCTCTCCACCTGGGGCTCGTACGGCTGCAGCCGTGGCACCCCCGGCGTCGCCTGGCGGGCCAATAGCCAGGAGGTGGCCGTGCTGGATGCCCCCTCCTCCGACACGCTGGTGCTGAAGGCCTTCGACCTGAAGGGCAACGGCCGCACCATCGGCGAGTGGCAGCAGAAGGGCGTCGGCTACCGGCAGACCAGCGACTACCTGACCTGGTCGCCCGACAGCAAGCTGATTACGATGGGCGCCTTCCTGGTAGACGCCGAAAGCGGCAAGGTGATCACCACCGACCTGCTCCAGTACGCTTTCTGGTCGCCCGACAGCAACTACCTGCTGCTGTACGGTCCGGACCACCCCTTCACCCCCTGGGGCACGGTGGATATCGTGAACATGACGAACCACCTGCGCCAGCCGCTCGGCCACGGCCAGGGCCTGGGCTGGACGCCGGGAGGCGAGGCGCTGCTGGTGCGCTGGGATCTGAGCAAGCAGATTCCGGCGCCCGGAAAGGGCTGCCTGCCGTAAAGGAAAACGCCGCACGAAATCGTGCGGCGTTTTGCTTACTGCCCGATCTGCGTAGCGCGGCGGTGACGAGGAGTCCGGGTGAAACAGACTGGCTCCGGCATTGATCTGCCATACCAGGCCGGGTACGGCCTGGCTCCGCATAAGGGTAACGCCAGAACGGCGGTAATCGTCAGCTTTGTTGAGGGATACCATGCCGGGTACGGCCTTTCGCCCCGAATCGCCTCCGCCGGAGCAGAAACCTTAGAGGAGGATGAGAAAAGTAGATTTTGGGCAACTGTACTGGGCTCTGGATTGACCAGATCTGCGCTTTCCCCGTATTCCCGAGCCAAGTGATGTCACCTTGAGCTGATTCAGGCCGGAAATCGTGGGGAGTGAGCGGCTGAAGGCTGGGGAGAGGCGCCTCCAATACGGGGAGGGGTACCAAACATCACCAGTTGGGGGGCAAAACGGTAATTTTGATGCGGCCGAGCCGTCAGGTTGACGTCCAAAATTGCGGTTTCCAAGTGGACCCAGCCGAGGGCGGGCCCGCAAGGTCCGGAACATGCTACCTACCTCCTGGCCACCGCCGTCACACCTCGGCTAAGAGACACCCGGAAAATGGCGGGAGGGGGGCCGAAGCCCCCCTCCGCACCAACCTCCCCCTGGCAGTGCGTGCAAAGCTTACTGCCTGAGGTAGGCGGTCACCAGGTTCAGGTAGAAGGCGAGGCCGGTAGGCATCGCCTGCTCGTCGGCCACGTACAGCTTCGGATGATGGCAGGGGAAGGCCGGTCCGACGGCGGGGTCGCCTGCGCCCAGGTTGCCGAACGCGGCGGGCCGCTGCTGGGCGTAGTAGGCAAAGTCCTCGCCGTACATGCCGGGCTCCGACCGGCGGACTGCATCCGCCCCCACGGCGGCGACGGCGGCGGCCCGAGCCACCTCGGTCATGGTGGCGTCGTTCACCAGGACCGGGTAACCGTACTCGTAGGTGCACTTGTAGGTAGCGCCGTGGGTGGCGCAGACGCCGGCGGTCACCTGCTCGATCAGGCCGACCACCCGCTCCCGCAGCTGCGGGCTGGTGGTGCGCACGGTTCCCTCCAGGGTGGCATCGTCGGCGATGATGTTGCGGGCGGTGCCGGCCTGGAACCGGCCGACGCTGATCACCAGCTGGTCGAAGGGGCTGATCATGCGGCTGTGGATCTGCTGGAGCGCCGTCACCACCTGGGCGCCCACCACCAGCGCATCGATCGTCTGGTGCGGTGCGGCGCCATGGCCGCCCTTGCCCTGAATGTGGATGCTGAAAGAGTCGGCCGCCGCATTGGTCGCGCCGGGGGCAAAGGAGAGCTGGCCGGCGGGTAGGAAGGGATCGACGTGCAGGCCGAAGACGGCGTCCACATGCGGATTCTCCAGGATACCGGCCTCCACCAGGGTGCGGGCGCCGCCCGGCGGCACCTCTTCGGCCGGCTGGAAGATGAAGACGACGTTGCCGGCCAGTTCAGGGGCCATCGGCTTCAGCAGCTTGGCCGCCGCCAGCAGCGTGGCCGTGTGCATGTCGTGGCCGCAGGCGTGCATGATGCCCGCCACCTCCGAGGCATAGGCCAGGCCGGTTGCCTCCTGAATCGGCAGGGCGTCCATATCCGCCCGCAGTGCGATGGTCCGGCCGGGGCGACCCCCGCGCAGCACCGCCTTCACGGCGTAGATCCCGCCGATGCCGGTCTCGGGCTCGTAGCCGATCTCCCGGAGCCGGCTCGCCACATAGGCCATGGTCTCCTGCTCGTGAAACCCAAGTTCCGGATGTCGATGGAGCCAGCGGCGGGCTTCGACGCCAAAGGCCGCTGCCGCCCGAATCTGGTCGACGTTGCTGTTCGCCATGCAAGAGACCTCCTCTTTCCCCCGATTACGCAAAAAGCCGGCGGCGCCGGCTTTCTGCGTGGTGGGTCCAAGGTTTCGCCCCGCCGGGCGGGAAATCCTTCGCACCGCTAACCTTTGGCCGGTTTGACCGGCACGGTCAGTGTCTTGCTTGCCTCGGCCACGGCGTGGGCGAACTGGAACGGATCGCCCACGGCGATGGCATGCAAGTAGATCAGGTGTGGCTGATCGAACAGCCAGTGGTTGTGCATGGCGGTCACGGTCAGCCCGAAGTGGGCCAGCACGAAGAGGAAGCGGTTCACTTCCTCAGGCAGCAGTGCCGCCTCCACGGTGTTCAGCGTGCGCCCCGCCTTGTCGGGGCCTTCAAAGGTGAGGCCGATGCCGAGGATCTCTTCCGACCGTATTCTGCGCCCCATCAGCGTGGCGGCGATATTGGACCGGTCAACGGTAATGGTGCAGATGCCGTTCTTGCACTCGCCCTGCCCCTGCACAACCTGGGCCAGCCGGTCACAGGTGTGGCAGAAATCCGGACCGTTGCTCATGCGCACTCCCCATCCCGGTCTGAATGGCTGAGTCGCTACAATCTATGTACGGTTACGGAATGACGACCTTGGTCGCGGGCGATGCGTCCAGCTTCGTCCCATCCTTCAGTACGGCCTGCACGGCGTAGTAGTAGGTGCCCGTGCGCACCACATCGGTCAAGGTCGGCTTCTCCACCGGGAAGTCGACGATGCTGTTGGCCGCGTCGACCACCCTGTTGGGATCGGTGGAACGGTAAACGATGTAGCCCTGAAGGCTCTTGCCTGCTGCCTCGGGCGGGGCGGCCCACTTCAACACCACGTTCTGGCCAGTCGCTTCCGCCTTCAGGTCGTACCCCTGGCCGGTGGTCGCCGTGGAGGTCTTGCTGGGTGCACTGCTCTTCCCCGTGTTGCTGTAGGTCACGCCGCCATCCATGAAGGTCCAGGTGATCTTGTTGTAGACGAAGGAGACTTCCTCCAGCGGCGGCGTGTTGCTGCTCGCCGGGTCGATCGTATCGGGAACTTTGATCTTGTAGTCGACAATCCGGGCATCGCTGATCTGCACGGTGAAGAACTGCTGGGTGGTGCCATCGCCGATGGGGCTGGGCCGGAAAAACTTGAAGACGGCGTCCACGACCTGCCCTTCCACCAGGGCCTTCACCAGCAGCGGCGATGACTTGTCGACGCGCTTCACGCAGGTGATCGGCGCATACTGCACCTTCCCGGTGCTGTTGCTGCTGGCGTTCCACTGCGTGGCGACTCCCTGCTCGAAGCGGACACACTCGATGCTATTCTCGCGCCCCAGCGAATGCTGGGTTGACTCACCCTGTACATCCTGGCGGTCGATCTTCAGGTACAGATGCACGGTCTCGGCGGCCATGGCGGGGCCAGTTATGAGAAGTAAAGCCACAAGCGTCACGCCCATGATCCTGAGCCAATGGCACTTCATACAGCAACGCCTCCAATCAGATCAGGCTTTCCCATTGGAGTAAAACATGTTGGGCTCAAAGAAAAATCAAAGGGCGGTCAATGGGAGATGAAACCAACGCCCATATGCGATACATTAGAGCATATACCCCATAAGCGAGGTGCTCACCCAGATGCGCGGTCAACTACGGCGCCAGGACCGGGGCGGAACCCCCGACGAGGCGTGGTCCCTGTTGGATCGGGCGTTCCGCTGTGCGATCGGCACGGTGGATCCGGACGGATGGCCCTATGTGGTCCCCCGGCTGTTTGTCACTTATGAAGGCAAGCTCTACTTCCATGCCACCGTGGCCAAGGGCCACACCCGGCGCAACATCGAAGCCGATCCGCGGGTCTGCATCGAAGTGGATGAGCCCGGGCCCGTCTTCCCCAGCGGCGACCGCTCGCTCTGCGAAACCAGCGCCGGTTTCGAGAGCGTGGTTCTGTTCGGCACCTGTCGGATCATCGACGACCAGGCGCTGAAGACTACTGTACTGGAGCGGCTGATGGCGAAGTACGCCGACCCCGCCTGGGAGCGCCCCGCCGTGTGGAACAACATGGCGGCAACGGCGGTCTACGAAGTGGCCGTGGAGCGGATCACCTTCAAGCGGCGGCCGGTCACGCCCGCGGCGAAGTGGCAGCACCTGTTCCCCACGGAGGTTTGAGCATGCGCGTAGCGGATGGCATTGCGATACTGGAGATTACCGCCGCCCTGCCGGGGCGGGTGATGACGGTTCATCCCACGCTGCTCTGGGACGACCAGACGGCGGTCCTGGTCGATGCGGGATTCCCGGGTCAACTGCCGTTGATCCAGGCGGCCATGGCCGAGGCTGGCCTGCCCTTCGAGCGGGTGACCCACGTGATTCTCACCCACAGCGACTGGGACCATATCGGTGGCCTCGCCGACGTTGTAGCGGAAGCGCCGCGGCAGGTGGAGGTGCTCTCAAGCAGCGCCGAAAAGCCGTATATCCAGGGCGATGAGCTTCTGGTGAAGTTCCCGGGGCAGGCGCCGCCGAAGGCGCCGGACGTGGCTCGGGCAAAGGTGACCCGTACGGTAGCGGACGGCGAGCACCTGCCGCTGGGCGGCGGCATCACCGTGATCGCCACGCCGGGCCATACCCCGGGCCATATCTGCCTATATCACGAGCCGAGCCGCACGCTGATCACCGGCGACGCCCTCAACCTGTTCGAGGGTGAGCTGCGCGGCCCCAACCCGCAGTTCACCGCCGACATGGCGCAGGCCACCGCGTCATTGCAGAAGCTGGCCTCTCTGCCACTGGCGGCGGCCATCTGCTACCACGGCGGACTCTTCCGGGGCGATGTGAACGGGCGGATCGCAGCCCTGGCGCAAGGGGTGTAACCATGAGCAACATCAGCGCCGCCGTCCTGCTGTTTGTGGCCCTGCTGTTTGTGGCCCTGCTGCTGGTCGCCCCTGGGGCCAGGCTCTGCGCCGCCCGTGCCGTCTGCGAGACCTGGGCACAGTCCGCCTGATCCTGGGGGCTCAACTGCAGCAGGCCGGCCAGGCCGGGGAACTCACGCTGAAGAAGATGTGAACAGGGGATGAAAATTGGCAGCCGGCCCCTGCAAGCGCAGCGGCCGGCGTGGCGTATGGTTGGACCATGGTTGGGGAATGATGCCAGCAGTGGACACCGCCCCCGACGGAATGGGTAAGTTAGTTACGGGACCATTGCTGAATGTTGGAGCTACAGGTTCAACGTCTGCGAAAGCTCTGTACGGTGAGGTACAGAAGCAGCATGAACTCTGCGATTGTCATTTCCAGGCAGAATTTCATGTAGTAGCTTCACCTCCAGTTCGGGGGCGGGCCACTAACCCATATTTGACCATGTAAAGGCCCCTGCAGCAAGGCAGGGGCTTTGCCGCGCCCATCCCTGGTGACAACCGTCACGGCTACGGCCGACTCGGCGGGTGCATGCTTGAGGGGAGAAGCTAACGGAGGCGATAGCGCCATGCACGAGATCGTGGTCAAGCAGGAGCAGATCCAGAAAGCGATTCCCTTCATGATGCCGCGCAGCGTCGAACTCTACCCGGTGGGCGGGCCCGAAGGCCAGGCGATCCGCCAGGCCGCAGCCGTCGGTGCGCTCTTCGTGCGGGTCGACCGCCCGGACGGCGAGCAGATTCCGGTGAAGAAGATCTGGCCGGACCCCCATGACCCGCAGCGGATCACGCTGCTGCTGGGGTAGCTACAGAAAGGGAACGAGCCACGGCTGGACGCATAGCCCCCGTGCGACGGGGAACCATTGCCAACAGTGGACACCGCCCCCGGTGGAATGGGTACGTTAGTTACTGGGCCATTGATGGGACTACAGGACTGACGCCTGCGAAAGCTCTGTACGACGAGGCACAGCAGCAGAAAGAACTCTGCTACGGACATTTCGATCGAGGATGTCATGTAGTAGCTTCACCTCCAGTTCGGGGCGGGCTGGCTGTTGCGCCTGATCAGTTGGCTCAACCCGCTGACCTACCAGAGCGACAGCATGCGCCTCGCCTACGTTGGCGACTGGGCCAGGGCACTGCTGGAGACGGGGCTGCTGCTGGCGGGTGCGGTTCTCCTGATGGGCGCCGCCTGCGCGCTGCTGCCCCGGGCGGACCTGGCGGGCGGGCAGCGGGGTTGATTATGCTATACTGAACTGAACAATCTCGCGCCTGGGGTGAACCACCACGCTGCAGCACGCACAACAACTCTCGCCGGCGGGCGAGGCCCGCTCCATCCAGCAACTCTCCCTCCCCCACCCCGTGGATGCAACCCCGGCCCTGGCGGTTGCCGCCGGGCGGATCTACTGGGCTTTCCTCGACCGCTACCCCGGCCTGCGGGTCGCCGTGAGTGCGGATGGCTCCGTGGCCATTCGCCTCCTGGGCATCCTGCTGCTGGCGTTCCGGCCACCGGCGGTTCTGCCGCTTGGTGACGGCTGGGGCCTCCGCTATCCGATCAGCCACGGTGCGGTCGTCGACCCCCGCCACCGCGGCGAAGGCCATCTACAGATGGGCGTCGAACCTGCCCAGGTCTCGCGTGTGGTGGAAGGCTTCTACCCCAGCCTGGTGCGGATCGGCCGCCGGTTCTACGAAGGGACACAGGCGGTGGTCCACCTTTACGTGGCAAAAGGCTACCTGCCGCGGCTGGCAGCGCTGGTCGACGAAAAACGGGCGGCACCCTGAGGTGCTGCCCGTCTGCTTTTCTAGCGGTAGACAGGGAACGGAATCACGTCCCGAATATGCGGGCTGCCGGTGAGCAGCATGACCAGCCGGTCCACGCCGATGCCCAGCCCGCCGGTGGGCGGCATGCCGTAGCGCAGGGCTTCCAGGAAATCCTCATCCAGCGGGTGCGCCCCGGCGTGGCGCTCGGCCTGCCGGCGGAAGTGCGCCTCCTGTTCCCGGGGGTCGGTCAACTCGGAGTAGGCGTTGGCAAACTCCAGGCCGCCGATGAAGAGTTCAAAACGCTCCGCCAGGCGGGGGTCGGTCCGGTGCCGCTTGGTGAGTGGGCATTCGGTTGCCGGGTAATCGGTGACAAAGACCGGCCCCGTCATGGCGGGCAGCACCCGCTCCTCCGCCACGGCCATGGCGATGCGGCCGACGGTGGGCTCTGCCGCCGGGTCGACGGACACCCCGACGGAGCGAGCCATGGCAAGGGCCTCCGCCACCGAGCCGGTGGCCAGAAAGTCCAGTCCGGTTGCCTCCCGGATCAACGCAAAGAGCGGACGGCGCGGCCAGGGCGGTGTCAGGTCCACGGTGACCGGTTCACCCGAGCCGGGCTTCTGCCACGGGATCTTCACGCTGCCGTGCAGCGCCCCGGCCAGTTTGGTGAAGAGTTCCTCGGTGAGGGCCATCATCTCGGTGTAGTCGGCGTAGGCCTGGTAGAGCTCCAGCATGGTGAATTCCGGGTGATGCGTGGCATCGGTCCCTTCGTTCCGGAAGTTGTCGCAGATCTCGTAGACCCGCTCCATCCCGCCGACGATCAGGCGCTTCAGGTAGAGCTCGGGCGAAATCCGCAGGTACAGATCCCGGTCGATCGCATTGTGATGGGTGACAAAGGGCTCCGCTTCGGCGCCGCCATAGACCGGCTGAAGGGCCGGCGTCTTGGCCTCCAGGAAGCCGTGGCGGTCTTCGAGGATGCGCCGGATCTGTCGGATGATCAGGCTCCGGGTGATCAACCGCCGGCAGGTGTCGGGACTGACGATCATGTCCAGATACCGCTTGCCCCGCGCCACCTCCAGGTCCCGCAGCCCGTGAAACTTCTCCGGCAGCGGCAGCAGGCACTTGGCCAGGTATATGTACGCCGTCGCCTGTACGGTCAACTCCCCTGTCCCCGTGCGGTAGACCCGGTCGGCCCGCAGCCCGATCCAGTCGCCCCGGAACAGGGTGCGCTTCAGGGTGGCGAACTGCTCAGGCTCCAGCCGCTTCCTGGTGACCGCCACCTGGATCCGGGCGCCGCCGTCCATCAGGTCAACGAAGATGAGGCCGCCCATGTAGCGAATGGCGGTAACCCGGCCGCAGACCGCCACGTCCGCCGCTACGCCCTCGTGGTCAACCGCGGCAAAGCGCCGCCGGATCTCGCTGATGCTCTCGGTCCGATCAAAGCGGTGGGGATAGAGTTGATACCCTGCTTGCTCCAGGCTGTCCAGCACCGCCTGCCGGGCCTCCGCCTCGGTGTGGTATGTCGGGTTCATCGGCTTGCTCCTCCTCTGCTACGGGTCAACGATCTGGATCGTGCCAAAGCTGGGGTCACAGGCGTTCAGGCCGGCGCCGTACGCCCTGATGCTCTTCAGGTAATCCACGGCCTCGGCGGTGATCAACTCGCCGGTGCAGAGCACCGGAGCGCCCGGCGGATAGGCCGAGATCGTCTCGGCACAGACCCGTCCGATCGCCTCCGCCACCGGCACACGCCGCCGGCGTGGCGCATAGAAAGCGTCCCGGGGCAGCATCACCATCGGTCCCGGGGCCGGAATGGGCGGAACCGTAAGGGCGAGCGGTCGCTTCGGCGCCCTGGCGGCGATGCGTTCCATGCACTGGACCAGGCGGTCCACATCTTCCTGGGTGTGGCACAGGTTGATCAGGAAGAGGACCGACGTGCGGGTGGCCATCTCGGCGTAGATCGCGTGGCGGTAGAGCAGCCGCTCTACCGCATAGCCGGTCAGCCCGAGGCCGGAGACGTCTGCGGCCACCCGCAGGGGATCGAAGGCCCGGGCCCCCTCCGCTCTGGCCTCCTTGCCGCCCCAGCTCCATACGCCGGGGATGCGGTTCAGCGCCTTGCGCAGCCGCTGGCTGAGCAGGATCGCTTCGCCGAAGCGCTGCCGGCCCTCCTCCCGGGCGATGGTCACCGCCTGAAAGCCCGACAGCAGAATGGGATAGCTGAAGCTGGTCGAAGTGGCGCCCGAGGCCTGAGTCACCTCGTACAGCCGCTCGAATACCGCCCTATCCCGCACGAAGATGGCGCTGGCCTGCGAGGCGGCCGGGAGTGTCTTATGTAAGGAGACGGTCACCACATCGGCACCCGCGGCGATGGCGGAACGGGGGAATGCCGGGTGAAACGGGTGATGGGCGCCGTGGGCACTGTCCACCATGATCCGCACGCCCCGCCGGTGTGCCTCACGCACCAGCCCCTGGATATCGGTGCCGAACCCCCAATAGGTAGGGTACGTGACCACCGCCAGGCTGATGTCCGGGTGGGCCTCAAGGGCGGCGACCAGCGCCTCGGGAGTGACCCCAACGGCAGCGCCCAGCCGCTGCGAGAAGTGCGGCATCAGCCAGACCGGGGCCAGGCCGTTGTGCAGCAGCATGGCATGGGTGGAGCCATGGCCGGAGCGATCCAGCAGCACCGTCTCCCCCGGTCGCGTCAGCGTGAGGCCCGCGATCAGGTTGGCGCTGGTGGTGCCGTTGGTGACGGGGTACGCAAAATGGGCGCCGTAGCACTCGGCCAGCGCAGACTGGTCCTTGCCCAACGGCGACTCGGGGTCGAAGCGGCTCAGGTTGCCATAACCCGGAACGCTGATCGAGAGATCAAAACGCCACCCGTTCTGGATGCGGGGCACGGCCATCGGCTACTCCTCCCTTAGCAGGCCACCCGTCGCAGGGAACGTCGCGACAGCGCCGGCAGGGGTCTGGCCAGGTTGTGTCCCGGTGTGCAGAAGGTCAGCGCAGCGGGGTTGAGCCGTGACAGGGCGTTCAGCAGATGAACTGGCGTTTTGACCCTGGATTCCTTCATGGCAGGATCCTCCTTCCGCAGATACGCCATCCATCCCGAAAGGCGGGCTGTGACCCGGTATCTCGTCTTGTTTGTATTGTAGGCGGATATGGTGCCCCTTGTCTATTAAAGATTTTATATTCAGACTGATCCTTAGGGTACCGAAGGGGTCGTGATGCAGAAGACCGCCTGCCCGTCACCCGGGAAGGCGGCCGTGCGATCACTGCTTCACGGGGATACCTTAACCACCTTGCTCATGTCCCCGCCCTTGAAGGTGCGGATTACCTCCTGACAGACCGGTTCCCACTGCGGCCACTCCGCTTCCGGCGCGGTGCAGATCAGGTCATAGCTATGCCCCCAGCCATGTGCCTCCAGGGCCAGCCCCTTGTAGCGGACCCCCTGTGCCTCGCCGCCGCCCTGCCACAGGATGCCCGGAACGGGCCCCGTCGCGGTCTGGACCAGCGTTGCTTCTCCCGCCACTGGCGTCAGATAGGGCCAACTGCCCTTGCCGATCACGTCCGCCACCTTGAACGGCGGGCTCATGTTGGTCCGCTTCGTCGCATCCCTCACCTCGGTGAACAGCCGGATACTCGGATACTGCGGCTCTGTGCCCGTGCCTTTCGGGGCGATGAACAGCTTGTCAAACTGCAGCGAACCGCCGACGTGCCAACCGGCTGGATAGAGCAGTCCAAAGCCAAATGGCTTCATGCTGCCCGTGGACTCGAGCGGAACCGTGCCGGCCAGCCGGAAAGACTGGACGATCCGGCGGCACTGGTCGGTTACCGTGGCGCCCTCGTTGTAGAACAGCGGGCTGCGGGCCTGACAGGTGATGGTGTACTGGCGCCCTGCTGCGAACAGGTAGGAGGCCAGAATGGTGAATTCACCACTGTCGCGTGTCACGGTGTAGATCACTTCAAAGGCGGTCGGGATGCCGGGAATCCGCAGCGGTTGCGTCCCCACCAGTTGGTTCCTGGCAATCCGCAGGCGAGCCACCAGCTCGTCACCGCTGCGGGGGAGTTCGCCGGTGACCGCTTCCGCCGCGACCTCCACGGTTACTCGCGTTCCGTTCCGGATCAGGAGCCCGGCAGAAGAGGGCTCGGCCTGCCAATCGTGCGGATGGAGCAGGCTGTATGCTTGATGGGTGTAGGGAACCCAGGGGACCGGCGCCGTCGGGTCAAGGGCGGCCAAGGCATAGGCCAGTCCACCGTCATCGGGCCACTGCTTCAGGGCCTGCTGGAGAATCTGTCGCGCCTCGTCCCACTGGCCAACCTGTGCGGCCGCAAGGCTGCGGAAGTACTCCACCTCGGCGTTCTGCCCACTGGTCAACCGCGATGCCGCCGTAAAGCTCTGCAGCGCGTCAGCCCGGTTGCCCGCGCCCAGTTGGGCTCGGCCGAGGTTGTACCAAGCTGTGCCGCTGTTGGCATCCAGGGTCACCGCCTGCTTCGCCGCGTTGGCGGCTTCAGCCCAGCGCTCCTCCCGGATGTACCAGGCGGACTGGTCGTTCAACTCAGCCAGGCTCTTCACCCCCGTGGGGGCGGTGTTCGTGCTCTGGGCGGGTGGACTGGCTGGCAGCGCTGCGGGGGCCGCAGCAGGCGGTGCAGTGGGCGGCGTGTTCCTGGTCTGCGCACAACCGGTCGTCCAGCCAACCATGAGCAGCAGGAGCCAAGCTACGGAACGCTTACCGGTCATGGCAGTACTCCCCAAAGCCGAAGAATCTGTCTGTACGGTTACGCCAAGGGCCTTCAGCGGGAATCACCCCATATCCGCCCTGCTGGGCACTGTCTGTCCATATATTAACATAAGACAGTGATGATCCACTTAAGGTGCGTGTGCAGGCAGCGGGAGTGTGGCGCTGGCCGAGCGGCAGGCACAACGCCCGGTACTGGGCGACACCAGGGGGCGAGCCCTGAAACCCATCTGTTTGTCGTTTCCTGACCACCTCCTTTTTGGTGAGGTGGTCAAAATCCGACAAACTAGTGCGTTTGCGGGTTCGCGCCCTGGTGGCTGGTGAAGCCAGGTCGTGCCGCCGCGATCGCGGGCTAATCGGCGCCGCCATGCAGATGCCGTCGTGGCCAACCCGGTCGGCAAGGCAGGGCGTTGCGATCCTGACGATGCGGCGCCAGGCCGAACTCCATCGTGTAACGGGGACAGCCCCGCCTTCATACAGTGGTTTCGATCCCCCCTTCGGTGGAAGGGTTTATACATGGGAGAACAATCACTGGGAGGTTATCGAATGGGTCTGCCCGTCTTCCCGAACATCCAGCATCCGGCTCCGCAGGCACAGATCATTGACCGGCTGCTCGAGACGATTGCGCTCGAGGAACTCGCCCTCGCCGCCCTCATCAATGCGGAGGCCGAGAAGGTGCAGGCGGTAGCCGCAGCTGGTATCATCGGACCGGTGGATGCCGCTGAGCTTGAAGCGATCAACAGGGCAGTCTCGGAAGTCATCCGGGAAGCTGCTGTAAAGGAGGGCTTCCTGGCACGGAAGCTGACCCTGCTACTCTCACATAAAGAACGGTGTGGTCCCCACCCCTGCCCGCCACACCACCACGACGAGTAACGTCGCTGCGTGTACATGGAACCCAAACAAAGAAGCCACCGACCAGCGGTGGCTTCTTTGTGCTTGATTACGCAGCCTTCCGGCGCCGTGGGAGGGCGAACCAGAGCCCACCCAGGCCATAGATCACGGCGATGAAGCCCAGCGCCACTCCCACCACCGGCAGTGCGGTCAAGACGGTGGTAAGCAGTGCGCCCAGTGCGAAGAGCACCACCCAGTTCAGCGAGCGCAGGGAGCCGATCTGGTTGGCCAGCAGGTCCGCCACCGTCCAGGAGAGCAGGATCTGCCCCACGTAGATCGCCACCGGGAAGAGCAGCAGCGCCGTGATGCCGAACGGGATGCCGACCACGGTGATCAGCAGGACGATCGCACCTACGGGAACGGCCAGCAGGGCGAGGAAGCCGGCGAGGGGCGCCTCCCAGGGCTTGCTGCGCACCGCCTGCGGGAACGAACTCTTCAGGCCGGGGAAGAGCGCCAGCAGCGCCAGACCGAAGAGCAGGAAGGCGCACAACTTCAGCACGATGTGCCAAAGCTCGCTGCCTACCGACCAGGGCGTGCGCATGGCACTGGACTTGGCCGGATGGAACGTCACCGGCCCCGTGTGGGCGCCTGGCCTGATAATTGCCTGGGCACCGCTGGTGTAGTCGACCGGCCCGTTCACCACGGCGTGATCGCCGATGACCAGGTCACCCCAGGTTTTCACTTCCCGGCCCACATGGCCGCCGATGTTGAGCAAGCTGGACCCAGTCAGGATGCCCCGCCCAATATCACCCATGTTGGAGAGCATCTTGCCAAAACCGATCCAACTGCGGCCAACGCTCGCCCCCTCATTGATGTTGACTCTGTCGCCCACCGAAACCAGTGTGCCGTCGATCCGTCCCCGTACTAGCATGTCACTGCCGGCGCCGTAGACGGAGCCCTTGACGGTCCCTTTGATGTCGATGTTCGAACCGGCGGTGATCAGGTTGCCGTCGATGGTGCCGTTGACCTCCACCGACTGAGCGAAGGCAAAGACGTCGCCGTGGACCGCGCCGTTGATCGTGACGGTCGTGCCGGAGAGGATCAGATCATCATCGATGCTCTCGGACTGCTCGACCGCCACACGGCTGCCCGTCCGCTGCTCCATGGCCAGGGCCGAAGGCGCCAGCCCAACACTCAGCAGCAGCGCAATCAGAATCCCATATACGAACTTACGCATAAACATCCGTCTCCTTTGTATGACTGAGGCGCCAGAGCCAGTAGCCTGCGCCCAGGATGAAGAGCGGCCAGAACTGGATCAGCAATCCGCCGTTGGTTAGCCAGACCAAGAACCGATAGAGCGACGGGAAGGTATAGTGCCCGATGTCGATCAGCCCGCCGATGTTCTCGTGGCCCGCCAGCCAGCCAAGGGCGCTCTCCTGCAGGAGGCCAAAGAGCCAGACGCCGGGCAGCACCACCAGACCGACGATGACCCAGGCGGGAGCGGCCGACACGCCGGGCGAGAGCTGCTCCAACACGCCAGCCGTCAGGTCCTGGCTTTCGGCCCAGGCCATCTCCGGCATATCGAGAGCCAGAGACTCCGTCAGGAATGCGTCATCGGCGACCAACGCCGCCATCTGCTCGCTGCAGTGCGAACACTGGGTCAGATGCTCCTCCAGGGCCGCCCGTTCGGACAGATCGAGTGCGTCAGCCAGATAGGCCTGAAGCTGTTCTGGTTGCAGATGCATCACCGCCGGTCACCTCCTGTTCCGCCAACTGACGTTTCAACAGCTGCTTGGCACGGTATAGCTGCGTCGAGATCGTGCCAATCGGGAGCCCCGTCTGCTGGGCGATCTCCTGGTAGTTCAGCCCCTGGAAGTAGTAGAGTACAACCACCGTGCGATAGGGCAGCGGCAGTGCGGCCACGGCTGTGCGGACGGACTCCCGATCCTGCGCCAGCTCCACCAGCGCTGGCACCTCGGCCGCCAGGTCCTCCACCTGTGCCAGCGTCTCCTCATCGCCGACCGTCTGGTGGCGCCGGCGACGCAGGTGGGCGATGCACTCGTTGGTGGCAATGCGATAGAGCCACGGGCTGAAGGGATGGTCCGAGTCGTAGCCGGCGAGGTGGCGATAGGCTTGCACGAAGGCTTGTTGGGCCAGGTCGGCGGCATCTTCACGGCTGCCGGTCATGCGCAGGCATAACGCCAGGATCTGAGCCTGGTAGCGCTGCACGATGAAGCCGAATGCGTTCCGATCGCCCTGCCGACATCGTCGGATGGCTTCCCGTTCGTCCAAACCTCTCGCCTCCTTTCACCTGGTATTACGCGTGCACGCGGTTCTTTCTTTCATGGTTAGGGCAAAAAAGTTGGCGGTGTTGACGCCATGACCAACTCAAGGCCTGGAGGTCTCCCCCCAGGCCTTGTGCTACTGCTTCAGTTCAGCCAGGATGCCGGTGTAGGCCGCCAGCTCGAGACCGTCCACCGAGCAGGTCGGCTCCAGCCGCACCCCATCACAGCACCCGGCCGCAACCAGCGCCTGGAGCAGCCCGCTCTCCTCTCCTGCGTCGTGCAGGAGGGCGGGGTCCAGCGCTGCCACCAGACCGTAGGCACCCCAGTTGGAGGTGCCGGCCGCAATCAGGCAGTCGGCCGGAACGACAGAACCGATCCGCTCGCCCCCGGGCACATGGCGGCGCACGTGCTCGATCACCTTGCCCATGCCCGCCTCGTTGCCGCCGTCGCCCACCCCAATGGTCGGTACCCGGCCGCAGCCGGTGGGCAGCAACAGCCCGTCCAGCGGGGCCGTTCGCCCGGTAATCGGCTGACCCCGCATGTTGTAGTATTGCCCGTCCCGCCCCCGGCCGGGCAGTTCGACCGCGACAATGAGGTCCGGTTCGAACCGTGCCAGCACCCCGTCGGGTGCCTCGCCGGGAGCAAACGCCTCCAGCGCGGCCGACAGGCCGAGGTGAGCGATACCCGCCGCCATCACCGCGGCGCAGGAGCGGTGGGTTGCGAACACCACCTGCTTGCCGCGGCGGATCAAGGCCCGCCCCAGAAAGAGCGCGCCGGGGGGACCATCGGTCTCGGCCACGCCGTCCGGCCCAACCGGGAACCCTGTCAGGATCAGCACCCGGGTGGCGTTCCGCAGCAGGCCCGCGGCCCGCTCCAGGTCACCTGGCGACTGCAGCCCGGCCACGCCGCGCCCCCCCGGGTCATGGGCAATCAGTCTCTCCAGCCGTTCCAATGGATATCTGCAACTCCTTAGCCCTGCGCCACCTGGTCGTCGGTCAGCGTCGTGACGAACATGTGGCCCGGTGCGTGGGTGATCATGAACCGGGGCCGGGAGTTGATGGTCACCGCCTGCGGGGTAACGCCGCAGGCCCAGAAGACGGGCACTTCGCCCGGATTGATCGGCACCGGATCGCCCCAGTCCGGCCGGCTGAGGTCGCTGATG
>JBLNEM010000164.1:0-3345 GCA_050262655.1 Mycobacterium leprae | reverse complement strand
GGTGCTGTGGGGGTGGTTTGGGGGGGCGGGTGTGGGGGGGCCGGCCTTCGTGTTGTTTTATAGCGAATCCATGCTGGCCGCGGCCCGGGCCGCTCACTCGCACAACGTGTACCTCGAGTTGTTTGCGGAGATGGGGAGTCTCGGGCTGATTGCCGTGCTGTGGAGCGTGCTGGCCGTGATTCGGCGGCCGTTCGTGCGGGGGTTGAACGCCCGCAGTTCACTAATTATGGCCGCGGTGCCGGCAGCCCTGGTGGGCCTGCTCTTCCACGGCCTTGTAGAGCATATCTGGTATAACCCCAAGTTGCTCTTTGCTTTCTGGGCAGTGGCGGGAATCGGTATTGGACTGGCCCTTGAGAACCACCGAGGAGACGGGAACATTGCGCACGAGGGTTCTACACGTCTGCAGTGATACGAACATCGGTGGGGCCGGTCGCTATGTGCTTACACTACTGACCGAACCCACCCTGACCGAGCAGTATGAGGTCGCGGTGGCCTGTCCGGAAGGGGCGCTGGCCGATAGCCTGCGGCAGGCCGGCGTTTCGGTCATGACCTATCCGGGGGCCGATCGCTCTTTCTCCTGGGGCGCCTTCAAGACCCTATTCGGGCTGGTGCGGCGCTGGCGGCCGCAGATCGTGCACACCCATGGCGCCCTGGCGGGGCGGCTGGCGGGGGGACTCGCCGGTGCCCGGGTGATCTTCACCAAACACGGGTTGGCCGCCGGCAGCGAGCGTTCCGTGCAGGTGCGCTCTCCCGGTGGCCTGGCGCGGCAGGCGGCGGTGCGGCTCTTTGCCGACCGCATTGTGGCCGTGTCGGACGCAGTGAAGCGGGCGCTGGTGGCGGCCGGGGCGGATCCCGGTGCGATCCGGGTGATTCCGGGTGGCATAGCGCTGGCGCAGTATGCTGCGGTCCCGCCGGCTGTACCGGGCGTCATTGGCGCCGTAGGGCGGCTGGAGCGGGAGAAGGGTTTCGACGTGCTGGTGCAGGCGATGGATCGCCTGCGGGGTGAGGCACGGCTGCTGATCGGCGGCGACGGCATGCAGCGCGCAGCGCTGACCGAGCAGGTGCAGGGCCTTGGGCTGAACGATGTCATTTCACTGACCGGGTTTGTGTCGGAGATGCCGGCCTTCCTGGGACAGATTGGCCTGTTTGTCTCCTCCTCTCGCACCGAGGGCCTGGGGCTGGTGTTGCTGGAGGCCATGGCGGCGGGACGGCCTGTGGTGGCCACCCGGGTGGGCGGCGTCCCGGAAGTGGTGGCGGACGGGGAGACGGGGATTCTGGTAGAGCCGGAAAACCCGGAGGCCCTGGCCGGCGCCATGAAGCGGTTGTTGTCCGATCCCGGACTTGCCGCCCGGATGAGTGAGGCGGGGCGACGGCGGGTTGAGCAGCAGTTCAGCAGCCGGCGCATGGCCGAACAGACGGCGGCGCTGTACCGGGAGTTGGTGGGTTCATGAGCAACGCCGCTGGGCGGCGGACCCTCTTCCGTGCGGCGACTGTGGTCTCGGTGTTGCTGGTGCTCAGTCGGGTGCTGGGCTACGTGCGGGAAGCGCTGCTGGCCTCTCGCTTCGGCGCAACCCATACGACCGATGCGTATCTGGTGGCGCAGGATATTCCTTCCGCCCTCTTTGCGGCGATTGGCTCGGCGCTGGTGATGGTCTTCATCCCGGTCTACCGGGCGGTGCTGCAAAAAGAGGGGCGGGCGGAAGGGGGCCGGCTGGTCAACACCGTGCTGAACGCCACGCTGTTGATCGCGGCCGTGCTGATGGTGGCCGGCTGGCTGGTGGCGCCGGTCCTGGTGCCCCGGTTGGTTCCGGGTCTGCCGCCTTCCGCTCTGCAGTTGGCGGTCTCCCTGACCCGGGCGATGCTACCGATGATGCTTTTCCTGGGGTTCAGCGGCGTCGCATCGGCGGTGCTGAATGCCAATTATCACTTCACGGCCCCGGCATTGCTGGGCTTGGTCAGCAACGTGGTGGTGGTCGGCGCTCTCTTTCTGGTCCACAGCCCATCGCAGATTGGCCAGGTGGCCTGGGCGGTGGTGGGGGGGGCGGCGGCGGGCGCGCTGGTGCAGTTGCCCTGGCTCCCGCAGACCGGGTTCCGCTACCTTCCTGCCCTGGATTGGCAGAACCCCGCCTTGCGGCAGATCGGCCGGCTGATTCTGCCGGTGGTCGTGACCACCGGTGCGATTCAACTGCAGAACTTCGTGGACCGGTTTCTGGCGTCAGGGCTGGCGGAAGGCAGCATTTCGGCCCTGAACTATGCTGTTCGGGTCAACTCGCTGCCCTACGGGGTGATCGGCGCCGCCATTTCCACCGTGCTCTACCCCAACCTGGCGGAGTATGCCGCCGGGGGCAGGCTGACGGAGTTGGGGGCGGAGGTAACCCGAGGCCTGCGGACGCTGGCCTTCGTCTTACTGCCGATGGCCCTGGGGCTGGTGGTTTTCCGCGAGCCCATTGTCGCCCTCTTTTTTCAGCGGGGGGCCTTCGATCCCCGTGCTACGGCAGCGACGGCCTATGCGCTTCAGTTCTACGCCGTGGGCATTCTCTTCTTTGGCTGGCTCGATTTCATGAACCGCTGCTTTTTCGCCATGCAGGATACCCTGACCCCCATGTGGGTGGCGCTGCTGATGGTGGCGCTGAACATCGGGTTCAATATCGTGCTGGTTCATCCGCTGCTGCACGGCGGCCTTGCCCTGGGTACGAGCCTTTCGACGGCCGTGGCCGTCACGCTCTTGCTCTGGCGGCTCCACCGGCGGCTGGGGAATGTATCGTTCCGGCCGGTCCTGTCCGGGCTTGGACTCAACCTGTTGACCGCGGCGGCCGGTACCGCCGGCGGGTGGCTGGTTTATCGGGCGGCGGCCACGCTGATCCGGGGCGCAGGGCTGTCCCATGAGGCAATCCGTCTTGGTCTGGGGCTCGGTTCCATCGTTTTGATCCATGCGGCGTTGGCGGTGCTCCTGGGGAACCAGGAAGGGGCTGTCCTCGCGACAAGGCTGGCTTCGAAGCTCAAACGAAGCAGGTCTTGAGGAAGGGGGACCTTACCATGGCTAAGATCTTGGTCTCCGGCTACTACGGGTTTAACAACACGGGTGATGAGGCGGTGCTGACCGGCATCATCCGGTCGATCCGTGAGTTGGAGCCCACCTCCACATTTACAGTTATATCGGGCACGGTAGCGCAGACCCGGGTCTTGCATGGCGTCGATGCCGTAAGCCGGGGGGCGTTCAGGGAGATCTGGCGCATCATGGGCGAGGCGGATCTGGTGCTCCAGGGCGGCGGAAGCCTCGTGCAGGACCGCACCAGTTTGAAGTCGCTGCTCTATTACCTCAGCATCATTACGATGGGCAGACTG
>JBLNEM010000163.1:0-10292 GCA_050262655.1 Mycobacterium leprae | reverse complement strand
TGACTGGGACGGCAGCCAGGCGGCGATGCACGCCAGTGCGGTGATGTCGATTCTGGCCGGCAAGAGCATCGGCGTCGCGCCAGATGTGGCAGTCACCTTCTATGCCAACCAGACTTTCGTGGGGGACCACCAACCGACCTGGGTCTACCACGCACAGGCGATCAACGAGATTCTGGATGAGAACGCCAAACTGCCGCCCGCACAGCGGATTCGAGTCATCGCCGTCTCATGGGGCTACGACCCCGCCATGGCCGGCTTCCAGGAGATCAAGGCGGCTGTAGCCCGGGCCAAACAGGAAGGCGTCTTCGTGCTGACGACCACCGTCGAAGATGACTACCCCTTCTTCTTTTACGCCCTTGGCCGCGACCCGCTGGCCGATCCCAACGACCTTCGCTCGTACCGACCGGGTTCCTTCTGGGCAGACCAGTTCCGGTCCGGCTCGATCTTCTACCGCAACCGGATCATGGTGCCGATGGACTCCCGCACCACGGCCAGTCCCACCGGGACGTCGGATTACGTCTTCTATCGCATTGGCGGCTTGAGTTGGGCCATCCCGTATCTGGAAGGGCTGTATGCCCTGGGCCTGCAAGTAAAGCCAGACCTCACGCCGGAGGAGTTCTACCGGGCGGCGGTGGAGACCGGCCTGTACAACGAGTATACCGAGAACGGCATGACCTACCGGCTGGGGCCGATCGTGAACCCTGCCGCCCTGATCCGGCGACTGCAAGGCTAGACGCAGCAAAAAGGCGACCGGTTCCCCCGTGGGGAGAGCCGGTCGCCTTTGTCGTTACATCCCTGCGGCCAAACCGCCAGAGCCTCGCAGCCCGGACCGCCCACGGCGCCACTGCCACCAGAGCAGCAGCCCCAGCGCCAGGATCAGGCCGATGCCGCCGTCCACCAGGAAGCCGGCGGAGCCGTTCCAGCGCTCGATCACGGCGCCGGTGAAGAGCGAGCCGAAGGGGGTGGTGCCGGCGAAGGCCAGCTGGTAGAGGCTCATCACCCGGCCCCGCATCTCGTCCGGGGCGGTCACCTGCAGGGTGGTGTTCGTGCTGGCCGTGTAGGTGATCTGCGTCACGCCCATCATGAAGAGACCGACGCAGGCGAGCCAGAAGCTGTGGATGAAGAAGACCGACGCGGTCACGGTGCAGAGCAGGAGGCCCATCGTCACCAGCAGGTTCAGGTTGCTCTTGCCCTTGGCGCTGAAGTGTGCCAACCCCATGGCGCCCAACAGAGCGCCGGCGCCCAGGGAGGACATCAGATAGCCGTACGTCCGGGCGTCGCCGCCCAGCACCTGCTTGGCCAACACCGGGATCAGGACCTGGAAGTTGATCACGAACAGGCCGATGAAGAAGAGCAGGCTGAGGAGGAGGAAGACCACGGGCGTGGCGTAGGAGTAGCGCAGGCCTTCGCCCACATCCTTCAGGATGGAGCGGTTGGCCCGAGGCCGCGGCAGGCCCTGCGCCTTCATGAAGAAGAGGGCAACGATCACGGCCAGGAAACTGACGCCGTTCAGGAAGAAGGCCAGGCCGACGCCATACTTGGCGATCAGGAGGCCAGCCACCGCCGGACCCACCAGGCGGGCGCCGTTGAAGAGGGCGGAGTTGAGGGCAATGGCGTTGCCCAGGTCTTCACGGCCGCCGACCATCTCCACGGTGTAGGCCTGCCGGACCGGCATATCCAACGTGTTTGTCAGACCCAGCAGGGCGGCCAGCACGGCCACGTGCCAGTACTGCACATGGTGCGTCAGCACAAGCGCCGACAGGACGAAGGCCAGGATCATCAGGATGGACTGCGTGCCGATCAGCGTCTTCCGCTTGGGCAGCCGGTCAGCCAGCGCGCCGCCGAAGAGCGCGAAGAGCAGGGTGGGCAGGAATTGGAGGGTACTGATCAGGCCCAGCTTCAGGGCGGAACTGGTCAGCGTCACGATCAGCCAGGACTGACCGACGGACTGCATCCAGGTGCCAATTTGCGAGACCAGCTGTCCCGCAAAGAACATGCGGTAATCCGGGTGACGAAAGGCCCGAAGGCTATCTGGAAGTTTCATCCCTCTGTTCTCCTATGTGAGCCCAACCTATTAGTTAACTTACATCATACTTCGCACCGTTAACAGTTTCAAGAGGGGAGCCGAGCAGGAATCGGCTGGCTTTCATCGTGAATACAGAAACGGTGGAGGGATCTGACGATGATGAAGCTCAGTTTGATGCAGCGCGTGGTCGATACCGTGGATGAAAGCTGGCAGAGTCCACTGGCCGAGCAGATTCTGCAGCCCTGGGGTTACGATCCGGGCACGGTCCGCTTCGTGCGGGCCAGCGCCAACTTCATCTTTGTGACGCAGCGGGCCGGAAAGCGGTACTTCCTGCGGTTCAATGACGTACATGAACGCAGCCGCCGCTTACTGCTGGCCGAAACCAACCTGCTTACGTGGCTGGCCGCCCAGGGGATTCGGCTGGCCGAGCCGGTTCGGTCAGTCAATGGCGCCTATGTGGAGTCGATGCAGACTGAGTACGGTTCATTCCATGCCGTGCTGTTCGAGGGCCTGAGTGGGGGCCATCGGGAGGCTGAGGAGATGGCGCCGGCCGACTTCCGGACCTGGGGCTCCGCACTCGGCCAGCTTCATGCCGCCCTCCAGCGGTACACCGACCCGTCGGCGGCCGACCGGGAGAGCTGGCGCGACCATCTGGCGCTGGCCCGGGAGTACATAGCCCAGACGGATTCCGTCCTGCAGACGGAATGGGAGCGGTTGGCCGCTTGGGCGGAGCGGCTGCCCACGGGTCCCGCCGACTACGGTCTGATTCACTATGATTTTGAGACGGACAACTTGTGCTGGTCGGATGGCGCCGTTGCAGCCCTGGACTTTGACGACTGCTGCCATCACTGGTATGTGGCGGACATTGCCTATGCGCTGGGGGACCTGTTCGCCGGCGGAATGACCACCGCAGACCCGCGCTTTGCGGCCTTCATGGACGGATACACCACATGGGTACCGGTCAACGCCGAACTCCTGGCCCAGATCCCGCTCTTCCGCCGGCTGCACGACCTGTACACCTACGGCCGGGTCTCGAGGGCCCTGGACTTGGCCCAAGGCCCCCTACTGCCGCCGTGGCTGGACGGGCTGAACAACAAGCTACGGGGCCGCCTGGAAAGCTATCGGGCGACGGTCGCCGCCACGCAGGTGTAGCCTCACAGCAAACTCTCAGCAGGCCTTCAACCGCATCTCAGTTCGCCGGTTCACTATTGGAACCAAGGCATGCCACGGCGGTGCGAGGGAGTTATGTCCCAATCCAGTGAAACGAAGATGAGCGTCCCCGAAGCCGGCGGGTCTGTGCCGCCGTTCGGGCGCCCTTCGGAGACCGGCTCCGCGGGCTCCGAAGATAAGGCGCCCGTGGCAGCACAGGCCCGACGGCGGAGGGTACTCTCGCGGAGTAAAATAGTTCGTGGCATGTTTGATACGGAAATATCAAACCGAGAGAGGTTTTTGCGACACTCAGATCAAATAAGTACAGGACTATGGCGGTGCAAAAGTGCTGTCAGAGATGACTGGAGGGTTGGCTTGTGCTGAGTAAGGCGCTTGTAAACGACATGATCACGGCAGCCCTCTCCACGGGCGGCGACTTCGCCGAGGTTTACGTGGAGGACCGGCTGAACACCAACATCAGCATGGTGGGCGGCAAGGTCGAGACCGGCGTTTCGGGCCGGGACTGGGGCATCGGTGTCCGCATCTTCAACGGGTTCAATAGCGTCTATGCCTACACGAACGAGCATGATGCTGAGAAGCTGATCGCTTTGGCTCGTCAGGCAGCGCAGGCCATTCCGGGCAGCAAGCTCCAGGACCGGACCCTCAACTTCATGGTATCGGTGGGCGGCACGCTCCATCCGATCAAGGTCTATCCCGGCGATGTCTCCCACGCCCGCAAGGTCGACGTGATGCGCCTGGCCTCCACGGCGGCCAAGGAGTACAGCCCGGAGATCTCCCAGGTTACCATCAACTACGCCGACTCCGATCAGCAGGTGCTGGTCGCTAACTCGGAAGGCACCTGGGCCGAGGATCGGCGGGTGCGCACCCGTCTCAGCATCGAGGCCGTTGCCTCCCAGGGCTCCGACCTGCAGCGGGGCTTCTACGGTCCCGGTGCGCTGAAGGGCTTCGACTTCTTCAACGACATCGACGTCACCTACTACGCCAAGGAAGCGGCCCGCATGGCGGTTACCATGCTGCATGCGGAGGACGCACCCAGCGGCCGGTTCCCGGTCATCATCGACAACGAGTTCGGCGGCGTCATCTTCCACGAGGCGTGCGGCCATGGCCTGGAAGCCACCTCGGTGGCCAAGAAGGCATCGGTCTTCGCCGACAAGCTGGGCGAGCAGATCGCACCGTCCATCGTCACCGCCATCGACGACGGCACCCCGGCCAACGAGTGGGGCTCCATCAACATGGACGACGAGGGCACTCGCTCCCGGAAGAACGTGCTGATCGAGAACGGCGTCCTGAAGGGCTATCTGATCGACAAGCTGAACGCACGGCGGATGGGCATGGCCCCC
Source organism: Mycobacterium leprae (assembly GCA_050262655.1). GTDB lineage: Bacteria > Bacillota > Sulfobacillia > Symbiobacteriales > Symbiobacteriaceae > DASXVX01. Next base: position 5,756 of record JBLNEM010000163.1, on the reverse strand, counting down.
ACCGGCTCCAGCCGGCGGCAGTCCTATAAGTTCGCGCCGACCTCTCGCATGACCAACACCTACATCGCCGCCGGCGACTCCACGCCGGAGGAGATCATCGCCAACACCGATTTCGCCATCTACGCCCGCTACATGGGCGGCGGTTCGGTCCAGCCGGCTACCGGCGAGTACAACTTCGCCGTCAACGAGGGCTATATCGTCCGCAACGGTAAGATCTGCGAGCCGGTCCGCGGCGCAACCCTGATCGGCACGGGCCTCGATACCCTGAAGAAGATCGACATGGTCGGCAACAACCTCGCTCATGGCCAGGGCATGTGCGGCTCCTCCTCGGGCTCGATCCCGACCAACGTGGGCCAGCCCATGATCCGGGTCAGCGAACTCACCGTTGGCGGCAGAAAGGGGCGGTAGCAGATGGAACTCTCAGCACTGAAGAATGCCCTCTTCGAACGGGGAGCGGCCGTTGGCTTTACCGATATGGAACTCTACTACCAGTCCAGCGAGAAGTTCAGCGCCAACGTCTTCAAGGGTGATCTGGACAAGTTCACCCAGGCGGTGGATGGCGGCATCTCCTTCCGTGGCCGCCTGAACGGCAAGATGGGCTACGCCTATACCGAGAAGATCGACGAATCGGCCATCGACCTGCTGCTGAACGCGGCGCAGAACAGCGCCGGCGTGATCGACAGCGAAGAGGTCGAGCCGCTCTACGCCGGTCCCTTCGATTATCAGCCACTGGAACTGTTTGCCGCCGACTTTGCCCGGGTGACCCCGGCCGAGAAGATTGCCTTCCTGAAGGAGTTGGACGCCGAGTGCTACCGGCTTGACTCCCGCATCAGCCTGGTGAATCACTGCTCGTGCTCCACGGAGATCTCCACCCGCTATATCGCCAACACCAAGGGGCTCGAGGTGAGCGAGCGGAGCAACATCGGCTTTGCCGTGGTCGGCGTCGTCGCCCGCAAGGATAACGATACCAAGACCGCCTACGAGTTCACCATCGGCAAGGAGTTCAAGGCCTTCAACGCCAAGGCGCTGGCTGCCAAGGTGGTGGCGGAAGCCGTCTCTTACCTGGGGGCCGAGCCGGTCGAGAGCCGGACCTATCCCGTGCTGCTGCGCAAGGATGCAGCCTCCGACCTGCTCAGCACCTATGTGGGCGTCTTCTTCGCCGAGAACGCGCAGAAGGGCAAGTCCCGCCTGAAGGGCAAGGTTGGCCAGGCGATCGCCGGCGCCAACATCACCCTCGTGGATGATCCCCTCCGGGCCGACGGCGCCGCCAGCCGCTCCTTCGACAGTGAAGGCACTCCCACCCGGAAGCTGTCGGTGGTGGAGAAGGGCGTGCTAAAGAGCCTGCTCTACAACCAGAAGACCGGCGGCATCGACGGGGTCCCCTCCACCGGTCACGGCACCAAGCAGTCCTACAAGAGCGCCGTGGTGACCGCCCCGAGCAACTTCTATCTGGAGCCGGGCACCCGCTCCTTCGACGAGCTGGTCAAGTCGATGGCTGAAGGCGTGATCATCACCAGCCTCCAGGGCCTCCATTCGGGCGCCAACCCGATCTCCGGCGACTTCTCGCTACTCGCCGGCGGTTACTATGTAAAGAACGGCGAGATCGCCCACCCCGTGAACCAGATCACCGTGGCCGGCAACTTCTACGACGTGATGAACAGCGTGGCAGAGTTGGGCAGCGACCTCGAGTTCTACCCGGGCCACGGCAACATCGGCACGCCGAGCCTGCTGATCAAGGGCCTGGCCATTACGGGCAAGTAGCTGGCAGCAAAGAGAGAGCCCACCCCGCTCGCACGAGCAGGGTGGGCTTTTCGCATGTTGTTAAGCCAGCGCTGGGGCCTGTCTCCTGGCGTAGCGCACCAGCAGCCACAAGCCGGCAATCTGGACCAGCAGCGAGATCAGCCCGGCCTCCGGTCCGAATCGACCGCCAGTCCACCAGACCGGTCCGTGGGCCACGGCCTGCAGGATGGAATAGGGTTCTGGATTGCCCGAGTTGGGGAAGCCGTAGACGACCCCCTCGAAGATGTTCCAGAACGCATGCACGCCGATGGCGAACCAGAGGGTGCCCGTGGCGTAGACGCTGTACCCGAAGAAGAGGCCGATCAGGCAGAGGCCGATGAACGCCTGCAGCGTGAACCCGGGGTTGGCGAAATGGGCCAGGGCGAACAGAATCGAAGTGACCGCCAGGGCGACCCGGCGCCCCCATCCTTCCTCCAGGGTGCGCAGCAGGTACCCCCGAAACAGGCTCTCCTCCGCAAAGCCGGTGAGCAGCATGGCCGCGACATACTGGAACCAGGGCGAGGCCGCCACGTGGCTGCCGTTCCAGGCAAAGGCATAGCCAGCCGTCACCAGCGCCAACAAGAGAACCAGGCTCTGCATCCCTGCGCCCACCAGGCTCCCCCACAGAAACCGCCCCCCGGCATACCCAAGGCCCAGCGACCCCAACCGCCGCCGCTCGATCAGGCAGGCCAGCAAGGTGGCGCCAATGGCGACCAGCGCCATGATCGCCTCGTTGAAGAGCACGTTCTTCAGGATGTCCATAAGCGCAGGCCGCTGCTTCAGCACCGCCAGCACACCGATGACGATCCCGCTGCCAATGTCAAGCACGAAGAAGAGCCCGACGACCAACCCTGCAAAGATCAAAACCCGCCCAGTAGGCCGCAGCTTACCCCCACGCTTCCAAAACGTCGAAGCCTCCAAGCCCCATCACCCCCGAAACAGCCAGGGTGTCATGTCCCATTCCCCAACAAACAACCGAGGCGTACTCGGGAGGAACGCGAGCGCCCCGGAGCCGGCAGGCCTGTGACGCCGGTAGGCCCCCCAAGGAGACCCGTAGGGGCTCCGCCGGAAAAGGGGCCGTGGCGGCACAGGCCTGACGGCGGAGGGGATTCCCACGAACTACCTACCAGGCCGCGACCTGCCCATCCGTGCGGGGCTCAGTGCCCGCCACAAGCACGCCGTTTTCCAGCCGCCAGATGATCTCGCCACGGCCGAAGCCGCCCGAGCCCAGGGCCCACTTCACGCTGTGTCCCCTGCGGGCGAGAGCGTCCACGATGTGCGCCGGGGTGGAGTGCTCCATCTCGACCACCTTGCCCTCCATCCACTGCCACCGGGGCGCATCCAGCGCCGCCTGCGGGTTCAGGTGGAAGTCCACCGTGTTCATGACCACCTGCAGGTGGCCCTGCGGCTGCATGAAGCCGCCCATGACGCCGAACGGACCCACCGCCTGGTTATCCTTCGTGAGGAAGCCCGGGATGATCGTGTGGTACGGCTTCTTCCCTGGCGCCAGGCAGTTGTCATGGTTCGGGTCCAGCACGAAGTTATGGCCGCGGTTGTGCAGGCCGATGCCGGTCCCCGGCACCACAAGGCCCGAGCCAAAGCCCATGTAGTTCGACTGGATATAGGAGACCATGTTCCCCTCGCCGTCGGCGGTGCAGAGGTAGATCGTGCCACCCTTGGGCGGCTGGCCGGGTTCGGGCGTGATGGCCGTCCGGCCGATCAGCTTCCGGCGCTCCGCTGCGTACGCTTCGGAGAGCAGGTCCTCCACCCGGACCGACATGGCGCGGGGGTCGGCGATATACTTGAGGCCGTCGGCGAAGGCCAGCTTGATGGCCTCGATCTGCTTGTGGTAAGTCTCCACCGTGTCCCGCTCGCTGAACTCGAAGCCCTTCAGGATGTTGAGGGCGATCAGCGCCACCAGGCCATGGCCATTGGGCGGGATCTCGTGGACCTTGTAGCCCCTGTAGTCGACGCTGATCGGCTTCACCCACTCCGGCTTGAACGCGGCCAGGTCCTCCTTGCGGATGTAACCACCGTGCTTGCGGGAGAAGGCGTCGATCTTCTCGGCCAGTTCGCCGCGGTAGAAGGCCTCGGCCTTGGTCTCGGCGATCAGCTGGAGGGTCCGGGCATGGTCGGGCAGGCGCTGGATGTCGCCCACCTGAGGCGCCTTGCCGCCGGGGGCAAAGGTCTCGAACCAGTGCTTGAACTCCTCGCCCTTGAGCCCCTGCGAATAGGCAGCGGCCGCCCGGTTCCAGAAATAACCCAAATTCGGGGTGATGGCGTAGCCGTTCTCCGCCAGCTCAATCGCCGGACGCAGCACTTCGGTGAAGGGCAGCCGGCCAAAGCGGCGGGAGAGTTCGGCCCAGGCCGCAGGCGCACCCGGGACGGTGACTGGAATGAAGCCGTACTTCGGAATCTCGGTGACACCCGCCTTGGCGAGCGCTTCAATGGAGATGGCCATCGGAGCCGGGCCGCTGGAGTTGAGGCCGTGCAGCTCTCCCTTCGTCCAGACGAGGGCGAAGGCGTCACCGCCGATGCCGTTGGCGGTAGGTTCCACCACGGTCAGAGCGGCGGCAGTAGCGATGGCGGCGTCAATGGCGTTGCCACCCTGCCGAAGGATTGCGAGGCCTGCCTGAGCAGCCATCGGCTGCCCGGTCGCCACGACGCCGTTCTTGGCGTAGACCGACGACCGTCGAGACGGGTACGGATGGTAAAGTGGATCAAACTGCATCTCGATTTCCCCTTTCCTGGCTGGCCGAAACCGCATTAGCACAAGATTAGCAAGTCCCAAACTGGGTGTAAAGTCCCTGCCACCCTGAACCTGTCGGGCGAGCCGTTTTTTGGTCACGCTGTGCAACGGGCGTGCCAAAACTGCTCCTGTTCAGGCCAGGCGGAGAGGGATACCGTACATTTGGCACGAAGTATTTCAGCATTCGAACCTTTGTCCCGTTTGGCGCGACGAGATCAACCAGCGTGTTCCAGATGGAGGAGAGCCAATGCGCATTGTGATTGCCCCCGATTCGTTCAAGGGGAGCCTTTCTGCAGCCGACGCGGCAGCCGCCATGGCGCGGGGTGCCCGCCTAGCGTTCCCGGGTGCGGATATTCGTGAGGTGCCGATGGCCGACGGTGGCGAGGGCACGCTGGACGCCCTGGTTTCGGGTACCGGCGGTCGCTATGTGGAGCGGACCGTTACCGGTCCCCTGGGCGAGCCGGTGCTGGCCCGCTTCGGCATCATGGGGGATGGGGAGACGGCGGCGATCGAGATGGCCGCGGCCTCAGGCCTGCTGCTGGTGCCGAAGGAGAAGCGTGACCCGCGTATCACCACCACCTACGGTACCGGCGAGTTGATGCGCGCCGCCCTGGACCTGGGTGTGACCCGACTGGTCGTGGCGATCGGCGGCAGTGCCACCAACGACGGTGGCGCGGGCATGATTCAGGCGTTGGGGGGCCGGCTGCTGAAGGCCGATGGCACGGCCGTGGGGTACGGCGGCGCTGCCATGTCAGCGCTGGAGCGCATTGACCGCTCCGGGCTGGATCCCCGGCTGGCCAGGACCGACATTCTGGTGGCCTGTGATGTGGACAACCCGCTTTGCGGTCCCCGCGGCGCTTCGGCCGTCTATGGTCCACAGAAGGGCGCCTCGCCTGAGATGGTGCAGCAGCTCGATGCAGCCCTGGCCCATCTGGCCGATATCATGGCTCGGGACCTGGGCCGCGACGTGCGGAATGCACCGGGCGCCGGAGCCGCCGGTGGCCTGGGCCATGCGTTGATGGGCTTCCTCAATGCCCGGCTGCGGCCCGGCATCGAGGTGGTGATGGAGGCGGTCCGGATCGATGACAGCCTCAACGGCGCTGCGCTGGTGGTGACCGGCGAGGGGCGGACCGACGGCCAGACCATGGCCGGCAAGGTGCCCCTGGGTGTCGCCCGCCGGGCGGCGCAATATGGTGCGCAGGCGGTGGTGATCTCCGGTGCGGTGACG
>JBLNEM010000162.1:0-7025 GCA_050262655.1 Mycobacterium leprae | reverse complement strand
AGTGAAGACTACAATACAGTCCGTCCGGCCGTGCCTGCGGCCGAGGCGCAGCCCGAGGTTCCGCCCCGCCCGCCCAAACGGTTTGACTCGCCCTCCCGGCAGTTGCGGGCCGTGCCGCCGCCTTTGTATGTGCCACGCCCCGCGGTTGCCCCGGCGGCAGTGGCTCCGGTGGCTCCCGTCCCGGCGCCGGAAGTCCGGACGTCAGTGCCTGCGCCAGTTGAGTCACCGGTTACGCCGGTATGGCCGGCACCGGAGTTGCCGACATACGGGTTTGCGGCAACCCGGGAGGAGCCGGCGGTTTCCGTCACCCTCCCGGGATCGTTGCTGACGCCGTCGCTGGAACCGGAGCCCGCAGTGGCGGAGCCGGAACCCACACAGCAGGAGCAGGCGCCCCCGGCTGAGCCCGAACCCGAGCCCGAACCCGAGCTTGCCCCGGAGCCTGAGCCCGAGCTTGAATTTGCCGTTGACCCGGGCCCTGCACCGGCGCTTCTCCAGGATCCGTATCAGCTTCCTGCGGTCGGCATGTTGCCAGCGCTGGCGGCAGCCCGAACCCAGACGGAGGATGAGCACCTGGAGCGGGCGATTCTGTTGGAGGAGACGCTGCGCTCCTTTGGCGTAGAGTCCAAAGTGGTCGACTTCTCCTATGGTCCCGCGGTAACCCGCTACGAGTTGCAGCCTGGCCCGGGGGTGCGGGTGAACAAGTTCACCGCACTGGCCGATGACCTGGCGTTGGCCCTGGCCGCCGAAGACGTGCGGATCGAGGCGCCGATCCCGGGGAAGTCCGCCGTGGGCATTGAGGTGCCCAACCGGGTGCGCCAGATGGTTCCCCTCCGTGAGGTGCTGGAGTCAACCGACTTCCGCAACAACCCCTCCAGGCTGGCCGTCGCCTTTGGCAAGGACAACGCCGGTCAAGCGGTGGTAGGCGATCTGGCCAAGATGCCGCACCTGCTGATCGCCGGCTCCACCGGGTCGGGCAAGTCGGTCTGCATGAACACGATCATCTGCTCATTGCTGTTCAAGGCGCGGCCGGACGAAGTGAAAATGATGATGATCGATCCGAAAATGGTCGAGCTCTCCACGTATAACGGGATCCCCCATCTGATTGCGCCGGTCATCACCGATGTCAAGAAGGCGGCCGGCTTCCTCAAGGGTGCGGTGAAGGAGATGGAGGGCCGGTACGAGCTGTTCGCCGCCGCCGGCGTCCGCAACATCGAGCAGTATAACCGGATGGTGACGGCCAACCCCGGCCCCGACCCGGAGCACCCCCGCCGTCCCCTGCCGTTCATCGTGATCTTCATCGACGAGTTGGCCGATCTGATGATGGTGGCTCCGGCCGATGTGGAAGATGCTATCTGCCGTCTGGCTCAGATGGCCCGGGCCTGCGGCATGCACCTGGTGATCGCCACCCAGTCACCCCGGGTGGACGTGATCACCGGTCTGATCAAGGCCAACGTGCCATCTCGCATCGCCTTCGCCGTCTCCTCGCAGATCGACTCCCGGGTGATCATGGACAGCGCCGGTGCCGAACGACTGTTGGGCCGCGGCGACATGCTCTATCATCCCAGCGGCCTGCCCAAGCCCGTGCGGGCCCAGGGCGCTTTTATCGACGAGGGATCGGTGGACGGCCTGGTGCGCTTCGTGAAGGAGCAGGGCAGGCCTACCTTCACCGCACAGGAGGTCTCGGTGGAAGCCGATGACCGGCGCAATCGCGGGGCCGGTGGCGAGGCACAGGCGGTCTCCGCCGTTGAAGCGGCCTTCCCGCAGGCAGTCCGGGTGGTGATCGAGCATGGACAGGCGTCGGTCTCGATCCTGCAGCGCCGGCTCCGCTGCAACTACAGCAAGGCGGCCCGCCTCATCGACATGATGGAGGAGCGGGGCTATATCGGCCAACATCAGGGCTCCCGCCCGCGGGACGTGCTGATCAGCCTGGCCCAATGGCAGGAAGAGTTCAGCGGCGAACTGGAAGACGAGGAGATACCGGAATAGCACAGAGGCCCCGTACTGCCGCACTGCGGCCGTACGGGGCATTGTTCTGCCGTCGCCTGCAACTGGGGGCGCAGGATCAACGTCCAATCCTTTGAAGCTTATCAGCGATATCTTTGACGTGGAGGCTGTCTCAATATGCGTAATCGAGACCTCACGACCACGCTCCTGGTCCTGGCGCTGGTGACGGGATGCGGCACGGCCAAACCGCCCGCCGCCCAGCCGTCAGTCGACCAGGCTGCGGTCCAGCAGCCCCAGCCCTCATCACCAACGCCCGAAACCACCCCCGCCCCGCAAAGCGGGCCGGTCGATGCCGCCCCGGCGGCGCCAGTTGCTGTGGATTCAAGCGCCACGCATCCGCCGGACCCGCCGGCCCCATCTACAGTTCCTGTGGCTCAGCACACGACGCTGACGCCTGACCCGGTGTGGCAGGTGGCGGCGGGGGACTCTCTCTGTGGCACGATGGATACCCGAACGCTTCGGGCCGTTGTGCGGAGCGACGGCTCGGCGTCCACAACGCAGGGAGGGAAGCTGACCCTGCACCTACATAACAACACGAACATGTGCGGGGACAAGGGCGTAACGCTGAAGCTGACGAACGCCGCATTGATGCTGGAGGTGGTGCCCTATGGTGCCACTGCTCCCGACGGCACCGGCGGGGAAGTGTTAGGCCATGTGGCGCTGCCAACTCCGCCTGCAGAGTTGGCGCCGGGCGCTGTGGCGAGCCTGGGGGTTGCGTTCTCCGGCGGGCTCAGACCCGGTTGGGTTGCAGCACGGATCGCCGGACACCTCACCATTGACGGGTTTAACGGCGGTCCACTGACCCTTACGCTTCCCGACGGCAGCGATCCATTCCGGGCAGCCATTCAGCGTTTTCAGGTGACTGGCGTCGCACTGGGCTCCGGCGAAGCTGCTGCCAAGAGCACCGGTCCGGCGACAATCGGTGGCGCCCCGGTTCCCGCTGCCCAGGTCAAGTGGTCTGCGACCGATGTTTTTGTCACGATCCCTGGACCGACGCGCTGCGCTCCCGGCGTGGACTACATCTACTCAGTCGGAATGGAGAGTATCGTGGCCCGCGGCCCCGGGTTTGATACGGTGCTGCCCGTCGTTGGGGGCGGTTCTTCTCCTGTTGAGAGCTATTCCAGCTTTCAGGCGGCGCCCGGCGGGACCACCACCCTGCATTACGAGACGGAGATCACCGTTGTCGGCTGCAAGAGTGACGGAGAGCACACCGGCGACGTCAGGGGCACCGGAACGGCCGTGTACGATTTTCCGGTGAAGTAACCACAACAAAACCGCCGCCTGTTATAGGCGGCGGTTCGTATTGGATCGATGCTACCGTGCGGCCTTCTTCGCCCACTGCTCCACGTTCCAGGTATCGGTGATCCAGTCCTGGTAGAACTCCGGCTCGTGGGAGACGAGCAGGACGGTGCCCTTGTAGCGCTTCAGGGCGATGGCCAGTTCCTCTTTGGCCGCCACGTCCAGGTGGTTGGTGGGTTCGTCCAGCACCAACACGTTCGACTCGTTCACCTGGAGCTTGGCCAGCCGCACCTTCGCCTGCTCGCCGCCGGAGAGGTTGAAGATCTTGTTGTTGATATGCTCAGCGGTAAGGCCGCAGGAGGAGAGGCGTCCGCGCACCTCGTTGTTCGAGAGCCAGGGGTACGTATCCCACAGTTCCTCGATCGGCGTCCGGTCGTCGTCCATGGCCTCTTCCTGGGCGAAGTAGCCCACCTGGAGGTTGTCGCCCTGGTCCGCCAGCCCGCTGAGGGGCTTGATCTGGCCCAGCAGGGTCTTCAGCAGGGTCGACTTGCCGATGCCGTTCATGCCGGTAATGGCGATCTTCTGGCCCCGCTCCAGGATCATGGAGAGCGGCGGGAGCAGGGGGAAGTCGTACCCAATCTCCATGTTCTCAGCCTGGAAGACAATCTTGGACGAGTTGCGCCCTTCTTTGAAGTTGAAGGTGGGGCGGGGATACTCCACCGGCTTCTCAATGCGCTCCATCTTGTCCAGCATCTTCTGGCGGGAGGCAGCCATGCCGCGGGTTGCGACGCGGGCCTTGTTGCGAGCGATGAAGTCTTCAACCCGGGCGATCTCCTGCTGCTGCCGCTCGTAGGCGCTCTCCTGCTGCATCCGGCGCTGTTCGTAGACACGCAGGAAGTTCTCGTAGTTGCCGCTGTAACGGGTCAGCGAGCCACCCTCCAGGTGGTAGATCAGGTTGACCACGTCGTTCATGAAGTAGGTGTCATGGCTGACCAGCAGGAAGGCGTACGGGTAGTTCTGCAGGTAGTCGGTCAGCCAGATGATGTGCTCTTCGTCCAGGTAGTTGGTTGGCTCGTCCAGCAGCAGAACGTTGGGCTGCTGGAGCAGCAGCTTGGCCAGCAGCACCTTGGTGCGCTGACCGCCCGAGAGCTCGGAGACATCGCGGTCGAGGCCGATGGCGTTCAGACCGAGGCCCTTGGCGGTCTCCTCAACCTTCGCATCAATCGTATAGAAACCGCTGTTCTCCAGACGGTCCTGAATGTCGCCCATTTCCTCCAGGAGGCTCTCCATCGTATCCGGGTCGGCAGAGGCCATGGCCTCGCCGATGGTGCCCAACTCGGCCTCCATCTCAAACAGCGGCCGGAAGGCGTCGCGGAGCACGTCCCGCATGGTGAGCCCCGGCGTCAGGCGGGTATGCTGATCCAGATAACCGACTGAAGCACGCTTGGCCCAGACGACAGTGCCTTCGTCCGGTTGGGTCTGGCCGGTGATGATCTCCACAAAGGTGGACTTGCCCGTGCCGTTGGACCCAATCAGCCCGACGTGTTCGCCACGGAGCAGGCGGAAGGAGACGTCATGAAACAGGGACCGGGCACCAAAACCATGTCCGAGTTTGTTTACCTCAAGAATGCTCACGTAGCGCACCTCTTCTAGGGATATTTCAACGATGACATACTGTCCTATCCTACAAGAAACTGACGTGAAGTACAACAGGGCGAGGCGAAAAAGCAGGACCGGGGCGATGCTCCGGTCTTTTTCGGCCGCGCCGCAAGAAAAACTGAACCGAACGCCAGGCGGAAGCGTTTCATTGTCAAATGGATTTAAACAAAATCAGCTTCGGTTAGGATTCTGATAGAATCGAGGGGGTAGACGCATGAAGCGCTGTTTCCGGTTCCTCGCCGTAGCGCTGGCCATGGCCCTGCTGCTGTCGGCCTGTACCACCAGCAAGCCCCAGGACAACAAGCCGGCCGATAACGGGCCGGTGAAGGGCGGCACTTACTCCAGCGCCAGCACCAGCGATGCCAGCAACCTGAACCCGATCCTCTACCAGGATACGGCGTCCTCGGCGATCATCGAGAAGGTGTTCGACAGCCTTCTGAACCGCAATGAGAAGTTGGAGCTAGTTCCCTCGCTTGCGACCGAACTGCCCAAGGTGGAGAACAACGGCCTGAAGTGGACCTACAACCTGCGCAAGGACGTGAAGTGGCACGACGGCGTGGAGTTTACCAGCGCCGACGTGAAGTTCACCTTTGCGGCGGTCCTGCATCCAGGCTACACCGGCATTCGGGCCAGCGGCTACACCTCGCTGAAGGGCGCGACCGAACTGCGCTCCAGCTACAAGACCGTTGACAAGGATGTCGATGCCAAGAAGCTGACCAAGGACGAGGCCGACAAGCAGAAGCTGGCCCTGTGGGAAGCTTGGCAGAAGGGCGGCGCCATTGAGACCCCGGACAAATACACCGTGGTCTTCAACTTTGACAAGCAGTTCGCACCGGCCATGTCCCGCATCGGCCTGATGTGGATCATTCCGGAGCACCTGCTCAAGGATCAGTTGGGCGCCAAGATGAAGGACTCCGAGTTTAACCGCAAGCCCGTGGGCACCGGCCGCTTCGCCTTTGTGGAGTGGAAGCCCAACGAGCGGATCGTCCTGAAGGCGAATGACAACTGGTGGGGCGGCCGGCCGAACATCGACCAGTATGTCTGGAAGATCGTTCCCGACGCCAACACCGCCATGGCCGCCCTGGAGAAGGGCGAGGTCGACAACGCCGCGATCGAAATGGAGAACATCGACCACTTCAAGAACGACGTGAAGAACGTCAGCGTGTTGGAGACCCCGACCCTGAGCTACCAGCAGTTGACCCTCGATCTGAACAACCCGCTGTTCCAGGATGTCAACGTTCGCCATGCGCTCTCTTACGCCATCAACAAGGATAACCTGGTCAGCAAGCTGCTGATGGGCCACGGCATCCCGGCCTGGAGCCATGCGACCCCGCAGCGCTGGGACTACAACGCCAACGTCGCCAAGTTCAGCAACGACAAGGAGAAGGCGAAGCAGCTCCTGGACGCCGCCGGCTGGAAGCTGGGCTCGGATGGCATTCGGGTGAAGGACGGCAAGAAGTTCTCCTTCGACCTGGTCTATGTCAACAGCAGCAAGCAGTACAGCGAGGCTGCGCAGGTGGTTCAGTCCGAGTGGAAGGCGATCGGTGTCGAAGCCAACCTGAAGGGCGTCGATGACGCCACCCTGCTGGACCTCTCGGATGCCGGCAACCCCGATCGCAAGCAGCCGCCGGTCTATATCTACGGCTGGAGCCTCGGCGTCGAGCCTGACTCCACCTCGATCTGGTCCTGCGAAGGCAGCTACAACGATATCGGGTACTGCAACAAGAGGGTGGATGAGTTGCTGGCGAAGGGTCTGACCGAACTGGATCAGGCCAAGCGGAAGCCGATTTACCAGGAGATCCAGGCCATTCTGGCCGAGGACCAGCCCTATATTTGGCTCTGGTTCGCCAACGACATTCAGGGCTTCTCCAAGCGTCTGAAGGGCCCGATTGGTGCCACCCCGATCGGTTTCGAGTGGAACATCGAGAAGTGGTGGATCGACCCGGCGGCCAAGTAGGCAGCGGGCTAATACGTGTGGAGGGGGGCTTTCAGCCCCCCTCCCGGTAAATAACAGGCTCAAGACGAAAGGGGGACCCCCGATGGGGCGCTATCTCATCCGCCGGTTGATCCAGTCGATCCCGGTGCTATTCGGCATCACGCTGATCACCTTCTTCATCATCAAT
>JBLNEM010000161.1:0-6882 GCA_050262655.1 Mycobacterium leprae | reverse complement strand
CTGTGACGCCGTTCGGCCCCCCGAGGAGACCCGAAGGGTGACCGACAAAACCGGAGAAGTACGCATCCCCCATTGTGTAAGGTTTTGTCGGTCAATCCGCAGGAAAAGGGGCCGTGGCGGCACAGGACCGACGGCGGAGGGGATTCCCACGTAGTACCCCCCGCCGGCGTAGGGTACTCCCACGGAGTGATGAGACAGGCCTGCACGGGCGTATTCTTCCCTGAGGTGGCATGGACATGAAACCGGCAACCAAGCGGCCCGAGCGGATTGCGGAGATCACGGACTGGCTCCGCAAGGGGAAGGTGCGGCCCGATGAGGCATTCCGGTTGGCCATGGAACTGAGGCAGCGGCAGGTGGAGACCGGCTCGGAGCGGGCGGCCCGGGAGCGAAGTGTGCGGGAAGGCGAAGCGGGGCGGGCAGCCAGAGTAGCGGCCGTCCTCGCGGAGCTGGACGGGCTGGTGGGGCTGACCACCGTCAAGCAGCATGTGCGGGAGATCCACGCCTACCGCACCATCCAGGCGAAACGGGCTGCCGTCGGACTGTCCCACGAAGCCACAGGGCTGCATATGGTCTTCACCGGCAGTCCCGGCACCGGAAAGACCACCGTCGCCCGGCTCCTGGGCCGCCTGTTCAAGGAGATGGGCGTGCTCAGTCAGGGGCACCTGGTCGAGGTGGAGCGGGCCGACCTGGTGGGCGAGTACATCGGGCATACGGCGCTGAAGACCCGGGAGGTCGTCAAGCGGGCAAGCGGCGGGCTGTTGTTCATCGACGAGGCTTACTCGCTGGCCCGGGGCGGCGAGAAAGACTTCGGCCGTGAATCCATCGATTGCTTGGTGCGGGCAATGGAAGAGCAGCGGGGGGACCTGGTGATCATCTTCGCCGGATACTCGGATGAGATGGACTGGTTTCTCAGCCAGAACCCCGGGCTGCACTCGCGTCTACCGTTGCGAATTCAATTTCCTGACTACACGCAGGAAGAGTTGCTGGCGATTGCCGAAATCATGTGGCAAAAGCGGGAGTATCAACTCTCGGCTGATGCCTTGCTGCTGATGCGGCATGTGCTGGGCCAGCCATACTGGGGCGCCACCGAGGGCAACGCCCGCGCCGTGCGCAACCTGGTGGAGCGGAGCCTGCGCTGTCAGGCCCTGCGCCTGGTCAAGCAGCCCGAGTGCAGCCGTGAGCAGCTGATGCAGATCGAACGGCCTGATCTGGAGGCGGCCCTGCAGGCAGAACGCAGCCCCCGGTGGTGGTCAGACCCGCGGGGGTGAAGGGAGAGGGGAGCGGTGGAAAGGGAAGCGCTGCTGTCGCTGGCTCAATCCGTCCAACCTTATGTGTTGGAAACACGGCGGCATTTACACGCCCATCCGGAGCTCAGCTATCAGGAGACAGAGACCGCGGCCTTCATTGCCCGCGAACTGGAGCGCATGGGCTATCCGGTTCGTACCGGCGTCGGGGGGCTGCATGGAGTCGTCGCCGAAGCCGTCGGCAAACGCTCGGGGCCGACGATTGCGTTGCGGGCGGATATTGACGCCCTGCCGGTCAGCGAGCAGGGCAACCTGCCCTTCCGCTCCCAGACCCCTGGGGTGATGCATGCCTGCGGCCACGACTGCCACACCGCCATGCTGTTGGGCACGGCTCTGGCCCTGAAGCAGTTGGAACCAGAACTCGCCGGGAAGGTGCTGTTCATCTTCCAGCCGGCTGAGGAAGTAGGACCGGGCGGTGCCCAGGCCATGGTGCAGGCCGGCATCCTGGAGGAAGTGGATGCAGTCTTCGCCCTTCACGTCTCCCCCGCCCTGGAGACCGGCCGGCTGGGTTTTGTCGCCGGGGTTTGTTCCGCCAACTCGGACGGCATGCGGATCACCATCACGGGCAAGGGCGGACACGCCGCCCACCCCGAGAATGCGGTGGATGCGGTGGTGGTGGCCGGGCACGTGATCGTAGCGCTGCAGCAGGTGGTCTCCCGTGGCGTAGCCCCCACCCAGGAGGCGGTGGTCACCATCGGCGCCATCCACGGGGGCACGAAGGGCAACATCATCGCCGAGCAGGTGGAGTTGGCGGGGACGATTCGCACCCTGGACAGGCAGGTGCGGAGCCTGGTCCACCAGAAGGTCCACACAATCGTGAGCGGGATCTGCGCCGCCTACAGTGCCACCAGCAGCGTGGAGATTCGACCCGGCTATCCCTCCTGCGTGAACGACTCCGCCATGGTCGCCCTGGCCCGAGCGGCCGCCGCATCCATGGTAGGCGAGCCCAACGTACTCCACAGCGAGGTCTCCCTGGAGGGCGAGGACTTCGCCTATATGCTCCAGGCGGTACCAGGCTGCACCGGACTACTGGGCATCGCTGACGCCGCCTGGCCACAAGAGCAGAGGGCGCCCCTACATAACTCCCGCCTCATGGTCGATGAGGCCGCCCTACTCCACGGCGTCGGCTTCTACCTGAGTCTGGTCGACCTCGCCGGCCGTGAGGGCAGCCCGCTGGCGCAGGATTCCTCCGGGGCCGGACGAACTCGTACAGAGTGACCTCTTGACCTGGGGGCTGGTAATATGCTAAACTTGGCAGGAATTCAACCAGAGAGGGGATAGTTGCATGTTCTTCATCAAGCTGCGCCAGAACAACATCGACATGACGCCCTCTCAGGTATGGCCCCTGTAACTGGTACTTTGCCGGTTCACAGGCCGCGGCCCTGATTGGGCTGCGGCCTTATTGTTTTTGTGTGGGGCGGCAGCTCTGTCAGCGCGGCGCGGGTCATACGATGGGCGTCAGGCCCCGGCGCCTTCGCCGGGAAGACTTAACAGGGTATGCGAAAGAGAGGGAAACACCTATATGACACATGCTGATATGACTCTCACCAGTCGGACAGAGCCGGAAAAGGCTTACCTGGTGGGTCTTGAACTGCCGGCCCGCGAGAGCGACGGCTGGAACGCAGGGGAATCGTTGGCCGAGCTGGAGCGGTTGGTCGATACCGCCGGCGGCGTGGTGGTCGGTCAGACCACCCAGACCCGCTCCAAGCCGGAAGTGGCCACCTTCGTCGGCAGCGGCAAGGTTGAAGAGATCGAGGAGGCCCGGCGCCACCTGGAGTTTGACATGGTCGTCTTCGACTCGGAACTGACACCGGTGCAGCTGCGGAACCTCGAAGACGCGATCGGCTGCAAGGTGATCGATCGGACGACCGTGATTCTCGACATCTTTGCCCAGCGGGCCCGGACCCGTGAGGCGAAGCTCCAGGTCGAACTGGCTCAGTTGAACTACCGGCTGCCCCGACTGACCGGCAAGGGGATCGAGCTCTCCCGCCAGGGCGGCGGTATCGGGACCCGCTTCGGCGGCGGCGAGACCAAGTTGGAACTGGACCGCCGGCAGATTCGGGACCGCATCGCCGCACTGAAGCAGGAACTGGAGGAGATCAAGGCGCACCGCGCCCGACTCCGCCGTGACCGGGCCGAAGGAGCCGTCCCCGTGGTGGCGTTGACCGGCTACACCAACGCCGGCAAGTCCACCCTGCACCGGGCACTGGCCTACTCTGACGTCTTCGTGGAAGACCGGCTCTTCGCCACCCTGGATGCCACCACACGCCGGGTTGAGCCCGCTGAGGGCGAACCGTACCTGCTGGTGGACACCGTCGGGTTCATCCACAACCTGCCCCACTTCCTGGTGGCGGCCTTCCGCTCCACCCTCGAAGAGGTGAACGAGGCCGATCTGCTCCTGCACGTGGTAGACGCATCGCATCCGAAGCGGGCCGAGCAGATGCAGGCCGTACTGGATGTGCTGGCCGAGCTGAAGGCGAACGACAAGCCCACCCTGGTGGTCTACAACAAGGCCGACCAGGTGGAACCAGCCGATCTCGAACGGCTGCTGCGGACCACGCCGAACTCGGTGGCGGTAGCAGCGGCGCTGAGGCAGAACCTGGATGGCCTGCAGCGGGCGGTCCAGGAGGTGCTGCAGAACCGGCGGGAACGGGTCGAGGTGCTGATTCCCTACAACCGTTCCTCCTGGCTCTCGTGGGTCCACGAACGGGGGCGGGTGCTCAAGGAAGAGCATCAGGCGGAAGGGACATGGGTTCAGGCGGAACTGGAGCGGGGCCTCGCAGGGAAGCTGCTGGCCGGGCTCAAGTAAGGTTGCGAAGCCCCCTCTATCAGAGGGGGCTTCGTCGCGCTCGCAAGGCGGGGGCTGGGGCTGGGCGGGCGGTGATGGAGCCGGCGAGGCCGCAAACTAGGTTTTCTGTCCATAATTTTCTTGGGTCAGGCGGGGGTTGAGAAAATACTGGACGGAAAACTGCGTTTGCCGTCACGCCGCGGGTGATACCAGCCAATTCCGAGGGAAAACAGGGGCTTGGGGGCGTGCCCGAGCCCGCAAACGCAGGTTAGTGTCCATATTTTTCTCGAAGGCCTCGAGACCCGGGAAAGAATTGGACAGAAGCCTTCATCCCAGCCGTCGCCGCTGCCAGAGGCTGCACAGAACACCCAGAAGCTCGCCATGATATCGGACCAGCGAGTTCGCCGCGCCCAAGTCGCCTCGGGCCCCATTACTCCAGGCTAGTCAAAGCCAACAGCGGCCCGATAAGCCAGCGGGCGGAGAAGAGTCCACCCGCCCCTTTTTTTGCCCATAATTAAGGTTCTTACGCATTCCTTACACAGTTTCTCCATAGGTCGCCCGTATGGTTAGAGAGTCTTGACGCCAGATGAGAGAGGGAGGATGCCCATGCGCCGGGTTGTTTGGCCGGCCGTCTTGATGCTGACCTTGGGCGCCGCCGCTCCTGCGCTTGCCAGTGGCAGCCATGGAGCACAGGCACTGTTTGATGTGGGGCCCCACAGTGCCGCTGTGACCGCCGATTCGCCGCAGGTCCATACCGGCACCAACACGTTTACCGTGGAACTTTGCAGCCTGCCGCCGGACAAGCAGGCGACACTCCAGCTGAAGGGGCCGCACGGGCAGGTGGTCAACGTGCCGCTGAAGAGCCTGACGGTCATTCCCGATCCAAGCGGTATGGCGAACATGGAGATGCCGGTCGGCTCCGACGGCCACGCCGGCCACAACCACGGCAGCGGCCCCGGTACCATGGACCATGCCGAGGCCGACAGCATGGCGAACATGCCCGGCATGGATATGAGTTCGTCCTCGGGCCACGACATGAGCAGCATGCCCGGCATGGACATGGGCCATGGTTCCGCCAGCCACGACACGCATAGCGCCCCTGCCCCCGCCGCACCCGCCGCACCGGCCCACAGCCACGACGGCGGCCTCACCTCCGACATCGGCTTCAGCTACCACGTGCGGGGTACGGCGGTGCTGAACGAGACCGGTCCCTGGACCGGAACCGTGACGGCTGACGACCCGAACCAGGGCCTGGTACACAACGACTTCACCTTCACCGTGGTGCAGGGCGGCGCCAACCGGTGGTATCTGGGCTTCACCAGCGTGCTGATGGGCGGCTCCCTCGCCTTCGGCGTGGTCGAGAAGCGCCGCAAGAAGTAAAGGAAAGAGAGAAGGCGAGAATATGGCGCTGGCATCATCGCAAAACCAGCGGCCGGAGCAGCCGGGGAAGGCGCCCCGCAACCTCCTGCAAATCGGTTGGCTCAAGGCATTCCTGAAGAGCAGCTGGTTCCCGGCCGTGCTCTCCTATCCCACGCTGGTGGTATTCGGGTATATCGTCTACACGCTGCTCTTCGGCCCCGGTTCGCCCTCGGCGAACCTTGGCACCAGCCTCACCTGGGTGCTGTGGTGGCCGCTGATCCCGATCTTCATGTTCGTGCTGGGCCGCTTCTGGTGCGCCATCTGCCCGTTTGCCACCGTGATCGATCTGGTCCAGAAGGTGGCGGGCCTGGGCAGGCCGGTGCCGCCCTTCCTGAAGAGATACGGCATCTGGATCATCGATGCCGTCTTCATCCTGATCACCTGGTCGGACCACGTTTTCGGCATCGTGGAGAGCCCCCGTGGCTCCGGCTACCTGCTGGGGCTGATCGTCACCGCGGTGGTGGTCACCGGCGTCTTCTTCGAGCGCCGTGCCTGGTGTCGTTACCTCTGCTTCCTGGGCGGTCTGAACGGCAACTACTCTCGGGCGTCGGCCCTGGAACTGCGGGCCACGCCGGAGATCTGCGCCACCTGCAAGACGCAGGCGTGCTATAAGGGCTCCGACAAGGCCCCTGGCTGTCCGGTCTTCGAGTTCCCCCGGAGCATGCAGACCAGCAGTAACTGCAACCTCTGCGCCAACTGCATCAAGAACTGCCCCAACGACTCGATCCGACTGACCCCCCGGGTACCGACCAGGGAACTCTGGTTCATGACCCGGCCCAAGTTGGAGGAGTCTTTCCTGGCGGTCGTCATCGTCGGCATCGTGCTGGTGCAGAACATCACCATGCTCTCCTTCTGGGAGCCGGTGATGAACTGGCTGAGCGGCATGCTCTTCGGCAGCGAGGCGCTGGCCTTCACCGCCGTCTTCCTGGTCGCCATGGGGCTGCCTATCGCCATGATGGCTGTGACGGCACAGGCCAGCGGCCGCTCCACCGGCGAGTCTACCGCTGCCAACCTGGCCCGCTTTGGCTACGCCATCATCCCGCTGGACATGGCCGGCCATATCGCACACAACCTGTTCCACCTGCTGGCCGAAGGGAAGGCCATCTACTACAACGTCGCCGGGCTGTTCGGCACGCAAATCACCGGCCCCGGGACGGTCATGCCGATGGAGAGCATCCAGCTGATGCAGTTTGCGATCCTGTTCCTGGGCGTGGCGGGCTCGATCTTCACCGCATATAAGATTGCGGGGCGGGGCGGCAACAAGGTACAGGGCCTCGGGCCGCATGTGGTCACCCTGCTTATCTTTGGCGCCGTGAACTTCTACTTGTTCACCATGCCGATGTCGCATCGGGTGTAAGCGCACAACAACCA
>JBLNEM010000160.1:0-9894 GCA_050262655.1 Mycobacterium leprae | reverse complement strand
TCCCGGACATCCTCTGCAACGCCGGTGGCGTGACCGTCTCTTACTTCGAATGGGTGCAGAACATCCAGAACTACTACTGGACCGAAGAAGAGGTCAACGCGAAGCTGGAGCATATGATGGTGGCCTCGTTCAATGCTGTTTACAGCATCTACGACGAGCGGAAGGTCTCCATGCGTCGGGCCGCCTACATGGTCGCCGTGAAGCGGCTGGCCGACGCCATGGCCGCCCGCGGGTGGATCTAAGGTACAGCCAGTAAATCAGCCAGGTGCATCAAACTGCCGCCCTTTTCGGGGCGGCAGTTTTCTTCTGGGGCAGCGCACACTAAGCGGGGGTCAGGTACCGGTCACCATTCGCGGGCAGATGGGACATTGCCACGGATTGCACGGATGACACGGATTGGGACAAAAAGAACCATGGGGGCTTCGCCGTTGTCCGCTTTTCGTATTTTTGGCCCCCAGCATGAACCTCAGGTTGGTTTGCATTTTAATCCGCGTAATCCGCGGCAGAAAATGGCCCGGACCGGGGCGAAAAATGGCCTGGTCCGTGGCGGAAATTTCGTTCCGAGCAACCGCGACGGGGACCAGAGCCAAAAGAAACGCTAGCATTCTGGCGGCGATCGCGGTAGAATTAAGAGCAAGTACTAATATCAGGTAGAGACTCAAGAAGCCCGTCCCATCCAGGTGGACAGTAGGAGTGAGCTTAGCACCGTGAGCATGGATGAGTTGGTCGGACGGCTGAAAACAGAAGAGGCCCGGCTGAAGCTGGGCGGTGGCGAGAAGGCCATTGCGAAACGTCACGATCAGGGGAAGCTGACCGCCCGTGAGCGGCTGGACCTCTTATTTGATCCGGGCACCTTTACCGAGACCGACCTGTTTGTGAAGCACCGGGGAACCGAGTTGGGCATGTCCGGCCGGGAGACCCCTGCCGAAGGCGTGGTCACCGGCTTTGGGCGCGTCGACGGGCGGGTCGTCTATGCGTTTTCGCAGGACTTCACGGTGATGGGCGGCTCGCTGGGTGAGAAGCATGCGGGCAAGATCATCAAGCTGCAGCAGTTGGCCCTGAAGGCCGGCTGCCCGATTATTGGGCTGCAGGACTCCGGCGGCGCCCGCATCCAGGAGGGAATCGATGCCCTCAACGGTTACGGGCAGATCTTCCTCAACAACACCGCAGCCAGTGGCGTGATCCCACAGATATCGGTTATTATGGGGCCAACAGCTGGTGGCGCGGTTTACTCGCCCGGCCTGACCGATTTCGTGTTCATGGTGGAGAAGAGCAGCTACATGTATATTACTGGCCCGGACGTGATTCGGGCGGTGACCGGTGAGCAGACCACTCACGATGCACTGGGCGGAGCCGCTGCCCATGCGGCCACCTCGGGTGTCGCTCACTTCCGGGCAGTCAGCGAGCAGGAGTGCATCGCTACGGTGCGCCGTTTGCTCTCCTTCCTGCCGCAGAACAACGTGGATGATCCGCCGCTGCTTCCGGCCAGCGACCCGGCTGACCGTGCGGAGGAGCAGTTGCTGGCCATTGTGCCGGATCACCCGAACAAGCCCTACGATGTGCGGGATGTGATCACCGCGGTGGTGGACCACCGGGACTTCTTCGAGGTCCAGCCGGAGTTCGCCCGGAACATGGTCGTGGGCTTTGCCCGGCTGAACGGCCGCAGCGTTGGCGTCGTTGCCAACCAGCCGAAGGTGCTGGCGGGCTGCATTGATATCAACGCATCGGATAAGGCGGCGCGGTTCATCCGCTTCTGCGATGCCTTCAACATCCCCCTGGTCACCTTTGTTGACACCCCCGGATACCTGCCCGGCGTGAACCAGGAGTACGGCGGCATCATCCGGCATGGGGCAAAGCTGCTCTATGCGTACTGCGAGGCCACCGTGCCGAAGCTGGTCGTCGTCCTGCGGAAGGCCTACGGCGGTGCCTATCTGGCGATGTGCTCGCAGTCCGTGGGCGCCGACTTTACGGTGGCGTGGCCCGGGGCCGAGATCGCCGTGATGGGGGCCGACGGCGCCGCAAACATCCTCTTCAAGCCGGAGCCCGGGGTGGACGAGGCCCAGGCGCGGCAGGAGTGGGTCGCCGATTACAAGGCCAAGTTCAACACGCCGTTTGTCGCCGCCGCCCGGGGGTACGTGGAAGCTGTCATCGATCCCCGGGAGACACGGCGCTATCTGAGCCAGGCCCTCTATGGCCTGGAGAGCAAGCGGGAGTCACGGCCGGCCAAGAAGCACGGCAACTTCCCGGTGTAATTCAAGCGTCATATTATCGGCGGCCTGCCGCCGTTTCCAGGAGGCTCATCGCACATGACCAGGAAGTTTCGCGTGACCATTGGCGGCATTACCTACAACGTGGAAGTAGATGAGGTCACTCCCGGCGCTCAGCCCAACGCCAGTGTAACGCAAGCACCGGCACGGCCTGCTCCGGCGCCGGCTGTACCTGCCCCGGCTGCCCCGGCCCCCGCGCCGGTTCAGTCTGCACCCGCTCCTGCTGCGGCAGCCCCTGAAGCCGGCAATGCGGTCTGTGCACCGCTGCCGGGCATGGTGGTGGGCGTCAAGGTGGAGGTCGGTCAGCAGGTGAAGGCGGGCGATGTCCTGCTGGTGCTGGAAGCGATGAAGATGGAGAACGACATTACCGCTCCTGCCGCCGGCGTGGTTCGGGAGGTCAAGGTGGCCAAGGGCACACCGGTGAGCCTTGGCGACACCCTGGTGGTAATCGGTTAAGGGGGAAGGTACCTGTGAGCCAGCCGGCACAGACAGGGATATCCCTGGAGATGATGGCGGTGATTGCGGCCGCAGTGGCCGCCGCCATGGACCAGCCGCTAGAGAATATCGTGATTCGATCGGTGGAGCCGGAACCGACGGCAGCCCATCTGCCGTCCGCCTGGGCGAAGACGGGCCTGGTGGAAAACATGCTTTCCCGCCGGCAGTTCGGGCTTCGCAACCGTTAGCCGTGCCCCACGGATCCATCCTTGCCCCACAGGGCTAACCTGGGAGGTACCGTCTTATGTCGCAGCCCTTATTTCGCAAGATCCTGATTGCCAACCGGGGCGAAATCGCCATCCGGATCATCCGAGCCTGCCGGGAACTGGGCATCCCTACCGTTGCCGTGTACTCGGAGGCCGATAAAGAGGCGCTCCATGTTCGTCTCGCCGACGAGGCCATCTACATCGGACCGGCGCCTTCCAACCAGAGCTACCTGTCGGTGCCGGCGATTATCACGGCGGCCACTTCGGTTGGCGCCGATGCCATCCATCCCGGCTACGGCTTCCTGGCGGAGAACCCGTTCTTTGCCGAAGCCTGTGCGAACTGGGATATCACCTTTATCGGCCCTAACCCGGACGCCATTCGGGCGATGGGACTGAAAGATGTGTCGAAGGCCCGGATGAAGGAGGCCGGTGTGCCAACGGTACCGGGCTCTGACGGGCTGGTCACCAAAGTCGACCAGGCGCTGGCAGTGGCTGAGCGCATCGGCTACCCGGTGCTGGTCAAGGCGACCGCCGGCGGCGGCGGGCGGGGCATTCGGATCGCCCATAACGCCGAGGAACTGGCCGTGAACCTGGAGAAGGCGGCCAGTGAAGCCGGAGCGGCGTTCGGCAATGCCCAGGTCTTCGTGGAGAAGTTCATTGAAGTGGGCCGCCACATTGAGGTGCAGATCATCGGCGACAAGCACGGCAACGTGATCCACCTGGGCGAGCGCGAGTGCTCGCTGCAGCGTCGCCGGCAGAAGGTCCTGGAGGAGGCACCCGCCGCGACCCTCTCTCCGGAGGTCCGGGCTCGCATTCACGAAGCGGCGGTGGCGGCGGCGCGGTCCGTGAACTACGACAACGCCGGCACCGTCGAGATGATGTACGACGAGAAGAGCGGCGAGTTCTACTTCCTGGAGATGAACACCCGGGTTCAGGTGGAACACCCGATCACCGAGGCTATCACCGGCGTCGACATCGTGAAGCAGCAGATTCGGGTGGCGGCGGGTGAACCGCTGCAGTATACCCAGGAGCAGATCACCTTCCGTGGCCACGCCATCGAGTGCCGGATTAATGCCGAGGACCCGGACAACCGGCTCTTCCCCAGCACCGGCACGGTGACTGCACTGGAGATTCCCGGGGGCCCCTGGACCCGGTGGGACAGCATGCTTTACAACGGGATGAAAGTGGCGGCCTTCTACGACTCGCTGCTGGGCAAGCTGATCGTCTGGGCGGAAGACCGGGATGCGGCCATCGCCCGCATGCAGCGTGCACTGGGCGAGTTCCGGATCGAGGGCATCAAGACCACGATCCCCGTGCATCAAAAGATCCTTGCCGCTGAAGACTTCCGGGCGGGGCGGTTCTACACGGAGTGGCTCGAAGGATTCCTGGGCATCAAGTAGAAGTTGGTTGGGGTGGTCGGGCTTCCGCCCGGCCGCCCCTTCTTGGTCTGGAAGGAGCGTGCTTTCCATGTGGGATATAGCCAGCCCGGATCTTCCGGCGGCATTGGCCGTTCCCTTTGGTCTCGTCGAGAACGCATTTCGCCGGCTATCCAGGCACGTGCAGGGGATGAGCCAGTCGGAGTTGGAGTTCACCGGCGAAGGCGTCAACTCTACGGCCATGCTGTTGGCCCACCTGGCCTTCGTGGATATGGAGTATCTGCACTGCATCAAGGGGGTATCCGTCCCCGCAGACCTGGAGGCGGAGTATGGACCGGTTGAGACGGAGAGCGGGACCTTGCCGGTTGTGACCGGCTTGAGCGCCGCACAACTGCTGGAGCGCTACCGGCGTGTCATCGACATGATCCGGGCGTACCTGCAGTCCCAGACCGACGCCGATGCCGTGCGGCCGGTGCAGATCCCCTGGTGGCCGGAGCCGGCCACGGTGCGGTATGTGCTCTGGCACATGGCTGCCCACAGCATGCACCATCAGGGGCAGATCGTGCGGCTGAAAGCGGAGGTGCGGTGAGCATGGAGAAGGCTGCCCTACGCAAGCAGATGATCGAGCAGCGCCTGGCGCTGAGTCCGGACGAGCGTCAGGCCCGCTCCTGTGCCGCCCAGGCGGCGCTGCTCGCATCGGAAGCGTTTGCCTCCGCCCGGCGGTTGCTGCTCTACGTCGCGTTCCGCGGTGAAGTGGGCACCGAGGCGATCGTGGCCGCAGCGGCGAAAGCGGGGAAGGAGCTGGTCCTGCCTCGGGTCGAGAAAGCCACGCACAAGCTCTGGCTCCACCGGTGGGATGGCGACTGGTTCGGCCTGCACAACGGTACATACGGCATCCAGGAGCCTTGTGCCGTCTGGCCGCTGGTTGAGCCAGGCAGCATCGACCTGGTGGTGGTGCCGGGCGCTGCGTTCGACCGGTTGGGCGGCCGGCTGGGCTATGGCGGCGGCTATTACGACCGCCTGCTGCCGCTGATTCGCACCGGCAATTCTCGAGCGAAGCTGATCGGACTGGCCTACGACCTGCAGGTGGTCGAAGCCATTCCCACGGAAGAGCACGACGTGAGGCTGGATGGGGTGGCCACGGAGGCGGGGCTCTGTATGGCCCGGGAGTAGGAGAAGGGAGTCAGCCGTGCGGCTGGCTCCCTGAGTTTTTTTATGCAAAGTTGGAACCTCTCGCCGGTCTCTGTCGTCTGTGTATTCAATACCCGGCGATATGTGGGAAAGAGAGGGCGTGGGAACATGGCCATGATCGAGGTTGCAGGGCTGCGTAAGGTTTTTCAGGTCTCGCGGAAACCGGAGGGTGGATGGGCACGCTTTCTTTCCACATTCAGGCCGGAGACGGTGGAGCTTGAAGCGGTGAAAGGGATCGACCTTTCCGTGGTGGAGGGGGAGGCGCTGGCCTTCATTGGGCCGAACGGCGCCGGCAAGTCGACGACCATCAAAATGCTGACGGGCATTCTGCATCCGACGGCGGGACGGGCCAGCGTTTTTGGCTATACGCCGTGGGAGCAGCGGCAGAAGCTGGCCTTCCACATCGGCTCCGTCTTCGGGCAGAAGTCGCAGCTCTGGCTGCACCTGCCGCCGGTTGACACGTTCAACCTGTTGGCCCGGATCTATGAACTGGACTGGCCGCAGTACCTGAAGCGGCGTGCCGAGTTGGTGGAGCTGTTCGAACTGGAGGAGATCATTGCCACGCCGGCTCGGAAGCTCTCGCTGGGCCAGCGGATGCGGTGCGAGATCGCCGCCAGCCTGCTGCACCGGCCCCGGGTGATCTTCCTGGATGAGCCGACCATCGGTCTGGACCCGGTGGCGAAGGCATCGATCCGGGATCTGATCAAGCGGGCCAACAAGGAGGAGGGCGTCACCGTCTTCCTCACCTCCCACGATGCGGGGGACATCGAACAGCTGGCCAGGCGGGTGGTGATCATCAACCACGGCGAGCTCATTCTGGATGACCATATCGGCGCTCTCCGCCGGGATTACATGAAGAACCGGGTGGTGGACCTGAAGCTCGGCAGTCCCTATGACGAGGCGCAGCCGATTCCCGGGGTGACGGTGGTGAAGGCGAAGGGCTACGGCGTGAAGCTCGAGGTGGACACCGGCGTGACGCCGATTGAAGCGGTGGTCAGTCAACTGCTGCAGCGTTTCCAGGTGCAGGATATCACCATTCAGGCGCCGCCGATGGAGGAGATCATTGCGGCCATCTACCGGGGACGGGGCGAGGCGTCCGGTGGCGGAGGGGGCGGACAGGCATGAAGAAGCTGGCCAAATACCTGGAGGTAGCCCGCGTCGCCCTGCGCTCGCAGGTCACTTACCTCTGGGATCTGCTCCTGTCGACCCTGTTTCTGGTGGTGATCATGTTCGTCTTCGTGCAGCTCTGGAAGGTGACCTATGCGGCCACGCCGTCCAGCGCCTTTGCCGGGTACGGCCTGCCGCAGATCATCTGGTACCTGGTGGCCACGGAGTCGATCGTCACCTCACTGCCGCGGATCCATTCGACGATCGACGGCGAGGTGAAGAACGGAGACCTGGCCCTGCGGCTGAACAAGCCGTATAGCTACCTGCTCTTCCATTACAGCACCTTCTTGAGCCAGGGGCTGCTGCAACTGGGGCTCAAGCTGGCAGTGGGCGGTCTCACCGCCTATCTGCTGGTCGGCGGGTTTCGGTTCTACTGGCCGGGGATCCCTGCGCTGCTGTTGATCTACCTGACCACGCAGGCGATCAATTTCTGCTACAGCGCTGCGGTCGGGCTTGCGGCCTTCTGGCTGGAGGATATCACCGGGCTCTACTTCGTAGTGGACCGGCTCAAATGGATCCTCGGCGGCATGCTGTTGCCCCTGGAGCTCTACCCTGACAGCATTCGCACGGTCGTAGAGCGGCTGCCTTTCCGCTATATGATCGCCGGTCCCGCCCATCTGTTTGTCTACTTCAACTGGGCGGAGGCTGGGCGTCTGCTCGCCGCACAGGGCTTCTGGACCGTGCTCTTCAGCCTGCTCTGTTGGCTGCTTTACCGGATGGGGGTACGAAGGGTGGATGTGAATGGTGGGTAAGTTCTTCGCCTTTATCGGCGCTTATGTACGGGCGAGCCTGGCGGCCACCCTGGAGTATCGCGGGTCGTTGGTTAGCCAGGTCCTGGGCATGTTTGTGAACGACATTCTCTGGGTCGCCTTCTGGGTGCTGTACTTCAGCAAGTTTCCGGTTCTGAAGGGGTGGACCCTGGAAGACGTGATCGTACTCTGGGCAACTTTTGGTGTCAGCGCCGGCCTTGCCATGGGACTCACCAGCAACGCCTTGCGGCTTCCCGCCCTGATCTTCCAGGGGCAGCTCGATTATTATCTGGCGCTGCCGAAAGATGTCCTGCTGCACGTGCTGGTCAGCCGAATCTCGGTGCTCAACCTGGGCGATATCCTGTTTGGCCCCATTTTGTTGCTGGTGATGGTGAAAGTAACCGTGGTGAAGGTGCTGATCTTCCTGACGGCGTCGGTGCTGGGGGCCATCGTCATGCTCAGCTTCTTCATTTTGACTGGGTCGCTGACCTTCTACCTGGGCAACTCGGAGACCCTCTCCGGCCAGTTCAACAACGCCCTGATCCACTTCGCTACCTATCCGACGCCAGTCTTCGATACGAGCATCAAGGTGCTGCTCTTTACCCTACTGCCGGCCGGGTTCATTACCACCATGCCGGTGGAGCTGGTCCGGGAGTTTCACTGGTTGACGTTCGTGGAACTGCTGGGGGCGGCGGTTGGCTTCCTGCTCCTGGCGATTGCCGCCTTCCGTCAGGGGCTGAGGCGGTACGAGTCCGGGAATCTGATGGCCATGCGTAATTGAGCGACTGCCCGCCGGTCCTGAGACGACCGGCGGGCAGCCTTCATGAATGACAGCAGGAAGCCCATGTGAAAAAGAGAATTAGTGTGAGTCCGAATTGTTCATCCATAGGAGGGAACCGCCTATGTCTCGCCCCAGAACCGAAGTGCCGCTTGAGGAGACCTGGCGCCTGGAGGACGTTTTCCCTTCGGCTGCTGACTACGCAGCAGGCCTGAAGGCGGTGGCGGACGCAATTCCTGCGGTGACTCGCTTCCGGGGCCGGCTGGGCGAGAGCGCCGCCATACTCCTGGAGTGCCTGGATGCACTGGAGCGCCTGGAGGAACTCGCCCAGCGTGTCGCTACATATGCGCAAATGCAGCAATCGGTGGACGGCACCGACCCCAACAGCCAGGCGGCGTACGCCCAGATGGCTGCGGTGATGGCCCGGATGGAGACGGAGACGGCCTTTGTTCGCTCCGAGCTGGTCGCCCTCCCCGATCAGGTGCTGGATGGCTTCATGACGGCAGAGCCTGGCCTGGCTCCGTTCCAGACTTTGCGGGAGGAGATCCGTACCTTTAAACAGCATGCCCTCACCGCCGAAGGCGAACTGGTCCTGGCCTATTTCAGCGAACTGCGGAGCAGTCCGGAGCAGACTTACATGATGGCCACTACGGCCGACATGCGGTTCGAAACGGTCAACAGCAGCACCGGGGAACCGGTCCCCGTCAGCCTGATGGGGCTCTTCCTGCACGCCGAGCATTCGCCGGATCGGGAACTGCGGCGGAACGCCTACGCATCGCTGTGGAAGGGGCTGGCCCCTTATCGCAACACGCTGGCGTCGGCCCTCGCGGCCAAGATCCGGTCGGACGTGGCCGAGTCCCGGCTGCGGGGGTATGACAGCGTCTTCACCATGCTGCTGCAGCAGCCCTCTACCAGCGGCATCATGCCGGACGGGGTCTCGGTCGAGGTGTTTGACAACGTCCTCGACACGATCCAGACCGAACTGGCGCCCCACATGCAGCGGCTCGCAAGGCTGCGGCAGCGGGTGCTGGGGATTGAGCGGATGGAGCTGTGCGACGTGAAGGCGCCGCTGGATCCCGACTTCAATCCCGCCGTCTCGTACGACGAGGCGGCACGGATGATTGCGGATTCGGTAGAGGTGATGGGACCCGAGTACAGCCAGATTATCCGGACCGCACTCCGGGATCGCTGGATCGACCGGGCGGACAACATCGGCCGTGCCGGCATGGCCTTCTGCCAGCCGGTCTATGGCGTCCACTCTTACGTCTTCTCCTCGTTTACCGGGAATCTGGGCAGCACATTCCCGTTGGCGCACGAACTGGGCCACGCCGCACATATGGAAATGGCCATGCGTTCGCAGCGGATCACTAACTTCCGCTTTGCCACGTTCTTTGTGGAGGCGCCCTCCACGCTGGGCGAGCAGCTGCTGGCCGATCACCTGCGCCGCACCAGCAGCGACAAACGGATGCACCGGCTGGTCAACACGCTGCTGCTCGGGTCGTATCACCACGACTTTATCACCCATCTGCTGGAGGCCGAGCTGCTGCGGCGGCTCTACCGGATGGCCCAGAACGACGAGCCCCTGACCGAGGCGATCATCAGCCGGGAGAAGGGGGCCATTCTACGGCGTTTCTGGGGTGACTCGGTAGCGGTGGACGAATCGGC
>JBLNEM010000159.1:0-5851 GCA_050262655.1 Mycobacterium leprae | reverse complement strand
ATCAACTGCTGCACGAGGGCCGTGCATAGCAGCCGCTCCTCCTCCTCCAACCGTCCCTTTTCATCCTCCACCGTCTGGGCCAACAGCCCCAGATGCTGTGACAGCAGGTGGAGCCTGGCGGTACACTCCCGGTTCACGTGCTCCCGCAGCTGGTTGAGCTGGTCCAGTCCCTGTTTGCGCCAGAGGGCTACCATGCCGCTGACCTGGTTCCGCGCCCAGGTGGCAGCCTGGTCGGTCTTCCGCTGCCGGTCGTCGATGAGGGCGGTGATCACATCGACCAGCTTCACGGCCAGGTCGTTGACGATGGGGATGGGCATCAGTTTCAGCACGGTGCTCAGGAGGCGGGTGTTGACCGTCAGGCCCGCTTCATCACGCGGAAGCGACGGCGGCGGAACCCACAGGGCGCTTTGCGCGGCCATGTCCTTGATATACCCGGTGATGGCGCTCCTGAGCGCCCCTTCGTAGGCCAGGATCGTGTTGATCGCCTGACCGCTGTAGCCCTTCTCGTTGATCAAGGTGGTCAGGGCGCCCGCCAGGCGACGCAGCTCGTACTGGTGATGCGCCTTGGCATACGCCGCAACAGTGGCCTGCATGTTCCATTCCAACTGGGTCATGTCCTGTTCGAACTGGGTGCAGGCCAGCTTGTGGGCCGTCCGCACATTTTCGGAGAGCTCACGGAGCTTCGTGTGCAAGTCGGAACGCAGCTTTTTCATCAACTGCAATTCCCCGTTCAGCCGGTCAACCTGCCGGCAGTATGCGCCAGTGCCCCGCTGCAGCAGGTTGATCAGTCGGCGAATCGGTCGCTCGGCGATACTCCAGGTTCGGAGCGCTGCCAGGAACTGATCCACATGGCTTCCCCGGCGCAGTATATCGGCCAGTTCTGCGTCCGACTCGCCGTCGGCCTGCAAGGCGGCGCTCAAGTGGATGGGGAAGAGGGGGGGACGGGCCATATGCTGTTCCCGACAGTAGCGGGTCAGATGGTCCGTGAAGTATTGACAGACGGAATCGGGCGCAGTGCACCAGCGGTCCGGCTCCGCCAGGAAGCGTTCGCGGCGTCTGGCCTGCTGCAAGTTCTCCTTGTGAACCAGCAGCACTGCCACCGGCTTGTCCTGGTGCACCAGGGATGCCAGCGGGGCCAATTCCTCCGGGGGTGAGCCGTCTGTGCCAACGGCCAGGCAGACGAGGTCTGCGGCCAGAGTATCGGCCGAGAGATGGGCGCTTCCCTCCGGCCATGCTTCCACGTGCAGGATAACCGGCAGTTGTGTCGCCGCAGCCAGCCTGGACAACTCTGCACAGCCTGCCTCCGGACGCCCAACCAGGGCCACCGCAAGCTGGGCCGGCGCGTGTTGCGCCGCGCACTCGACTTCGCCCGCCTCGGCACGCCCTTGTTCGATGGCCGCGTCCAACCGATCTACCACCAACTGCAGTGCCTCAGTACCGGCGCCGCCGCTGGAGGCCATGGCGCCGGTTATGGTGGCGGTACTGGTCTGCAGCCGATCCAGGATGGCCCTGGACCGGACCATGTGACGGGCCACGAGGGATTCGCTCAACAGGCCGTCCTTTGGGGTGATGGCAGGCGGCACCGGAGGGAAGTCGGGCCCGTCGCCTGACGGATCGACGGAGGCTGCCAAAGCGCGCTTCGACAGGCGCAGAGCCGCCCGGGGCCCTCTCGCAGGATCAGCCAGTACCAACCGTAGCAACTCTTCTAGCTGCGCGGGGCCTAACCGATTCTTCTCGGCGATTCGCCAGACCAGGCTGAACCTTCGCATGGTGGGCACCCCCTCTGACCCGGCTGCAAAGCCTCTGCTACATATCAACTTGGATTACGTAGGCGGCGGGCAAAAAGTTCGAAGGTAAACAAGATCCTAGTGGAACTATTAGGAGATTCATTTACCTCCCGCCAATCGCTGAAGGGTTATGCCGACGTTAAACGTCATAGGGATGGATCGCTACTGTTTACGATTTGTTCATGCCTGCGGCACACGCACGTCACAGGCGAACGGTATGCTAGGATGCATGAGAGGTGAATGAAGATGCTGACGCTATGGCAAAGCACGCCGCTGCAGTTGGTGGCAGTTCTGCTGGCCGGCCTGCTGGAAGGGCTGGGCCTTCCGGGACCGGGCAGCCTGATCCTCGCTGGAATCGGCGTAGCTGCGACGGCTGACACAGCCGTAGCGGCGTTGGCTGCCACGGCGGCAGTATTCGGGATTGGCTACTGTATGGGGTCGTTGGGCCAGTACTGGATGGGCAGGCGGCTGGGACCCAAGGCACTGAGCAAGCTCTCCCGGAAGCATCAACTGCTGGTCGCCCGGACCCTCAACCGGTTTGGCGGTGCGGCTGTGCTGTTGAGCCGCCCGTTCGCCGCCGGCAATTACATTTCGTTGCCGGTCGGCATGAATCGGATGCCGCTCTCCCGGTTTCTGCCCTATACATTTGCCGGGATCACGCCGTGGGCGTTCGGTTTCATGATGGTGGCGCGCACCGTGGGGCATCTGCCCGGGATCGGCGCCCTGGTATCCGCCTACGGTCTGCCGGTTGGTTTGGGACTGGCGGCGATCGGCCTCATGGGTCTGCTCTGGAAGTGGTCGAGACGCAAGCCCATTCCGGAGGCGATGGGGGTGTGGCCCATGCCCCCGGCGGACCAGTGCATCGGCGACTGATTCGGCCCGACATGCAGAAAGAAGCCGGTCCCGCAACAGCGGGGCCGGCTTTTATGCGTGCCTCAGTCGGTCAGCGCCCGGCCCTGTCGGCTCCCCACGTGGGCGTGTCGATTGCGTCCCGGTCATCCACCGAACTGGACAGCGTGTACAGGGCGGCATGATCTCCGGTAACGGAACTGGTCCCGTTCGCCGTCTTGCTGGCGCCGGTGAACCCCATCAGCAGGTTGTTGCCCACGGTAAAGGCTGCGGCCGACTCCAACTTATTCACCTTGATCTGCCCTATGTTCAGGTGAAACTCCACGGGGCCTCCCTCCCACAGTCCAGCCTATGCAGGTTCCCCGGCCGCTGAATCTGCATAATGTGGCTCTGAGGAGCGTTCCGTCATCTGGGGGGATCGGGGTGGCCCATATGATGATCGTTCAGGTCAAGACGAATGATATGAGCGGCATCCAGGGGGTTGGCTATGCCACCATCTGGAATGTGACCTCATCGCACAAATCGAGCACCGGGGTGGGCAGTTCCACCGGCGACTCGAGCAGCATGAGTACATTCATCGGGATGGTTCAGGACGCGGACCTGTTCGACTCCCCAACCTGGAACAGCACCGGTGGCGACATCAGCCTGGCTGGGGCCGCACCGCCGTGGACTGCTGCTGCACCGCAACCGTGGGTCACCGGGCCGTAAGGAGGAAGAGGCGCCATGTTTTATGGGTTTGCGCCGCCGCCGCTCTTTCCGCAGATCAACATTCTGGCGTACAAGTCCAACGGTGTGCTCGGCAACGGCACCGCCACCGCCGGCGCCCTTACCCTCTGCAACGCCAACCTGAGCTTCAAGTCCAACGGCATGCACCGGATGTCTGGTGACGCTACCTTTAATCCCACCTGGTTTGCCGTGGCCACCGACCCGGACCTCTACGACGAGCCGACGGTTCAGGTGAACGGGCGGTGCTGGTGGTAGAAGGCGGGTGTTATCGTGCTGCCATTCTGGTGTGCGCCGTTCCCCCTGTTCGTTCCCGCCCAAGTGAACATCGGGTGTACCGAGTTGACAGGGGTGACCGGTGGCACGGTGAGCATCGGGGCCGGGTTCAGTTTTCCCAGACCAGGCGGCAGCACCGGTTCGAGCCCCAGCATCGCCAATACCATGGCCAGCGTGCAGGGGGATTGTCCGTTTACCTGGATCGGCTATGGGATCGTCCTCGACGGGCAGCGGTCAGCCCAGGGCAATCCGAATGGTGCATGGCAGGCGGGGAACGGCGGTGGGACGGTGGGCGCCCGGGGAGCGGTGGATCCGCCGACCTCGCCCGGCGCAGTTCGTTACACAACTGGCGATCGGCCTCAAACGGCCTCTGCGAGCCGCAACCGGGTGCAGGCCAACCGGCCGTCTGGTGTCACGATGATTGGGTAGGGGGTGCAGACCTGTGCCGGACCCGATTCAGCCGTCCGATCGGGCGGCGCCGGCTGGTTCGCCGGGGCTGCTCGAAATCGGGCTGCTGCTCGCCCAGTTCCAGCAGGCCGTCTCGGCACTTACGGAGTTGATGGCGGCTCTGCGCACCCTGCCGCAGCGGTCGCCGGTACACATGGATATCGCCAGCATGGCCGTAGAGCGGCTGGACTTTCACCTGCCCGCCATCGATGTGGAATCGCTGAGCGGCGAACTGAACGTGGGCATTACCCACAAGGTGGAGCAGCCCCGTTCCCCGGAACCGGCCCGTGCGGAACCCCCGGCCGCGCCAACTGCTCCGGCGATGGCGACGGCGACGGCGGTGGTCCGCGGGCTGCCCCACAGCCCGGTCAGCCGATGGCTGGCGGCGGGGAGACCCAGGCGGGAGGATGCCCCAAAGCCCGGGCAGCCACAACCCGCCACCGCACCTGATCGGCCGGCGCCACCCGTACGGCCGGCGATGCATCCAATTTGGCCACCGAAGGGGAGAGAGGGGGAGCCTCTGTCATGATGAACCAACCGCCGCCGGCTGCACCGACGCCGTCCCAGGGTGGACCCCCCTATGACCTGATCCGAGTAGATGATGAACTGATTCTGACGTTCTCCCTCCCGGGGGTGCGATCCTCGGACTTCCGGGTCTCGCTGGTGGGCGATCATCAGGTTTACCTGGAGGGGAGCGTTACCTACCGCCATCCGGTGCCCCAGGATAAACTGGCGTTGGCGGAACGAACCTACGGGCCTTTCACCCGGACGGTCAACCTGCCCCTACCGGTGGACCCGGGCGGCGTGACGGTCACCTTTGAAGAGGCGCTCCTCATCATTCGGCTGCCCCTGCGCCTGCAACGGATGGCGCTGAGTTGGGAGTAACGGCTACCTGGAGGGAGCTAAACCATGCAGAATCCGGCCGAAGGGCTAGGGCAGCTCCAACAGCAACTGGGCCCCCTGGGTCAGGTGCTGGGTGAGGATTTCTGGCGGGAGCTGCAGCAGGCGACGAACTTCCCCTTTGCCATGCCGGCGTCGGCTCAACCGCAGACCCCACTGCCGGTGACAAAACCCGGGGCGGGGCCCACGGCCAATCCGCCCCTGGAGATCTACCTGACGCTGACCGAAGTGGTCGTCTGCGCCGGATTGCCGGGGCTCAGCGGCGCTGAGCACGTGCGTCTGTCGCTGACCGGTCCGAAGGAACTGCTGCTGGAGGCATTTCTGCCCCCGGCGGTACTCCACGGCACGGCCATTCGCAAAGAGCGTTTCGCCGGGCTCTGCAGCCGGCGGGTGACATTACCGGCAGGGGTCTTGCCGGACTCGGCCAGGGCCCATTACGCCGACGGCATTCTGGAGATCCATCTGAAGCGGGCCGAGGCCGGCCAGGGGGAGGACGGCATTGCGCTGTTACGGGTAAACCCCGCCTGAAGAGAGGACCACCGCTTGCGGTGGCCCTCTTCCTCTGGTCAGGGACCTATTGGCTTTGCAGCACTGTTGTTTTATAATGAGAACTCATTCGGGCCGTCTGGGGGTTAGAATCGGGTGCAGAGATGGCTGATTAGCGCGGGTGTCGCCCTGATCGGGTTTGGCCTCATTCTACTGTCCCTGATTCTGATGCGGCGCAAGCGCCCCGACCTAATGCCACGGCTGCGCCGAGCCTTCGTCGGTCTCACCGTCGGTGCGGTCGTCTGGGGCGTCTCCCTTTACTACATGTTTGCGATCGCCAGCAACGCCGTTCATCTGGCGGCCCGGCTCGGTCTCTCGCTGGG
>JBLNEM010000158.1:0-6407 GCA_050262655.1 Mycobacterium leprae | reverse complement strand
ATCTCCCCCGTCGCCGCCGAATTGGGGTACAACCCATTCCTGGTCGGCCTGGTGATCCTCATCATGGCAAGCCACTTTGTCATTCCGGTGAGCAATCCCATGTACATGGCGGCCTATGGCGGGTCAGACGGGCAGTCGTTCACCCACAGCCAAGTACGAAAGCTATCCCTTGTTCACGCACTCATCACGTTGGTAGGTGTGTGGCTCAGCATTCCGTTCTGGGGATGGCTCGGCCTCATCCACTAACCAAAAACCAGAACCCGGTGCCGGGTTCTGGTTTTCCTATGGCTACTGTGGGCTGAGGTTGAGGTATGCCAACAGACGTTCTCTCTGGTCTGCCGTCAGGTCCACAAACGCGACACCGATCTCCCACTGGCCGCTGGGCAAGGGTGAGAGTCGGACGGCCTTGCCTTCTAACGAAGTGGGTTCGCTGCCTGTCGATTGTAGGGTAACGGTAAGGCGAGTGCCAGCGTCAACCGGTTGATCGAGGACCAACGCACATCCGCCCTGGCTCAGGTTCATAATGGTCGCTGCCCGCTGTCCTCCCAGGGGGGCGGAAGGGGAGACGGTGGCGCAGATGCTCACCTGCACCCGGGGGTGCCGGCGCCGCTGAATGGCATAGACCGTTTCCGGACGGAGGAGAACGATCGACTGAAGATCGGGGGCGGACAGGACGGCAGTGTGGCACTGAATCAGTGCGGTCTTGCTCATGATCTCCAAGACGACTTGTGCCCCGGGCTGGAGCATCGGCAACGGAACGAAGAGATCAAGGGTGATCGTCGCTGCGCTTACAGAGCGGATCAGGCCGGCAATGCGCAGCCGACCGCCGGGTGCTCTGCCTTCACCCATCGTAATGCGGGCAGGCAGCCTCAACAGTGATTCGCTATCAAGAAGCGAGGTAGCCGATGGATTGCCCCCGCTGGCGACCTGGTTCATGCCCCCCACCTCCGCGTTACATATTCTTATACCTTGATAGTACTAGGAAGAGGCCGAAGAATCAATTAAAGATACGATACAGATATAGTAAACGATTCTGCGCGCGTCTCTGAAGCAGCCCTTAACCCATCCTTCATAGATTATATGCAAAATAGTGTATAATTAAAGCGAGGGGCCAACGGTAACGGACGACTGCGAGGAGTGATGTCGATGCTGTTTCGGAATGGCAACGACCAGCAGTTCTTCGGGCTTCTGAAGAGTGCGGCGGCTAACATCTGCAAAACGGCAAGCCTGTTTGCGGAGATGGTAGAGCGATTGGATCAGCGAGCGGAGTATGCGGAGCGGATTAAGGGCTTGGAGTCGGAGGGCGATCGGTTTACCCAGGGACTGACAAACCTCTTGAACTCGGTGTTTATTACGCCGCTGGAACGGGAGGACATACTGGCGCTAGCCCACCAACTGGATGATGTAGTGGACGGCATCGAGAAGGCCGCGGCTCGGATTGACATCTACCGGATTAACGCCGTAGATGAGCATGTCCGGACGTTTGTGGGGTTAATCCGGCAGCAGGCCGACGAGATCGTCGCAGCCATGGACCGGCTTCCGCGGCGGGAGTTCGTCGCCATCCGCGAAGGCAATGCGCGGATCAGAACATACGAGAAGGAAGCCGACGTAGTACTACGTCGTGCGCTGTCGGAGCTCTTCTCCGGACGGGTTGACCCGACGGAGTTGATCAAGCTGAAGGAGATCTACGAGACGCTGGAGGAGACCACCGATCAGGCAGAGTCCGTCGCCAATACGCTCGAAAGCGTGGTCGTCAAAAATGCTTGAGACAGGCGTATGGCTGATTAGCGCCGTGGTGATTGCGGCCCTGGTGTTCGACTTCACCAACGGCTGGAACGACTCGGCTAACGCCATCGCCACCGTGGTGTCCACCCGGGTGCTTAGCCCCATGCAGGCAGTTTTCCTGGCCGCCGTTCTGAACATTGCCGGTGCCTTTACCTCGACTGCTGTCGCTAAGACCATCGGCGGAGGCATTGTGGATCCCCACGCCGTTACGCAGGTGACCGTGTTGGCTGCGCTCCTGGCGGGCATCGCGTGGAACACAGTGATGACCATGATCGGGATGCCCATCTCAGCCTCCCACGCGTTGATCGGTGGGCTGGTCGGGGCCACGGTGGCAACATCGGGCTGGAGTCCGGTGAAATTCGGCGGATTGGGCGTGGTCCTACTGGCCATGCTGGTGTCGCCTTTTCTGGGAGGGCTCTTCGGCCATCTAGTGATGCGGCTGTTGAACGCATTGTTCGGCGGCTCCAGCCCGGAGTTCGTAAATCGATTCTTCCGGCGGGCTCAGTTAGTGTCCGTGGCATTTGTGGCCTTTGCCCACGGCTCCGGCGACGCCCAGAAGGTGATGGGCATTATTACGCTGGCTCTCTTCGCGGGTCATTACATACCGGATATCAATGTGCCACTGTGGGTAGTGGCTGCCTCAGCGACGGCGATTGGATTGGGTACAGCGATTGGCGGCTGGGGTGTGATCAAGACCCTGGGCATGAAGATGCTCCATTTGAAGCCGATTCATGGCTTTGCGGCCGAAACGGGAGCGGCGGCGTATTTGATGACGGCTGCAGTGGTAGGGCTGCCGGTCAGTTCCACTCATACCATCACCGGTGCAATATTGGGCGTCGGAACAGCTGGGCAGGCCAAGCGGATTCAGTGGCGGGTCGCCAACAAAATCCTCTATGCCTGGGTTTTCACGCTTCCCGCTTCGGCGGTCGCCGCATACTGCGTTGCAGCGGTGCTGAAGCTTTGGCTGTAAGGCAAAGAATCGCGAAGGCTGCACCCTGGTCATGGGTGCAGCCTTGACTCTATGGTGAAAACCGCCAAAGCCCTGTCTTCCTTGACGATGCGGTTGCCGAGTGTTATGTTCATACTAGGGAAAGCTAGCACTCCCGTACCTTAAGTGCTAAGCAGAATGAGCGGCTGGAGGTGAGTTGCGTCGATGATGGATGAACGGAAGAACAAGGTGCTGCAGGCCATTATTGAGGACTACGTGGCCACAGCCGAGCCGGTTGGGTCCCGGACCCTTGCGCGGAAGTACCATCTCGGCGTCAGCCCGGCCACCATTCGGAACGAGATGTCGGACCTGGAAGAGATGGGCTACCTCGAGCAACCGCATACGTCAGCGGGACGGATCCCGTCTGACCGGGGTTACCGGTACTACGTGGACTGCCTGATGGAGACCAGGGAGATCGATCAGTCCGAGGAGGCGGTCATTCGCCGGACCTTTGAACGGAAGGTGCGGGAGATTGACACGCTGGTGCGTGAAACCGCCCGTCTGCTGTCCGAAACCACACATCTGACTACCGTGGTGTCGGGGCCGCAGATTCAGAAGGCACATTTTCGTGAGATGCGTCTTGTACCGCTTGGCGGCGACAAGGCGGTACTCATGTATATCACCGACAGTGGATTCATCGAAAACCAGGTACTTGAACTCCCGGTGGAAGTGACCATGCTGGAGCTGCAGCGAGTCACCGACGTGCTGAATGAGCAACTGCGGGGACAGGCGGTCGAGGCCCTGTCGCGGGCCGCCATCGCCGCTTTGCAGCGCGAGCTTCGGCGATACGGCGCTTTGCTGGAGCAGACCCTGGACTTCCTGGGCCAGGACGTGCAGCCCGGCGGCCAACGGCTATACCTCGGTGGTACCACCAACATTTTGAGTCAGCCGGAGTTTCGCGATGTCGACAAGGTACGGAACCTCCTGACCCTACTGGAAGACAATCAGGTGGTGGCCAATCTACTGGCGTCCGGTGGGGCGCAGGAGAAGCCTGAGGTCCAAATCGGGGAGGAGATCAAGATCCGGGAGTTGTCCGACTGCAGCGTTGTCAGCGCCACGTACCGCCTGGGCGACGAAGTGATCGGCCGGGTAGGCGTGATCGGGCCGAAACGCATGGAGTATGCCCGGGTCATTGGGGTGATGAACTCGGTGACCAGACATCTGGGCGACGCGGCAGAGCGGCAACGGTAGGCGGAGAGAAAAACGACAGGCCGGGCACGGGTGGGAAACCCGTACCCGGCCCTTTTTGTCTTTGCTGGCACTAGCCCTGGGGGCATGCCCGGTGGTTTATGTACTCGGCCAAAAATTGCTCCTGGTCGGGCAGCAACTCCTGGAACTGAACGCCGTTCACCCACAAGTGGTTTGGGCTGGGAGAGCAGCGGACCACCCTCGCCCGGAGATGGGAAGGCTCGAGGCCGGACGCCGTCAGGTCTACCGTAATAACGGAGTCTGGAATCAGCGGCTCTGCCATGACGATAGCCGCTCCGTCCACGCTCAGGTTGATCATTTGTCCCGCAACGGGGATGAGGGTCTGTTCCGGGGTATAAACTGTAACGCCGAGGAAAACGTCGATGCGCGGATAACGACGGCGCTGCAGGACATGCAGGCTGGGCGGCCGTCTCAACGTAACTGCCTGCGAGGTCGGGGCGGATACCACCGAGGTGAAGCACTGAATTAGAGAGTTCTTGTGCGCCACCTCCAGGACGACCGAGTCATCGGCCTCCGGTAAAGGACCTTCGGTTCCTTCCAGCGCCACTACGACGCCATGCCGGCCCACTTTCAGGACCGAGCAGTTCCGCATCCGCACCGGACCCGGGGAGCGTGGTTCCGCAAAGAAGAGGCGACCGGGGAGGCCTTCGACCGAGCGGATGTCTGCTGGCCTTACAGGGCCCTCCATCAGTGCCGCACAGACCGTATAGCATAGCATCTAACATACCTCCCAAGACCTTATCTCTCTCCCTCAATATACCACAAATTGATCCTCGTGGCAATATTTCACAGTTGTCGATGTGCCCTCGCCTGCGGCGGTCTGGCGCCAGATCGTTTTGCTGCGTGGATTCGGGGAATGATGAATCGCCTGCGGCGGGCGCGCTTGACAGGGGCTGGGCCTGGTGCTATTTTCTTTTATGGATGCGTTAGCACTCAGCTCCCTTGAGTGCTAACAACGAACAAGGGGTGACCGGTGCCAATGGCGGAGAAGGAGACAAAGCCCAATCCCGGCGACTTGTCGGGTGATGGTCTTGGTGACGCTGCCGGGAATGATTGCTGCGGCGATACCGGGGCAGAGGTGGAGACTGAGAACGGGCAGTTGCAGGCAGAACTGGCACAGGCCCGGGCAGAGGTCTCTGAACTGAACGACCGGCTTCTGCGCTCGGCTGCTGATTACGAGAACTACAAGCGGCGCATGCAGCGGGAAAAAGAAGACCTGATGGTCTTTGCCAATCAGAAGCTGATTCTCAGCCTGCTGCCGGCTCTGGACAACCTGGAGCGTGCACTGGCCACACCGCAAAGTGCGGGTGATGAGAAACTGCGTCAGGGCGTCGAACTGACCGCCCGTTCTTTCCGGGATGCACTGACCCGCGAAGGGCTGACCCCCATCGAAGCAGTGGGGCAGCATTTCGACCCAAATTTGCATGAAGCGGTCATGACGGTGGAGTCCCCGGATCATGAGGACGGCGTCATCGTGGCCGAGTTCCAGAAGGGTTATAAACTGGGTGAGCGAGTGATCCGGCCGAGCATGGTTCAAGTTTGCAAGAGGGACTAAGGAGGGCTAATCCTACTATGCCGAAAGTCATTGGCATCGACCTTGGTACGACGAACTCGGTGGTTGCCTATATGGAAGGTAAGGATCCTGTTGTGATTGAGAACGCGGAAG
Organism: Mycobacterium leprae; assembly: GCA_050262655.1. Classification (GTDB taxonomy): domain Bacteria; phylum Bacillota; class Sulfobacillia; order Symbiobacteriales; family Symbiobacteriaceae; genus DASXVX01. The sequence continues at coordinate 759 of JBLNEM010000158.1, read as the reverse complement.
GCGACCGGCTTACTCCGTCGGTTGTTTCCTTCAGCAAGACCGGCGAGCGCATGGTCGGCAAGACGGCGAAGCGTCAGGCCGTCATGAACCCCGACCGGACCGTGATCTCGATCAAGCGGCACATGGGCTCGGATCACAAGACGCGGATCGACGACAAGAGTTTCACGCCGCAGGAAATCTCGGCGATGATCCTGTCCAAGATGAAGGCGGATGCCGAAGCCAAGCTCGGTGAGAAGATCACGCAGGCGGTTATTACCGTACCGGCCTACTTTACCGACGCTCAGCGCCAGGCCACCAAGGATGCCGGCGCCATTGCCGGCCTGGAAGTGCTGCGTATTATCAACGAGCCGACCGCTGCTGCACTGGCGTATGGCATGGACAAGGGCGAAGACCATCGGATTCTGGTGTTCGACCTGGGCGGTGGCACGTTTGACGTCTCGATCCTGGAACTGGGCGGCGGCACCTTCCAGGTGATCGCTACGGCCGGTAACAACCGGTTGGGCGGCGACGATTTCGACGAGCGGATCGTCAACTATGTGGCCGACCGGTTCCAGCGGGAGCATGGCGTTGACCTACGCAAGGACCGTCAGGCCCTTCAGCGGCTGCGCGAGGGTGCTGAGAAGGCCAAGATCGAACTCTCCAGCCTGACCACTACCAACATCAACCTGCCGTTCATCTCCATGACCGCCGAGGGCCCCGTTCACCTGGACGAGACCCTTACCCGGGCCAAGTTCGATGAACTGACCGCTGATCTGGTGG
>JBLNEM010000157.1:0-2684 GCA_050262655.1 Mycobacterium leprae | reverse complement strand
GCCTTCAGGTTCTCCAGCGTGGCAGCCCTGGCCACCGGGTAGGCGGCGTGCACCTCCACCGCGGCCGGGGTCTCACCCTGCAGGCCTTCCAGCATCAGGTTGAAGAAGCGCTTGGCGTGCTCCTCCTCGTTCTCGGCGGTCTCCAGAAAGAGCGCCTGAATCTGCTTCAGGCCCTCCTGGTCGGCCATCTCGGCGTAGAAGGTGTAGCGGTTCCGGGCCTGGGACTCGCCGGCAAAAGCCTTCATCAGGTTCGAAAGAGTCTCCGTTCCTCTCAGGCTGTTCATGGTCTGCTTCATACCTCCATGGTGGATCTCTGTAATTTTGACGCCAACGGCTAATCTTGGGTACGGACCACCCCCCTATCCACGCCACGCCGGTGGCGCCGCTCGTACATACATCCGCTGGTAGACAATAGCGGCCATCCCCAGGTAGGCCAGGGTCTTCGGGATCATCAACATCCCCACCCAGGGGACCTGCTGCACGTACAGGATCACGGGCAGATAGAACGCATGGGAGAGTCCGATCAGCACGCCCAGCCAGAGGAATAGGCTGTCACGGCGTCGTGCGGCACTGGACAGGATTAACAGCATCACGCCGACGCCCTGCACCACCAGGGGGAGGTTGCGGTAGAGCGACCAGGTATGCGGTGGTACCACCAGCCCCCACTGATTCTGCGGGAAGGTCAGGATCACCAGGCGAATCGCCGCGGTGAGCAGCAGCCCGGCCCCCACCCAGCCGTACGACGTCATGTTCCGCTCCTGCCAGATCACCAGCAGCCACACATAGAAGAGTGTAATGGTGACGGCCGTAGCCAACGTCCCCAGACCCACCAGCCAGGCGTTCGCCTCCAGCCCGCCCAGCAGGAAAGCGACGACGCGGAAGCCCACATGGCCGGTGTCCCCGGCCGCCAATAGGGCAAAGGCCCGCCGAAAATGGAGGGCGACCGGTCTCTCCGCAAATCGCACGCTCCGCCTGCGCCCATACATGTCTACTACCAGACCCCAGATCGTGATCAGGTAGGCAATGTTGAAGGCGATCTCGACCGCCGTCCGCATTGGCTCGGACATAGGGGCACCTCCCAACGCCTCCGCCTACATCCGAAGATTCTCCCTTTTCGGTCATGGCTCCTGCTGTGCGTCATCCGTTGAATATTTACAGGAACCGAACCTTTACGGCAGGGCTGAGCCAATGGGAGTCCAATAGATATAGCAGAACGATTCACACTGGCGAAGGAGCTGTCGATCGATGACTACCGAGACCCAGGCCAGCCCGTTGCGGCTGGCCGACTACTATGTGTGGAATACCATCACCGAGGTCGCCCTCTCGCCCGACGGCAGCAAGGCCGTCTATGTGCAGCGGAGCACCCGCAAGGCCAAGAACGACCACTACACCAACCTCTGGCTGGTGAGCACCGATGGCAGCACCGCCCCCTACCGTCTCACCCGCACCCTGAGCCGCGACAGCAGCCCCGCTTTCTCCCGGGACGGCCGGTACCTGGCCTTCCTCTCCACCCGTGAGGATGAGCTGGAAGTGGCCGAGCAGCGCCCGGCCGACGACAAAGGCGGGAAGGCCAACGGCGACAAGCCCAAGACGCAGGTCTGGCTCTTCGACCTGGCGCTGGGCGGCGAGCCCCGGCAGATCACCAGCATGCCCGAAGGCGTTTCCGGCTTTGACTGGGCGCCGGACAGCGCTCGCCTGGTGGTGGCGGCCCGCACCCCCACCCCGGCGCAGGAGGCTTACCTGAAGTCGCTGCGGGGCGAGGAGAAGGGGCCGTACCAGCTGCGCCGCCTCCAGCATAAGCGGGACGGCCAGGGATTCCTGGATGAGGTCTGCACGCACCTGCACGTGGTGGACCTTGCCAGCCGCGTGGCGCACCAGTTGACCGACGGCCCGTGCAACGAGACAGACCCCCGCTGGTCCCCGGACGGCCGCTGGATCACTTTTGCCAGCAACCGCACCGGCAACGCCGATGCCAACGAGCGGATCGATCTCTGGCTGATCCGCCCGGACGGCAGTGAGACCGCCCGGCTCACCTTCGGCGACGTGAGCGCCTACTTCGGCGGCCGCTGGTCGCCGGACTCCCGCCACATCGCCTTCGTCTCCAGTACCGATCCGGAGAACGCCTGCAAAACGAATCAGACCATGGTGATCGATATCGCCGGCGCCGCGCCTGTGGCCGACCTGGCGGCGTGCGTGGGTGAGGGCTGGTCAGAGATTGGCGGCGTGGTGCCCAACCTGACGCCCGAGTGGAAGGGCGGCGTGCTCGCCAACGCCCGGCGTTACCCCGTTCCCCACGGGCGGACGCCTTACCGGATCCTCACCGGTGGGCTGGACCGGACCATGCTGGGGATCCCGGTCTGGGTGGATGAGGAGTCACTGCTGATCCAGGCCGGCGACCGGGGCCAGACCCGGCTGCTGCGGGTCGCCCTGAACGGGGAGGCCACCTTCCTCTACCCCACCGACCGTTTCCATGAGGCGCTGTTCTTTGCGGTCGCCGCCGGCCGGCTGGTGCTGGACATCGACAGCCCCCAGACCGGTCCCGACCTCTATACCCTGCCGGTGAAGGATCTGGGCGCCGCTGCGCCGGCGAAGCTGACGGCAATCAACGCCGCCCTGCTGGCCGAGCGTTCGCTGGCCCCCTATGAGCGGTTCGAGTTCACCGGCAGCTTCGGCGACACGGTGGA
>JBLNEM010000156.1:0-10058 GCA_050262655.1 Mycobacterium leprae | reverse complement strand
GTTGACCGCAGCAGAAAGCTTCCGCTACACTGAGAACGCAATGGGCCGGCGCGGAAATGGCGAAGCAGGTGGTTATCGATGGAGAAGATGGGGTACAAGGTCTTCCTGAGGCTGGGCGACCTGCCGGGCGACCGGCTGGTCAGCCTGCTAGAGGCGATTGACCGGGTGGGTTCCATTAACCGGGCGACTGCCGAACTGAAGATCTCTTTCCGGCATGCGTGGGGGCTGATCAAGGCTGCGGAGGAGCGGCTCTCTTTCCCCTTGCTCGTCAAGCGGGTTGGTGGGGTATCGGGGGGCGGCGCCGCATTGACCGACGATGCCCGTCGCCTGATCGAAGAGTTTCGCCTGGTGCGGGCGAATGTGGAATCGCAGGTTGGCCACCTTGCCCTGCACCCGGAAGCCCCGCCGGTGGAGCCGGACACCCGGCATCCCGTGCTGATGGCCACCACCATCGGCCCTGTGGAGTCCGGGCTTTTGCCGGCCATGGAAGCAGCGTTTCTGGAGGAGACCGGCACCCCGGTCCGCCATATCGCCGCGGGCAGTGGACAGGCTCTCCAACTGGCGCGGGAAGGGCGCGTCGATCTGGTCCTGGCCCATGCGCCCCAACTGGAGGCGGCTTTCATCGGGGAAGGGTATGGGGTAGCGGCCTATCCGCTCATGTACAACGACTTCGTGCTGCTGGGGCCGGCTGCGGATCCGGCTGGCGTCGCCCAAGCCAGCACAGCCAGCGCGGCATTTCAGCGCTGCGGGGCGGCACAGGCGCCCTTTGTGACGCGCGGCGACCAATCGGGGACCCATGTGCACGAGCTAGCCCTCTGGGAGGCAGCTGGCGTTCAGCCGACCAGCCCCTGGTACCAGACATGCAGCCGTGGGTCGTTGGGCAGCATGGCGGCCCTTCGTTATGCCGAACAGATCCAGGCCTACCTGCTGGTCGATCGGGCGACCTACCTGACGGCTCGGGCGGAAGGGAGCAGCCTGGCGCTGCTCTTCGCCGGGGACGCGGCGCTGCGCAACGTCTTTTCGTTGATTCCGGTCAACCCCGGGCGTTTTCCCCAGGTGCAGCACGACGCGGCCCGCCGGTTTGTCACGTGGGCGGCGAGCAGCAAGGGGCAGTCGCTGATCCAGCGTTTTGGGGTCGACCAGTTTGGGGAACCGCTTTTCTGCCCTTGTGCCACAACCGAGGGGTAATCTGGCTATTGACCTGGCAGAATGATGCAGGTAGACTCGGATGTGAAGCGTTATGCTGTTGTCGGCATAGCCGAATCGATCGTCTACTGGGGGGCCACGTCCATGTCTATGTTCTCCCGCCGTTCGCGGCCGGTTTTCTGGTTGGCGTCTGTACTGATGCTGATGGCGTTGCTGGTGGGATGCGGCTCTGCCACACAGGCGAAAGCCACCGACAAGGCTCCTGCGACCCAGGTAACTGCCCCGGCGGCCACGCCGACCCCGAAGAACCCGGACCTGATCCTGGCGACCACAACCTCTACCCAGGACAGCGGGCTGCTGGATCTCCTGCTGCCGCTGTTTGAGAAGAAGACCGGCTACAAGGTCAAGACCGTAGCGGTTGGCACCGGTGCTGCACTGGCGATGGGTGAGAAGGGCGAGGCGGATGTGCTGCTGGTGCATGCCCCCGACTCGGAGAAGCCGCTGGTGGACAAGGGCGAAGCGATTGACCGCAAGCTGGTGATGCACAACGACTTCGTCATCGTCGGACCCAAGGACGACCCCGCCAAGGTGAAGGGCACCAAGACGGCCATCGAGGCGCTGAAGAAGATTGCCGACGCGCAGGCCATCTTCGTCTCCCGGGGCGACGATTCCGGCACGGACAAGATGGAGAAGTCGCTCTGGAAGACGGCCGGCATCAAGGCCGAGGGCAAGTGGTATCAGTCGACGGGCTCCGGCATGGGCCAGACCCTGAGCGTGGCCAACGAGAAGAATGGCTACACCCTGACCGACCGGGCCACTTACCTGGCGACCAAGAAGAACCTCTCCCTGGAGATCGTGCTGGAGGGTGACGCACCGCTGCTGAATATCTACCATGTCATGCAGGTGAACCCGGCGAAGTTCAGCAAGGTGAACGCCGAGGGCGCCAGGGCCTTCTCTGACTTCCTGCTCTCTGCCGAGACGCAGGATGTGATCGGCAAGTTTGGCGTCGACAAGTACGGTCAGCAGCTCTTCTTCCCGGACGGCGGCAAGACTGACGACCAGCTGACCCCTAAGAAGTAACGGCGATGGAGACAATCTGGCAGGGCCTGAAACAAGCGCTGTTCCTGCTGGTGACGGGAGACCCGGAGACGTGGGCGGTTACCGCCCTTACGCTCCGGGTTTCCGGCATTGCCACCCTGATCAGCGTGGTGCTTGGCGTTCCCACCGGTGTGGCGCTGGCGCTCACCCGCTTCCGTGGACGCCGGTTCCTCATCAGCCTGGTAAACACCGGCATGGCGTTGCCGCCGGTGGTGGTCGGGCTCTGGGTCAGCATCCTCCTCTGGCGATATGGCCCGCTGGGCTTCCTGGGGCTCATGTACAGTCCTTCGGCCATGGTGATTGCCCAGACCATCATCGCCGCACCGGTGGTGGCCGGGTTCACCATTGCGGGCATCGGGCAGCTGGACCCGCAGCTTTCGCTGCAGCTTCAGGCGCTGGGGGCGTCCCGCTGGCAGCTCTACCGGCTGCTGGTGAAGGAGGCCCGCCTGTCGATCCTGGCGGCGGTGATCGCCGGGTTTGGTGCGGTTGTCTCGGAGGTCGGCGCTTCCATGATGGTGGGTGGCAACGTGAAGGGGCAGACCCGGGTGCTGACCACCGCAACTGTCATGGAGGTCTCCAAGGGGAACTACGACGTGGCGATCGGCATCAGCATTGTGCTGCTGCTGCTGGCCTATGGTGTCACGCTGGCCCTGACGATGCTACAGCAGAGGAGGCGCCCGGCGTGAGCAACTCCGTGATCGCGGTGGAGGGGCTGCAGGTGCAGCGGGGCGGCCGGACCGTGCTGGCGGTGCCGTCCCTGGCGGTGGAAGCCGGTGAAGTGCTGGCGGTGATCGGCCCCAATGGCTCGGGCAAGTCGACGCTGCTGCAGTCTCTGGCCCTGCTGCTGCCGGCCGAGATGCGATACCGCTTCGACGGTCATCTCGTGGATGTGGCCCGGGAGGGGCTGGCCTTGCGGCGGCAGATGGCCGTGGTCTTTCAGCGTCCCCTGCTGGTCGATGGTCTGGTGTACGACAACGTCGCACTCGGTCTGCGCCTCCGGAAGGTGCCTGAGGCGGAGATCAGGGTGCGGGTGATGCGGGCGCTGGAGATGTTTGCGGTGGCGGACCTGGCCAGGCGACATGCCAGTGCGCTTTCGGGCGGGGAGGCGCAGCGGGTCAGTCTGGCCCGGGCGATGGCGTTGAACCCCCGGGTGCTCTTCCTGGACGAGCCGTTCGCGTCGCTGGACGTGCTGAACCGCTCGGCGATCCTGCAGGACCTGCGGCGGGTGTTGCGGTCGGAGAACATCACCACGCTCTTTGTGACCCATGACTTTACGGAGATTCCGCCGTTGGCGGATCGGATGGCCGTTCTGATGAACGGGCAAGTGGTGCAGACCGGTACGCCGCTGGAGATCTTTCGCCAGCCTGCCGGCGAGGGCGTGCAGCGACTCGTACGGGCGGCGACTGATCTGATCAAGGCGCTCGACGGGGACGGCGTTGCCTAGTCAAGCTGTATCTCCAACAGCTGGAGGTACACCAAAGGAAAAAGGAGCGGTTACTCCGCTCCTTTTTCCTTTCCTTATTCAGCTACATCTGACTTGGTAAGGCGGGAGACGATTTCGACGGGGTTGCCGTCCGGGTCCATGACCCAGGCGGAACGCAGCGAGCCTAGAAAGTCGTGGGGGGCAGAGATGCTGGGAACGCCCTTCACAACCAGCGCAGCGTAGGCTTCGTCGACGTGCTCCGTCCAGAGCACCAATTCGGCCCGCGGAGATCCGCCTGGCCCAAGCGGCAGTCCGTGCATGATCTTGCCTGCCTCTTTGGCGGCCAACCCCAGGGTGAGTGAACCGAGCCTGACCTCTACATGATCTGGCGTGCCCTGTTTGGGCGTACGGAACGTCTCAACGAAGCCAAAGTGCTCGGTGTAGAAGCGTACGGCGGTCTCCACGTCCTCCACGTAGTAGTTGACGGCGGGATCGGTGAAAGTGATGGTGATGTCAGGTGCACCTCGCTCCTTGTGGTTACATGCTGGCGGCCTCTGTGCTGCCCCTGGCCCGCAGGCGCTGAGCGAAGAACATGGCCACCAGGATCACAATACCAATGATATCCGTCAGCGTTCCCGGGTCAACCAGTAGGATGCCCGCTGCCGCCAGCGCCAGACGTTCGTACGAGCGGAGGGTGGTCGACCAGTAGCCGGTTACGGCGGTGCCCAGGGCGACCATGCCGGCGATGGAGGTGATCAGCATCTGGACGATGTTCAGCCAGGTGACGTTCACCAGAACCAGGGCGGGCGACAGGGCGAAGATGTACGGGATCAGGAAGGCGCCCAGGGCCAGTTTCACGGCCTGGATGCCTGTTTTCCATGGGTTTGAGCCGGCGATGGCGGAGCCGCAGTAGACGGCCAGCGCCACCGGCGGCGTGATATCGGCGACGATGCCGAAGTAGAAGACAAACAGGTGGGCGGCGATCGGCACCACGCCCATCTTCGTCAGGGCCGGGGCGGCCATGGTCGCCAGCACGATGTAGGTGGCGGTGGTGGGAATGCCCATGCCCAGAATGAGCGAGGCGATCATGACGAAGATCAGGGCGATCCAGAGGTGACCGCCGGCCATATCCACCATGTTGGACGAGAGTTTCAGGCCAATGCCGGTGAGGGTGACGACGCCGACGATGATGCCGGCGGTGGCGCAGGCGGCGATGACCGCCAGAGCGCCCCGGGCCGCCTCTTCCATCGTCCGGAGAATGCTCCTGAGTCCCATGCGCGTCTGCTTCTTGAAGAGGCCGAAGACCCAGGAGAGGCCCATGGCGTAAACCGCGGCGCGGGCGGGGCTGAAACCGGCGTCCATCATCCAGAAGATCAGGATCAGGGGGGCAATCAGGTAGCCCTGCTTCAGGATCACATCCTTCAGCTTGGGCAGATTGCTGGCGGGAAGGCCGACCAACCCGTTCTTCAGCGCCTCGAAGTGGACCATGATGAAGATGGCGGTGAAGTAAAGAATGGCCGGAATGGCTGCCGCCTTGGCGATCTCGATATAGGGGACGTTCAGAAACTCGACCATGACAAAGGCGGCCGCCCCCATGATCGGCGGCATGATCTGCCCGCCGGTGGAGGCCGAAGCCTCTACTGCGGCGGCGAACTCGGGCCGGTAGCCCAGCTTCTTCATCATGGGAATCGTGAAGGAGCCGGATCCGGCAGTATTGGCGATGGAGGAGCCGGAGATGGTCCCCTCAAAGGCTGAGGAGATGACCGCCACTTTCGCCGGACCGCCAGGGGTACGCCCGGTCAGGGCCATGGCGGTATCGATGAAGAAGCCCCGGATTCCGGTCTTTTCGAGGAACTGCGCAAAGAGGAGATAGATGAAGATCACGGTGGCGGAGACGCCGATGGGTGTGCCAAAGACACCCTCCTGGGTCAGCCAGGTGTGCTCCAGCACCCGTTCCAACGAGTAGTTCCGGTGGCTGAAGAGGCCTGGAAGGGCGCCGCCCCACAGGGCATAGGCCAGGAACGAGGCTGCCACGATCACCATGGGCAGGCCTGCCACCCGACGAGTCGCCTCCAGCACCAGCAGGACACCCACGGCGGCCACGACCAGGTCGAGGGTGGTGGAGAGGCCTGTCCGGCTGATCAGTTCCCGGTAGAAGATGACGTGGTAGAAGCCGGCAAGGAGCCCGCCGGCCGAGAGCAGCATGTCGTACCAGGGGACCTGGTTGCGGATGTCGCCCCGGCGGGCCGGGTAGAGAATAAAGATCATGCCCAGGGCGATTGCCAGGTGCGGCGCACGCTGGAGTTGGGGCGGCAGCGGAATGGTGGCTGCGGTCCAGACATGGAACATGGCCAGGCTGATGCCCAGGAACGAGATGAGCACCGCCCACTTGCCGGTAAGCCGGCGGTAGGCGGACTCGCGGTCGATTTTTACCAGCAGTTCCTCTTCGGCGGTTAGAATCGGTTGGTGTTCCGCCATTGATATCCCTCCGCAAGGAGTATAAGTCCGATTGGGACTCGCTTTACCTCCAGCCGGACCAGTCGATCGGCTCCTGCCCCCGCCAACATGTCCCACCGGTGGCCTGCCACCTCAAGCGCATGGCCGAATGGGCCCACGCCCAGGTTCAGCGTGGTGGTGCGCAGCGAATAGCCGGTGACAACCCAGCGATCGCGCTCAATGCGCCAGGTGGTGCCCTCCTCGGGGCCGGCCGGCAGGTTGGGGCCGTACTGGTCGAAAACCATTTCGACGAGGTGGAGCCGCCCGTCCAACTCGATCTCGTATGTTTCCGTAATAGGCCGCCGAGTCACGGTGTGGATCCAGTTCAGTTGAAAGCGGGCGCCGGCGGAGACCGGCACCGCCCAGAGCAGGCCCCAGCCGCGTGCCGGGCTTACCGCCAGTGCCTGCACCGGGAAAAGGAGGGCGACGGCCACGAGGACCGCCGCCCCCAGGGCGGCAACCCGTTTACTTGACGTTGACGCCCTTCTCCTTCAGGTACTTGGCTGCGCCCGGATGGAACGGAATGGTGACGCCTTCGGCCGCCTTCTTCACATCGAACTCCTTGGCCTTGGCATGCCCGATCACGTCGGTCTGCTCGAACAGGCTCTTGGTCAGTTGGTAGACCAGGTCGGAATTCAGGTCGTCCCGGACCACCAACATCGCCAGGACGGCGACGACGGTGACGTCCTTATCCATGCCCTTGTATGTATTGGCCTTCACCGGCACGCTGACGTAGAACTTGTACTTCGACTTTACCTTGTTGGCGTCGATGGGCAGCAGACGGACGGGGGTGACGGTCACCACGTCTGCCAACGAGGCGTTGGGCACGCCGGAGACCATGACCAGCACTTCGGCCTGCTTGTCCTTGAAGGCCGTGGCGCCTTCGGCGAAGGAGATGTAGAGCGGCTGAATGTCCTTGTAGCTAAGCCCATAGGCCTCGAGTATCTGCTTGGATGCCAGCTCGGTGCCGGAGCCGGGGGCGCCCACGACCACCTTCTTGCCCTTCAGGTCCTCGATCTTCTGGATGTTTGAGTCCGCCCGGACCACCATTTGCACGACTTCGGGGTAGAGAGCGGCGACCGCAGCGTAGTTGGTGTACTTCTCGTTCTTCTCGGCGAAGGATTCGGTGCCGTTACGGCCATAGTCGGCCGTGTCGTTCTGGATCAGGGCCAAGTCCACTTCGCCCTTGCCCAGCAGACGGATATTGGCCACCGAAGCGGTCGTGGACTGCACGGTGACGTTTAGGCCGGGGATCGACTGCCAGGCCTTGGCCATGCCGCCGCCCAGTGGGTAATAGGTACCGCCGGTGCCACCCGTGGCGAGGATCAGGTCTGTCTTGTCGCCCGACTTCCAGGGCTTCTCCTGGGCGGAACTGGTGCCGGTGCCGGACTTGGCGGAGCAGCCGGCCAGGATGCTGAGCACAATCAGCGCGACCATCAGGAAACTGATCCGTCTCCGCATGTGGTATCCTCCCCATAAGTCTGAATAACGGACGTCATTATATTTCGTGTATGACTATGATTTACCTCTAGGATGACGTGCGTTTTGTTTATGAAAAATCGGCCAAACAGGAGTCGTCGCCGTGCCGCGCAGACTATTGCCGACAGTCTTCGCCGTAATTTGCCTTCACCGATTACATTCAGCTTTGCTTAAGTATGGATTTAGGTTATTATATCTTTATGTAACCGGCGGGAAAATACAGTCTCATATACTGTCGTTTCGGGGGGGGCCCGTAAATGCGTATTGGGCAAAAAGTGTTCACGGTGGCGGCAATTCTGACCCTGCTGGTTCTTGTGGTTGGGGGGGCCGGGTACTGGGGCGCACAGAACATGTACGGATCGATGCAGGAACTGGGTTACAAACAGATGCAGGGAACGGTTCTGCTGCTGAACCTGGACCGGGATGGGTATCAGGCGATGGTGGGGCTGAGCATGAGCCTGACTTCAGCGCCGGGCAAGGAGCGCTCGGATGACCTGAACTTCTACACGTCCAACACCAAGCAGATCGGTGACCGGTGGAACCAGTACAAGGCGCTGATGGGAACGGCCATTCCGGACAAGTCCATCAAGGCCTTTGAGGCCGATCACGACGTCTGGATCAAGGATGCAAACGCGATCGCCGACCTGGTCAAGCTAGGCGACCCGGAGAGCATGGCCAAGGCCGCGACTGCGTTCAAGAACGATGACAAGATCTACGAGGACATGCGCGGCAACCTGGATGATCTCGAGAAATACCACGACGATCGAATCGCAGCGTTACAGGCGAGCGCACTCAAGACGAAGGGGGTAGTGGCCAACACCCTGATCGTCATGGTGGCGGCCGCACTGCTGTTGGGCGCCGTGCTTACTTTCTTCCTTACCCGCAGCATCGTCCGGCCGCTGCGGCGGCTGGTTGATGCCCTGGGTGGCATCACCCGCGGCGACGGGGACCTGCGCACACGGCTGGCGGCGAACGCCAAGGACGAAACCGGCGAAGTGGCCAGGGAGTTCAACCAGTTTGTGAGTCAGGTGCACAGCATCGTCACCGAAGTGAGCCACCTGACCGGTTCGGTGGCTGGGGAGTCGGAGCAGCTCTCGGCTACCTCGGCCAATGCCGCCGACGCCACCGGCGATGCGGGCAGGGCTGTGGCCAAGGTGGGCGAAAGCGCCGCCTTCCAGGCCCAAGCAGCGGCGAAGGCCGCGCACACCATTCACGAACTGCAGCTGGCCGTGCAGCAGATTGCCAGCGGCGCCGCCGACACGGCTGGGGAAGTGCAACGGGCGGTTGCCCTCCTGGGTCAGGTGAACGGTGTCATCGATCGGATGGCGCAGAACGCGGGGGATGCCTCCGCCGATACCCAGAAGGCGATGACAACCGCCAGGGCCGGCGCCGATGTGGTGAAGCAGACGATCGATGGCATGGCGCGCATTCGCGAGGCCACCGGGGTCTCCGCCGGGAAGATCAAGGACCTGGAGCAGCTTTCGGCACGGGTGGGCGAGATCAACCAGTTGATCTCCGGCATTGCGCAGCAGACCAATCTGCTGGCGCTGAATGCGGCAATCGAGGCCGCCCGGGCGGGAGAGCATGGTCGGGGCTTCGCCGTGGTGGCGGACGAGGTGCGCAAGCTTGCCGAGCGCTCAACGACCTCGGCCAGGGAGATCGGTGACCTGATTGGCGAGATTCAGGCCCGGACCGCTGAGGCCGTCACGGCGATGGATGCGGGCAGCGTCGAGGTGGAGGCGGGCAGCAAGTTGGCGGCCGACTCCGGCGAGGGGCTGCAGGAGATCCTGCAGGTGGTGGCTCAGGCGGCGGAATCGCTCTACTCGATCTCCACTGCGGCGCAGGAGGCACGGACGAGTGCCGTTCAGTTGGCCGAAGCCTTCAACTCCGTGGCGGCCGTCACGGAGGAGAATACGGCGGCCACCGAGGAGATGGCGGCGGGCATGGATCAGGTGGCCCACTTGATGGCGGAGGTCGCGGACCATTCCCAGGCCAACTCCGGAGCCGCCCAGGAGGTCTCTGCCTCGATCGAAGAACTGAACGCCGCTGTGGAAGAGGTGGCCACCACCGCTCGGGGGCTTTCGGGGTCCGCCCATGCCCTGCGGGGACAGGTGCAGCGGTTCCAAATCTAGCGGTCCGGCGGCTCACGTATCGAAACTGCCCGGTCGACGACCGGGCAGTTTCGCGTTCTCAGGCCATAAGCTGGTGATGCAGAGGAGGCATTATCGGGGTAAAATGATAGCTATGAAGATCCAACAGCAGGTATCCTTACACGGCTACTCCACCATGCGCCTTGGTGGCAGCGCCGCCTATCTGACGCATGTGCATGACCGGCAGGAACTGACCAGTGCCCTGGCCTGGGCCGAGGAGCGCAGCCTGCCCGTATTGATGATCGGCGGCGGCAGCAATATCGTCT
>JBLNEM010000155.1:0-2785 GCA_050262655.1 Mycobacterium leprae | reverse complement strand
GCGGACGGGTACTTCTGCCTCGCCGCCGATTTGCGGTTCAGGAAGCGGCCAATTCTGCTCGATCGAGCGGCCTTTGGGGCCGACCAGCCGGACCGTGACCATTGCCGTCGCCTGCTCCACTGGGAGCGACACCCATACAGGGATGATCTGCGTCTCACGGTACTGCTTGTCCGGTATGCGGAGAACGGAGCCTGTGTGAGAACCTCTGGTTTGTGCATCCACCCTCAGGACTGCCTTCTCACTGAAGGAAGTTTGGACACCGGTGTCCTCTGTGGTTCGCAGGTCCGAGACAGTCCAATCGCCGGCCACCATCCCGGGGGGAAGCTGGATATCACTCCGCCAGAGCCCGGCGGAGCGAGTCTGAACAAATGTCAGTGGCAGACGATCCAATCCATCGGGTGAGACCAGTGCTGCCGAGGCACGCACTACACGGAGGTCCGGATCCCGGAACCTAACGACAATGCCGGCCAGACCATTCCGCCCGGTTTGTTGCTCCACATGCAAATCGGCAACCCGAACGTCGTCGCTTGTGCGGCTGAGAGCCACCCTGGGCAGTAGAGTCAGGGCCAAAACGAGAGCCACCGCGGCCAGACCGCCGCCCATCCGAATCCATCGCTGCATGACGTAACCCTCCTACACTACTTCATCGGAGCAAAGCAGAAGCGCATTTGTTTTTGCCTACTGCGGATCAACTGTGCGGGCGCCGTACCGGTACAGAATCAAGCGTCTGCCTCGATCTGCGTCGTCCGTGCGATACCGGGTCGGAGGCGACCGGCGGGGTCGCAGCCGGCAGAGATTCGCCGGGCTGCCTGCTCGGGGTGAAGCCCTGCTGCGGGACTTCTTCGGCCGGAAGAGAACGGAACAACAACTCCTGTCGCAGCGTCCAAAACTCCCGATGCACCTGATCCAAGGACTGGTCTGTCGGCACCAAAGAGTCCGGTTCGCTTTCTGGCACCGGCGGCTCAACGGGTCTCGCCCCCACGATCGGAACAAGGGCAGCCTGAGCGTCACAGGTGGCGGCTGGTACTCTGCGGGCCGTCTGGGACGAAGGTAGCCTCTCGATCGCCTGTGAACGCTCGCCCCAAGCGGCAACCGGCAGCGGGAGCAGGTCCCAGTGCCGGGGCAGGTTGAGCCACTCCCGTCGGTAGCGCCAGGCAACCACCCCGAGCAGCGCCTGCATGAGAGAGGTTAGCAGCCACCCGGCGGAGGAGAGAGCTCGGGCCAGGCCATAAGCGAGTACGAGCAGTACACCCAAAAGAAGCGTAAAGATGATCTGTAGCACCAGGGACTGCAATCCCCGGAGCAGCCAGCGGCGTAACAGTCGGAGCCCGCCGCCTGGCCACCAGAGGGCGGACAGCGCCCAAACTGGAAGCAGGGCAAGCCAGAAGCCAAGAAAGAGTTGCTGCAAGAGAATTTCCGCCGAAAGAAGCAGAACCGCCCCGGCCGAAAGGAACGCCGTTCCCAGCAGCAACACAGCCAACATGAGTCGCCGAGCGGTGTAGTCGGCTGTCCACCAGGCGAAGTCTGTGCCCTTGCGCTGATAGGGCACCTGCTGAAAGTAGTTCTGGCGCTGGGAAGGTAGTAGCGCCAGCACCTTCGTGCCAGGGAGTCCATCATCACCGGCATGGTTGGCGGCTTGTTGCGGGCCACCAAACTCGAGAAACACCCAGGGGTCGAAAACCGACGTACGCCACAGTTCCTCCCCCGCTCCCGCCAGCAGGCGCTGGTCGGGTTCGGCTTCTGTCCTGGGCAGGAGCGCCACGATAGGCGCCAGAGCGCCACCGGCCGTGCTGCGCACCGTCTCTTGTGCATCCAGGAGCAGCCGGGGCGTTACCGCCATCAGAGAGAGTGCCAGCAGCAAAGTGGCGCCGGTGCCAAAAGCCACGCGGTATGCACCCCGCACTCGCCCACTGAGCGTGGCCAAAAGCCCCAGGCCCCCGGCCGTCACGAGAGCGGCGGTAACCCAGGGGGAGCCATCAGCCTGCCAAAAGGTCGCTGCCAGAGCGTCATGGATCGCCGTAACTGCCGTTGCGATTGGTCGCAGCAGTTCAAACCGCAGGGCGTATTCAACGCTGCGCAGGGCAGCGTAGACCAGCCACGCCCGAGCGAGGAGCAGAAAGTTGAGCGCCGTGCCAATTAACCGGCCGGCCATATCCTGGTAGCTGAAGTCGCCATCGACTATGTAGTTCCAGACTGGATACCGCTCCGAAAGCCGTTCAGCGTGGCCCGGCACCAGGGGCGCCAGTAGATCACCAGAGGCGGCGTGGGCGACCGTTGCAGCCAGCAACAGGGTCGTGACGATGACGAGGAGCAACCATCCCCACCGTTTCATGGTGCGGTCCTCGCCACGGGCGGCCGCGTATCGAAGGCCGCACTCAAGTGCGGTAGCACTGCGTCCAGGCGCACCGCCCCCACTCTCCCCTCCACGTCTTGAAGGAGTGCCGTGCCAGTCTCCAGGCTGCGAACTGCGCTCACATTCTCCGGGGACGGCTCCAGCCCCAATAGCTCCAGCACGGCGGCAATCTCCGCGGCATCTTGAGAGCGCATCACAAACTTGAGCCCCAGGTTGTTACGGATGGTTTCGTCCAACAAATCAGCGCAGTTCTGGGTGATGATGTAGACGGCGCTATTCATGGCCCGGCCAGTACGAAGCAGGTTGGTCACCATGCCCTTGCCCTGGCTGCTCCCCAAGACGCTCCAAGCCTCATCCAGTACCACCAGCTTGAACACATCCCGATCACGGCGGGTAAAGAGCGTCGCGAAGGCGGTAATGGCGTGGGTGAGG
>JBLNEM010000154.1:0-5127 GCA_050262655.1 Mycobacterium leprae | reverse complement strand
CCCCCACTGGTTCGTGGGACAGGTCTATGCACCGCCGGTCCGCATTATGAAGAGTTCTGTTGGCCCTTAAACCTTGGGGTTCCAGTTCGGCTTCCGATCGAGCCGGTGGAAGGCCTCAATAAAGCGAATGGTGCCGGTCTCCCGCCGCAAGGCGATCGAATGGGTCCGGGCTGTATGGTTGCCATAATAGCGGACGCCCCGCAGCAGATCGCCTTCGGTGATGCCGGTGGCGGCAAAGTATACGTTGTCGCCCTTCACCAGATCCTCCAGCGTCAGCACATGCGTCGGATCGGCCAGTCCCATCGTCTTGCAGCGCTCCGCCTGCTCCTCGTTGGAAGGCACCAACCGGGCCTGCATATCGCCACCCAGGCACTTCAGTGCCGCCGCCGCCAGAACGCCCTCCGGGGCGCCGCCGATGCCCAGCAGCATATCGATGCCCGTCTCCGGAATCCCCGCCGCCACAGCCGGCGCCACGTCGCCATCGGTAATCAGCTTGATGCGGGCGCCAGCCTCCCGGCACTCCCGAATCAACTCCGTATGCCGGGGGCGATCCATGATCACCACCGTCATGTCGCTGATATCCTTACCCTTGGCCCGGGCCACCCACCGCAGATTCGCCGTTACCGACGCCTCGATATCGATACAGCCCTTGGCATCCGGTCCCACGGCCATCTTCTTCATGTACATGTCCGGCGCATGGAGCAAGTGCCCCCGAGGGGCAATGGCCACAACCGCAATGGCACCGTTCAGACCCTTCGCCACCAGGTTGGTCCCTTCCACAGGGTCCACGGCCACATCCACCGCAACACCACCCGCACCCACATGCTCACCAATATAGAGCATCGGTGCCTCATCCAGCTCGCCCTCACCAATGACGACCGTTCCGTCGATGTTCACCACGTCGAAACTGGCTCGCATCGCGTCGACGGCCAACTGGTCGGTCAGATCCTTCTCGCCCCTGCCCATTAGCCGGGCGGATGAGACTGCTGCGGCTTCGGTTACCCGTACAAGCTCCATCGCCAACTCGCGTTCCACCACTGCTCCTCCTTCATGATGCTCGCCCACTCATCGGACGCTAGCTGAGTCGGAAATTCCGACTACACAGATATCATAATACATTAATGGCTCAACCGCAAAGTAAAGCCGGTGCCTGCAGGTTTGCCGGCACCGGCGGTGTATGCTTAGACCTTGCCCTTGGCGGCTTCCCAGTCCTTGAGGAACCGTTCGATACCGGCATCGGTCAGCGGATGCTTGAGCATCTGCTTCATGACCTTGTACGGCAGCGTGGCAATATGGGCCCCGGCCTTGGCACATTCCGTCGCCTGACCCGGGGTCCGAATCGAGGCAGCAATAATCTCGGTATCGATGCCATGGATGGCAAAGATATCGGCGATATCCTTGACCAACTGAATGCCGTCCATGTTGATGTCATCCAGGCGACCGACGAACGGGCTCACGTATGTAGCCCCCGCCCGCGCACAAAGCAGTGCCTGGTTGGCCGAGAAAATCAGGGTCAGGTTGGTCTTGACACCCAGTTGGGACAGACGGGCGCAGGCCTTCAGGCCTTCTTCCGTGGTCGGCAGCTTGATCACGATATTCTTGTGCATCTCGTAATACTGCCGCGCTTCGGCGACCATCTCGTCGGCCTTCAGGCTGATCACTTCAGCGCTAATCGGGCCATCGACCAGCGTAAGGATTTCGGAGAGGACCTGCTTGAAGTCCCGCCCCTCCTTGGCCACCAGCGACGGGTTCGTGGTCACACCGCTCAGCACTCCCCAGGAGGCTACTTCACGGATTTCGTCCACGTTGGCAGTATCGATAAAGAACTTCACCGCGACTCTCCCTTTCACCATCTGAGTCTGACACCTATCAAGGTTACCACAGGAAAAGCCAAACTAAAAGGCCGGGGGACTCCCGGCCTTGCCAATTATTGTTCATGTCCCCGGAGCCGGTTCGATGCGTCATCGCCCACCCGCAGCAACTGCGCCGTTTCCAGCAAAGCCAGGTCCGCTTCGCTGCCGGCCTGAATCGTCTGGTGCCGGCCGCAGGCTGAACACGTAAGCTCCAGCCGCTCCGGAAATACTTCCACCCCAATATGCGGATTCCCACAGGAGCAAAAGAGATTCCCTTCCGCTGCAAGGTGATGAACCCGGCTCAACGCCTCATACATGACAGCCGGCTCATCGAAGTACTCGCTGAAGGCTTCGTCCTCCCTCAACCGGTCCAGTTCACTGCCCCCTGTGCGCATATAGGTATCCACTTCGTTCTCCCGGCCAAAGACACCCAACCTCAATTCGCTGTCGCTGCAGTTGATGGGCCCCAGGCCTGTGTGCCAGAACTCTTTCGGCGTGAAGTAGAAGAAATGGACGCCTTCACACAGAAAGCAGGGCACCTGTAGCCATACCTGCCCGCTTCGGGTGCCGATGGTCAGTTTGTGGCTGCCGCATGAGCAGGCAACTCTGACGGTCTTCCCCCCCGCAATGTCGAACCGGGATACCACGGTGGTCTCCATGAGACCACATTCCGGGCACCGCACGGCGAACGCGGTTTGGGCTGATATAAGCACAAGGCCCACCCCCTCTTCCCTGATCGCTCAAAAGGCCTTTACCGATCAGGTTATTTAGAGGGTTCGCTCAGGTACCCGTAATATCCTCCTTGCCTCGTCCGGTGTAGCCACGTCCCGCCCCAGTTCCCTGGCGAGCCGCACAACCCGTGCCACAAGCATTTCGTTGCTGGCCAGCACGCCCTTGGTGTAGTAGATGTTGTCCTCCAACCCCACTCGAGCGTGCCCGCCCAGCAGAATCGCTGCCGTTACCATCGGCAGCTGCGCCCGCCCAACTCCGGCCGCCGACCAGGTGCACCCCTCCGGCAAGGCCTGAGCCATATGTACAAGGTTCGGGATGGTGGCGGCAATGCCACCGGTCAGTCCCATCACGAAGTCAAAGTGGAGCGGCAGGCGCAGAATCCCGGCTTTCACCAGTGCCAGCGCATTGCTGATATGCCCCACGTCAAAGCACTCAATCTCCGGCACAACGCCCTGCTCCGCCATGGTACGGGCAAACTCCTCGATCAACTCCGGCGGATTCCAAAACACCCCACGCCCAAAGTTGACCGTGCCGGTGGTCAGCGACGCCATCTCCGGCTTCAGGAAGACCGGCTGCAGCCGCTCCGCAGCGGCCATACCCACGGCGCCCCCCGTGGAGGTCTGCACAATCACATCGGTACGGGAGCGAATCGCCGAGATGATGCCGGCAAAGACCTCGCCCGACTGGGTCGGCGTCCCGTCCGGCAGCCGTCCGTGCACATGAACCATCGAGGCTCCCGCCTGCCGGCAGGCTGCGGCATCAGCGGCCAGTTCCTGCGGGGTGACCGGCAGGTGTGGGGTCTGCTCCCGTGTCACTTCCGCCCCGTCCAGAGCCACGGTGATGACCAGTTTCTCCATGCGCTACGCCTCCTGCCCCCGCTGAAATTGCTTCGGCACCACGCAGGTGCCGCTGGCACGGCAGACCAGCACCGGTTCGGCCAGCACGGAGGCCCGGGAGGGATGCTCCAGCGTAGGCTCGGCCTGCACCACCTTGTAGGCCTCAAAGGTCATCCCCCGCGAGGTGTTGCCCACCCGGGTAATCCGGGCCCGCACCTCCAGGAAATCGCCGGCAAAAACCGGAGCCTTGAACTCGATCATGTCATAGGCGGCGAACAGCCCCTCGTCCCCATCATGTTGGATCAGCAGTTCCGTCGCCGCGTCGGCGAAAAGCTGCAGAACACGGGCGCCGTCCACCAGGTTGCCTGCGTAGTGCGCATCATGCGCTGCCATGCGCACCCGCAAGAACGTTTCGTTCATGGCATCTCCTCCTTATCGCCAATCGCCGCGCGCACACGGCGACGGACTTCAAAGACATCGAACGGCTTGTTGATGCAGCCCTCGGCCCCGAGGCTGGTGGCCTGACTCATCTGTTCACCGTCCCCGACCGCCGTCATCATGAAGACCGGCATCTCCGGATAGAGGCCTTTCAGCGTCCGCAGCGCGTCCAGCCCATCCATGACCGGCATCTTCACGTCCAGGAGGGCCAGGTCCGGCCGCTCCACCGTGGCCAGGGCGATCGCCTCCTGTCCGTTCACGGCGGTCGCCACCCGGTAGCCCACCTCTTTGAACAACTCCTGCAAGAGGCGGCGGACGCCAGGCTGGTCGTCCACCGCCAGAATCAACGGCGTTCTGCTCCCCATACACGCGATCCTCCTACTGCTGCCCCTACGGGTTGTGCGACAACTCCGATGTGACTTTTTGCCGCCAGGCGGCTAACTGTTCAACGGGGTCCAACCCCAGTGGGTGCAGGTTCCATGCAGTCCGGGCCGGAACAGCCAGTTGCGTCTTCAGGAACTGGTATGCCGGCAGGTTCGCTTCGATGTTCAACACGACTTTGCTGTCGCCGGGGGTCACCGGCACGGTGACCAGCCCGTTGAAACTGGCGAACCTCTGCCCGTTCACGGTGATGTTTCCGGTAACCGGCTGGTTGGTGGCGCCGTCCCGCAGTTGAAGCACGACCACGCCGGGCTGCCCGATGGTCAACTCAGTCGCCTTGGCGGTCACGGAAAGCGCCGGTTGCCCCACGGAAAACTCAAACGGGAACCAGCCCAACGCCTGATGATGCTCCGTATCGACCACAAGCACCTGACCCACATAACGTCCCGGCATATGAGGCGCCTTCAGGGTGAGATCCACGGACCAGATCGCCCCCCGCTCGTGCTGCCGTACGGGATCATCCATGATCGCCGTATAGGCTTCGATGCCGACCAGGCGGCGGTACTGGTACTGCAGGTCCCGCGGCACGGTGCCGTCGACCTCCAGTAAGGTCTGGTAGCGCCCCGGCGGCAGGTCCGTCAGTTCAACCAGGCCGTGGCCCGTGCTGTCGATTGGCACCCGCCCTCGCACCTGCAGCCCGAGATAAGGGTCCAGGTAGTAGAGCGAAAGGAACGCACTGGTCCCCGCTGGGAACAGGTTGTTGACTTCCACCCGCATGCGGGCCGTGAACTCCTTCAGCGTGAAGTCCTCAATCAGATTGTCCGGCCGCTGCACCACCCGCCACGGAACACCCGTGTTCCACGGGTCGCCCTGCGTCAGGGGGGTAA
>JBLNEM010000153.1:0-4588 GCA_050262655.1 Mycobacterium leprae | reverse complement strand
CGGAGGCGGTGGCGGCGATCAGCCGGTATATGAGCAGCGGCGGCGTGACCGCCTGCCTGGCCACCACCACCAGC
This sequence comes from Mycobacterium leprae, assembly GCA_050262655.1. Lineage (GTDB taxonomy): Bacteria > Bacillota > Sulfobacillia > Symbiobacteriales > Symbiobacteriaceae > DASXVX01. Next base: position 4,514 of record JBLNEM010000153.1, on the reverse strand, counting down.
GCCCCGCTGCCCGATCTGCTGCGGGCTGTGGGCAACGCAGCATCGGCCGGGACCGGCCCCTCTGCCGGCAGCAGCGCTTCAATCCGCCCGCCCGCCAGCAGCAGGGTATAGCGTTCCAGTTCGCCCGCGGGCGTCAGCACCTGCCCGCCCTGTAAAGCGATCCGCCTTGCCACGGGGCCTCACTCCTTCCTGGTGACCATACTGGCGGGGGGATCTGCATCCCCCCGCCAGCAGCGCTCCTGTTTACTTGAGGATGTTCAGGTATCCGCCTACGAGGCCCAGCAGCACCAGGGCGAGCAGCACAATCGTGGCGCTCTTGCCCTTGCGCACGTACCGGAAGACCAGGAGGGTGATCGCCAGCGGCAGCATCTTCGGCAGAATGCCGTCCAGCATCTTCTGCACGGGGATCGAGGCCTTCTGCATGGTGTAGACCATGGGAGTCTGGACATTCAACCAGGTGGCGACCAGGGCGCCCAGGACCATGAGGCCGACGATGGCCGCACCCTCCATCACCTTCTGGATCTGCATCGACTCCATCTGCTCCAGGAACCGGTCGCCCAGCTTGTAGCCGTAGTCCAGGCCCGCCCAGGCGACCCAGATGTGGATGGCATTGAGGCCGACCACGAAGAGCAGCGGCGCCAGGAAGTTGCCGGTCAGTGCCAGCGTGACGGCGATGCCGGCGATAATCGGCCGCAGGGTGCTGAAGAAGAGCGAGTCGCCGATGCCCGCCAGCGGCCCCATCAGACCGCCCTTGATGGCCTGGATGCCCTCTTCGTCCACCACGCCGTCACCCGACGCCATCCGCTCCTCCATGGAGGCCACCATGCCGAAGATCGGGCCGGCCGTCCACGGATGGGTATTGAAGAAGGCCAGGTGCCGCTTCAGGGCGGCCGCCCGCTCCTCCTTGGTGCTGTACAGCTTCTTGATCAGCGGCAGCAGCGCCCAGGCGAAACCGAGTCCCTGCATCCGTTCGTAGTTGAAGCTGCCCTGGAGGGCGAAGGAACGGTAGAAGAGCGTCCGCAGGTCTGCCCTGGTAATCGTGTGCCGAGTTTCGTTCGTCGCCATATCCATTCGCCCCCTTCTAATTGCTTGCGCTACGGAACTGGAGCAGGATCGCAATCGCCACCGCCAACACGGCCACGCCCATGACGCCGAAGCCGGTGTAGGCTGCGATGGCAAAACCGATGAAGAAGTACGGCATCAGGTGCTTGGCGCCCAGGCTGTTCAGCAGGAGGCCGAAGCCCAGGGCCGGGAGCAGGTTGCCGGCCGCCTGAATGCCGTGCATCACCCGTGCGGGGATCATGGCGGTCAGGGCCGACACGGAGTTGGCGCCGAAGTAGAGCGCCACGAAGACCGGGACGGCGTAGGCCAGGAAGTGCAGCAGATTGCCCAGGGCGAACATCAGGTTGATGCCGCCGATGTTGCCCTCTTCGGCGTACTTGTCGGCGCCGTGGACGAAGATCGGGCTGACGGTCTTGGCAAACAGTTCGAAGGTGGTGCCGACCAGTGCGGCCGGAACGGCGACCACCAGTGCGGCCTCCACGCCCTTGCCGGTGGTAATGGCGAAGGCCGAGCCCAGGATGCCGGCGATCACGAGGTTAGGCGGCACTGCGCCGCCGATGGCCTGAGCGCCCATGAAGATCAGTTCGAACGCAGCGCCGATCTCCAGACCCGTCTTCACATCGCCGAGGATCAGACCGACCAGGGGACCTACTACGATGGGACGCTCCAGCTGCATGTCGCCCAGCAGCCGGCGGGACAGGTAGAGCAGACCGGCAACAACGCCGAGAATCAGTGCGGTGATGAAACTCATGCATGTTTCCCCCTTTGTCGAGCTTTGGCTCCATACCCCATGTGAACTAAGCCTCTTCGCGGGACAGTTCTGACCGCAACAAGTCACCCACATCAACCACGCCCATACAACCTGCATCCCTGGCGACTCGTGCCAGCTCGCGCACCCCCATGCTGTCGCGCAGGAAGAGCACTTCTACCAGCATCGGCAGGTTGACGCCGGTTACGGCCTCCAGCCCCTCACGCTGCGCCAACAGGCCGCCCACCACCCGGGCGGGGCTGCCCCCTGGCAGATCCAGCAGGCAGAGCGTGCCATCCGGGGCGTCCAGCTCGCCGAGGGCCGCCGTCACTGCCGCCTCCAGGTCCTCGACTCCCTGACCCGGCAGGAAGCCGATCGCCCGGGCGCCCTGGGTGCCGCCGCTGATCATGGCGGCCGTCTCCAGTAGGGCCTCGCCCAGCCGCCCATGCGTGACGACCAGTAGTCCGATCACATTGCATCTCCTCCTTCCGGCTGACGTTCTGTCCTCCTTAAGTAGCAAGTCTCGTGCCAAGACAGTAGAAGCCGTGTACGACAAAGGCGGGCGCCACTGGCACCCGCCGCAGAAGACACTACAAGACACTAAATCAGACACTAGGCTGACAGTAGAATCAGCGCCAGAAACCCGATCTCGGGATCCGGCATCGCCGGAATCCATGGCCGGACCACCGGGGCGGTCACCGCCCGGACCGCCGCCAGCAGTGCGCCGTGTCGCTCCTGGAGGTAGGGCAGTTCACTGCAAGGCAGCACCGCCCCTTCCGCCGCCAGCCGCTCCAGCGCAAAGGCGAAGTGGATGATCCAGCGGGCCGCCTGGCCGGGGCTGCACGTTTGCGCCAACTGCTCCTCCAACCCTTCCAGCGCCCGTACGGCAGCCGCTGCTGCCTGCTGCCCATCGACGCTGACGATGTTCTCCGCCGCAAACCGGCTGGCCAGATCGACCGCCTGCGCCCGGGTGAAATGCTCCTCGTCGGTCTCCGGCGCCACCGTACCCTCCTTGCCAGCGGCCAGCGCCACCAGCGCCTTGATCCCCTCGCCGAACAGAATCTGCTCCATTCCAATGAAGCTGACGCCCGGCAGGTGCGGATCGACCGTGCCGGCCGCCGCCAGGACGGAGCCCCGCCAGCCTTCCACCAGCAGGCCCGGCAGTTGAGAGCCGTCCGTCAGATCGACCGGTTGGATCACCACCTGCTCCTGCAACCCCATCGGCAGCGCCTCCCGCAGGAAGGCCGCCAGTTTGCGGGCGGTCCCCTGGCCCGTCAGGCAGGTGGTGATGATCACCCGCTTGCCCTGCCAGTCCATGGGGGCCGGGTCCTCCGGGCTGTAGACCCGCCGCACCGCCCAGACCAGGTCGGCCAGCGTCTGGCCCGGTTCCGCCGCCAGCCGCCCCGCTTCGATCACGGCGGCGGTGGTCACCAGCGGCACGACCGCCGCCGGCACCCCCACCGCCTTGCCCAGGGCCGGCCCGAAACCGGTCAGCGACCCCATGTCGGCCAGGAGCAGCACGCCGGTGGCCGGACCGGCCTCCCGGACCCGCTGGATCGCCAACTGCAGCGTCTGCTCCACCGACTGATCCAGCGGCATGTCCACCGCCAACACCCGCTTGTCGTCCAGCAACTGGTTGGCCACGTCGGCCATGCTGGAGGCGGTGCTTGCGCCGTGCGCCATCACCAGCACGGTGATCCCCGGCCGCTGCTGCTCGGTGCGCCCGTGAGCCGCCAGGAAAAGGGCGAGGAAGATGATCTCGCCGGCGGATAGGGCCATGCCCAACCCGGCCTCCAGCGCCGGCGCCATCCGCCGCACCACCCCGTACTCCCGGGGGCAGTGGGCCACCAGCGCCAGCGAGCCCTCCTCTTCCGCCGCCTCGCCCACCTTCCGGGAGGCCAGGTGCAGGGTGAGGCCCGTCACCACCTCCGGCTCGAACTCCCGCCCCAACTGGATGCCGGCACTGTAGACGAAGTCGGCCACAATGTCCAGCAGTTCGCCCGGCACCGGCTGCGTGCCACCGGAACGCTTGGCCAGCCGCCGCATGTAGTAGTCCATATCGGTCTGGATCAACCGCTGCACCTCGCCGGGCTGCAGCCCGCTGTGCAGGTAGCCGCCCACCCGGCGCCGCATCTCGGCATAGATGTCCGGCAGCACGTAATCGTCCCGCCCGGTGCCGGGCGTCGTCGCGGCGGCGGGCAGGTAGAGCCGGTCTTCCACCCCCACCAGGCTCTCCGCCTCACCGGCCACGTCACCGCCCAGGTAGGCCAACTGCACATGGGGCGCCAGATGGGTGAGCGAAAGCTGCATGGCGGGCGCCCCCCGGCTCTCCGCCATGTGACTGAGGAAGGCTCGGGCGCAGCCCAGCAGCACAGCGCTGCGCAGTTCGCCCACGTTGGCCGCGGTCCGGAACGCCAGGAGCGCCACCAGCGCCAGCGGGCTGACCGAGACCGGGATGCCTACCCGGGAAGCCTCCTCCCGCAGGAAGAGTTCCACCAGCGCCAGCCGCTCCATCACGGAGCGGCTCTCCAGGTCCTGCAGGGTGATCACCACCGGGAAGCGCCGCAGGAAGGTGCGGAGCAAGGTGGAGCCGGGATCTTCCGAGGTAGCCGCCAGCAGCGTGACCGAGGCGCTCCGGCTGGAGGCCGAGTCGCCCAGCGGCCGGTAGATCCCCTTGTCCATCAGCAGGAAGAGCATCTCCTGG
>JBLNEM010000152.1:0-3138 GCA_050262655.1 Mycobacterium leprae | reverse complement strand
CTGCTCGCCCATGTAGCCCAGGGCGGCCATATAGCCGGAGTCCCGGCTCTGCGCCACAAAGACCAACAGGGCCGGCGCCCCGATGATCTTGCCGTAGCTGCCGATCAGCCCCCGGAAAATGGTGCCCACGGCCTCGGCCCCTTCTACCAGCACGTGGCGCGCCCCAGCGGTGTTCAGGGGCTCGGGCGCCAGGGCGGTCAGGGCTGCGGCATCCTCCCGGGAAAGCGCTTCGCCGCTATAAGTGCGGATTGACCGCCGCTGCAGCAGCAGCCGGTCCCAACGTTCAGCCTGCTCTTGTGTCATCATCCAACGGTCTTCCCTTCTGGCTTGGTGCATCCTCAAGCATTCCACCAGAGAGGGGCGGCATCCTGCCTGTCAGGCGCCATGCTTGCCGTGCGGATCATCGGCATGGCAGTCGAGGCAGGAGTCCGGACCGTGCTCCGTCATGGCGCTGTTGTCGGCGTGGCAACCCACGCAGTTGCCCAGCACCAACTGCCGTCCGTCGTCTGTCAGCGCCGGGGTGCTGGGGCTGTTGCCCTGGAGCGTCACCATCAGATGCCGCAGTCCGGTCGTGTACTTGGCCGTGAGCCCCGAAACGCCGCGCGGCAGGTGGCAGTCGGAGCAGGTAACCTCGCCGGAATGGAGCGAGTACGAGTCGCGGTATGTGGTGACCGGTCCGTTCATGACATGGCAGGTAGCGCAGAATGCCGGTTCCACACCAGAAGCGGATAGCACGCCTGGCCCAAACAACAGAGCCGCTGCCAATGCGCCACCAAGCAGAATGCCAACCAGCCAGGAGCGCCGCATACGCATTCCCCCAGACCTTCAAGTCTGGCTTCAGTATAACCACGGGATGCAATATCGCATAAGACACAATTTGCGTAGTACTTGGGCGTCAGGTCCCCCGCCTCACCCCCACGTCTGATGCGTCACGGTCTGACGCCGAATGCCTTCCCCCAGAAGCGTGAAGGCAAGGACCGCACTGAAGAGGGCCGCAAACGGGGCCCATAGCCACCACTGGCCACTGGCGAACAGCAAGAACGGTGACTCCAGCATGGAACCCCATTCCGGTAGAAACGCTCCCAGAAGCCGCCGGGAGTCGGGATCCCACAGGCTTCCGCCCAGGTGGACCTGACGAAACCCCAGGAAGGCTGTGGTGGTGAGCACCAGCGGAATCTCCAGGACGACCAGAACGGTCAGGGTCGGTGCGATGTTAGGTAGTACATAGCGCAGCAGCAGCCGGGTCTGCGACGCCCCCACGGCCCTGCCCCCCTCCAAATAGGGGCTATGCAGCACCTCCCGTGCTGCGAGCCGGATCGCTTCCGCCAGACGGGGAGCCCCCGGCAACGCCAGCACGAGGATGCCCAGCAGGATCATCATGCTGCGCTGCTCCAGCCAGATGCTGTTGATGGATTTCACCAGGGCCAGTGGCAAGAGCACTGCCGGCACGCTGGTGAATACGGCGGCCAGCGTCCGCACGATTCGCTCGGTCAGACCACGCCGCCAGGCAGCTGCCAGCCCCAGCGGCAAAGCGATGGCGAAGCGGACCGGAACCGCCATGAAGGCAATCAGCAGGGCGTACCGTGTCCCGTAGATGATACCGCTCAGGACATCCCGGCCAAACCGGTCGCTGCCCAGCCAGTTCAATGGGTTCGGCGGATAGGGTGGGAGCACGTAGTCCTCCCCCCGGATCCGAATCACCTCCTCGCGGCTCCAGGAGTACGGGGCCAGGTGGTCCGCGGCCAGCGCAACGACCAGCAGTCCCCCGGCCAGTAACAGGCCCGCCAGCAGCGTCGGATTGGTCCGGATGGCTCGCCAGAACCGATGCGGAAGCGTTGGCAGTGTGCGGAACTGATCCCACAGCCATCTGCTCATTTCCGCGATCGCCCCGGGCAGTGCCACAATCCGCGCCCATAACGATTGGCGTTCTAAAGCCACGGAATCTGCCTCGCAACCCGTCCGCTGAAGAGGGTTGAGCCGCTCCTGCCCGGCACTGACCAGGGCTTGCGCCAAGATCATGGCCGCCAACAGCGGGACGAGATAGAGGGCGGCCACGCGGCCCCAGCCCCACTCGAGCAGTTTCCAACCAAGGCCGTGGATCTCAGCCATGTACTCCACGACCGGTTCGGCGCTGAGCAGCACGCCCAGCACTCCCGGCACGGCCGCCAGGATGCGGATGAGTGCGTTCGGCCCGATATGTCGCCAGAGTACCCGCCTGAAGGGCAACCCCCTGGCCATTGCAGCCTGAACATAGCGCTGTCCGCCGGCCTCTTCCAACGCCGAGGCCACGACCCGGGCGAGGTACGGCAGCGGCAGCAGCGTGAGGGCGATGATGGGCAGTATGTAGTACTTCAACGTCATGGGCCCCACCGGCCCGTAAACCGGAATGCGGACACCAATGCCCGTTCCCAGCAGGTAGAGCCCCAACTGCAGGCCTACCACCAGCAGAATATCCGGCAACGCCGATAGAACCGTGACCGTCGCCCAGGCAGCCCGGCGCCCCTGCCGGGGAGCATACCGGCTCAGCAGGTAGCCAACGGCCACACTGGCTAGCACGGACAGCAAGAGGCTGGTCAGCAGCAACGTGCCGGTTAGCTGGCACGCGCCCCCCAACATGGAGAGCAGCTCGTGAACCTCTGCCGCCGGGATGGAGCGCCACATCGCCAACGCCTGCCAATACAGGTGTAGATCGAATGTGGTGCCCTTCAAGCCAAAGTAGAGCAACAGACCACCTGGCTTGACCCCTGCGGGCAACAACAAGACGGCCTGCGACACCACAAAGGCGATCACCAGATAGAGGACGACCTGCATGCATTGCCAGAGCCCCCGCCACAGCCCGCCCCAGAGCATCCCCGACGTGCGCCCTACCTCTACTCGAATCTGCCGGCCGATCATCCGGCGCAAAAGGGTCATGGCACACACCTCCGCCTATGGATAAGACGCCGGATCACCGCCGATCGGATTGGTGTTTTACGTTACGAAATGTTCATCGAGGCCGTCGCGGCAGCGCAGGGGGATTCATTTTAACTGCCGAATATTCGTAGTAGTATTCCTTGAATGTCTTTTTGCTTCGTTCATTTGTTCATTGGTTTAGAGTCCTGTGGACGAGGAGGTAAACCTATGCGATTGTTGCGCACA
>JBLNEM010000151.1:0-5183 GCA_050262655.1 Mycobacterium leprae | reverse complement strand
GGAAGTGCTGGCGCAGGAAGTGCGGCAGTTGGGACAGCAGGGCTTCAAGGAGATCACCCTGCTGGGGCAGAACGTCAAAGCCTATGGCAAGGACCTGTACGGCGGGAAGCATGCCGAGGAGAGCTTCGACTTCGGCGACCTGCTGGTGCTGCTGGACAAGGAAGAGAACAGCCCCGGCATTCAGCGGATTCGCTTCACCACCAACCATCCGAAGGACTTCTCCAAGAAGATGGTGGAGCAGATCGCCGCCTGCCAGAAGGTCTGCGAGTGGTTCCACCTGCCGGTGCAGTCCGGCTCCGACAGCGTGCTGCGCCGCATGAAGCGCTCCTACAACCGGAAGCAGTACCTACAGCTGGTCGCCTGGGTGCGGGAATTCATGCCGCAGGCGGTGATCACCACCGACATCATCGTCGGCTTCCCCGGCGAAACGGAAGATGAGTTCCAGGAGACGCTCTCCCTGGTGGAAGAGGTCGGCTACGACGCCGCCTTCATGTTCATGTACTCCGAGCGGGCCGGCACACCGGCGGCCGAGATGGAAGACCGGCTGCGCGTGGAGGAGAAGAAGGAGCGGCTCCAGCGCCTGATCGAGGTGCAGAACCGCAACTCGCTGAAGCGCAACCAGGAACGAATGGGCCGCGTCGAGGAGATCCTGGTGGAGGGCCTGGACAAGGGCAAGACCGACGTGGTCTTCGGCCGTACCCGGGGGAACATCCTCGTCACCTTCCCCGGCGACGAGTCGATGCGCGGCCAGGTCGTCCCGGTCCGGATCACCAAGGCCAATACCTGGACGCTGGAAGGCGAACTGGCGACCAGGGGTTAGGAGGGTTGCGCCGTCTGGAAGGCGAATAGCCACCTAATCGGCTCATTGCAGAGCCGTTTCGATAGATAGGGGGTTCCACGGGTGCAGGTTACGACAAAGAGGGACGTCTGGCAGATCGCCCGCGAACTGGCCCAGGCGGTGGCGGAGACGCCGCAGCTCCTGGAGTACCGCCGGACCGAGGACGCAGTGCTGGCCGATGACGAAGCTCTGGCCCTGATCCGGGAGTACGAAGAGAGCAAGCGGGACGTGAAGTTCTCCAAGAACATGCCCGCTACCGAACAGATGAAGTTGATGGAGCAATTCCTGGCCATAGAGGAGCGTTTCAACACCCACCCGGTCATCCAGGCCCACTGGGCAGCCCGGGAACGGCTGGACGCCTTCATGGATCGCATCAACGCCGTAGTCACCTTCCCAATCACCGGCACGGAGGCCCCCAAGTTAAAGGGTGGTGCGTGCGGCAGCGGCGGTGGCGGAGGATGCGGCGGAGGCTGCGGCGGGTAAAGACGCCGGAAAGATAAGCCGGGGGCAGTCACCCCCGGTTTTCACTACGTGGGAGTGCCCTCCGCCGGCGGGGACGCTCACCTTCGTTTCACTGGATTGGGACACAACACCCTAGTGGCTGCGGGGGCGCTCTGCTTCGTTTCCCGCCCCAATGTCACCCTTCTTTGGCGAAGGAATGGCGCCCATGACGCCGAACCCTGTGCTATTGTACTTATCATCGAGACGTTACTCGGGAGGGTCCGCTGTTGGTTGAAGCTGCTGGTGCACCAACCCCGATGTTTGCCCAATACCTGGAGATCAAAAAAGAATACCCGGATACCATTCTCTTCTACCGGCTGGGCGACTTCTACGAGACCTTCTTTGAGGACGCCGAGCTGGTGGCGCGTGAGCTGGATCTGACGCTGACCGGCCGCGAGGGCGGCAAGGCCATGGGGCGCGTCCCCATGGCGGGCATTCCGTTCCATGCGGCGGATAACTATATTGCGAAGCTGATCGAGCGGGGCCACCGGGTGGCCGTCTGCGATCAGATGGAGGATCCCCGGTTTGCCAAAGGGCTGGTGAAGCGGGAAGTGACTCGCATCATCACCCGGGGTACCCTGGTGGAGCCGAAGATGCTCCAGGAGAAGCAGAACAACTTCCTCTGCGCCGTCGCCTTCGGCAAGAACGGCTTCGGCCTGGCGGTGACCGACCTCTCCACCGGCGAGTTTGCCGCCTGCCAGTTGGAGGGAGCCGATGCCCTGCGCCGGCTGGTTGACGAACTGGGCCGGCTGGACCCGGCCGAAGTGATTCTGGAGCCGGGCCTCGAGGGCGAGCCCCATCTGGCGGCTGCCCTGAAAGCCTGGAACACCGCCACCGCCAAGTTCGACCTGAAGTACTTCACGCAGAACGACGCCTACCGCCGGCTGACCACGCACTTTGGCGTGACCACGCTGGCCGGCTTTGGCTGCGAACACCTGGAGATGGCCACCCGGGCGGCCGGCGCGGCCCTCGCCTATCTCAACGAGACCCAGAAATCGAGCCTGACACACATCTCCTCGCTGTCGGTCTACTACCCTGGCGCCTTCATGACGCTGGACGGCGCCACCCGACGGAACCTGGAGATCACCCGTTCCATCCGGGACGGCAGCCGCCGCGGCACGCTGCTTTGGGTGATGGACAAGTCGGCCACCTCGATGGGCGGACGCATGCTCCGGGGCTGGTTGGAGCGCCCGCTGCTGACCCTGCCGGAGATCGTTGCCCGGCATGAGGCGGTGCAGGAACTGGTGGAGCGGCCGATGCTGCGGGCTGACCTGCGCGCCCTCCTGGGGAGCGTCCATGACCTGGAACGGCTGGCCGGCCGCATCGCCGTGGGGACCGCCAACGCCAAGGATCTGATCGCCCTGAAGGCCTCCCTGGTCGCCCTGCCCTCCATCCGGGTGCTGTTGGAGGACGTTACCCGCGGGCGGTTGGTCACGCTGCGGGATACGCTGGATATGCTGGATGACATCCGGGACGTGGTGGAGCAGGCCATTGAGGATGACCCGCCCGTCGCCCTGACCGAGGGCAACCTGATCAAGGGCGGCTTCAACCGTGAAGTGGACGAGCTGCGCACCATCGCCCGGGAGGGCAAGGGCTGGATTGCCGCCCTGGAGGCTCGGGAGCGGGAGAAGACGGGCATCAAAAACCTGAAGATCGGCTACAACAAGGTCTTTGGCTACTATCTGTCGGTCACCAACGCCAACCGGAATCAGGTGCCCGACGCCTATATTCGCAAGCAGACCCTGGCCAACGAGGAACGGTATGTAACGCCCGAACTGAAGGAGATGGAGGAACGGGTGCTGGGCTCCGACGAGAAGCTGACCGCCCTGGAGTACCAGCTTTTCGTTGAAGTGCGCTCCGCCATCGCCCGCCAGGTCTCCCGCATTCAGCAGTCGGCCCATGCCGTGGCCGAACTGGATGCCCTCTCCGCCTTCGCCGAGGTCGCCTCGCTGTACGGCTATGTCCGCCCGGTGATGGAGAACTCCACCGTATTGGAACTAAAGAACGGCCGCCATCCGGTGTTGGAGCGGGTCCTGCCCGAAGGCAGCTTCGTGCCCAACGACCTGCTGGTCGATGCCGATGAAAACCGGCTCCTGCTGGTGACCGGCCCCAACATGGGCGGTAAGTCCACGGTGATGCGGGCCGCAGCCCTGACCACCATTCTGGCCCAGGCGGGCTCCTTCGTGCCGGCATCGGCCGCCCGCATCGGCCTGGTCGATCGGGTCTGGACCCGAGTGGGCGCCAGCGACGATCTGGCCACGGGCCAGTCCACCTTCATGGTGGAGATGACTGAGGTGGCTAACATCCTGCATTCCGCCACCGACCACTCGCTGATCTTGCTGGACGAGGTGGGCCGGGGAACCGCCACCTTCGATGGTCTCTCGATCGCCTGGGCGATCACCGAGTTCATTCACGAGGAGATCCGGGCCCGCACGCTCTTCGCCACGCACTACCACGAACTGTGCGAGTTGGAGGGCATGCTGCCGGGGGTCAAGAACTTCAGCATGGCGGTACGGGAGAAGGGCGAGGAGATCGTCCTGCTGCGGAAGCTGGTGCGGGGCGGCGCCGACCGGTCCTATGGCATCCAGGTGGCCAAGCTGGCCGGACTGCCGAAGACGGTGGTGGACCGTGCCCGGGAGATTCTGCTGACCCTGGAGGAACAGGAGGATCAGCGCAAGAGCCGCCGGGAGGTGGCCAGCAGCCGGCTCCAGAAAAAGCCGGCCGTGCAGCTCACCTTCTTCGAGGAGAAGAAGCACCCGGTGGTGGAGCAGTTGCTGGGCCTGAATGTGCTGGCCCTGACCCCCATCGAAGCGATCAACCTGCTCTACGAGCTCCAGGCGAAGGCGAAGGAGAGCCGCTAAAAGCAACACGGCCGCAACCCGAATGCAGGGTTGCGGCCGTCTTTTTATGCGCTATAGGGGGAGGTTCACCTGGACCCGGCTCTCCACCGGCTCGTAGCCCAACTGGCTGTTGATCGCGACCATGGCGCCGTTGGCGACATGGTTATAGGTGGAGAGGTACGGCACACCGTGAACCCGGGCATCCTCCACGGCGGCAACCTTTAGCGCCAGCCCCAGCCGGCGCCCCCGATAACCGGGGAGTATGCCGGTGATGTGCGAGTACCAGGAGCCGTCGGCCTGCTTCTCCATGTAGGAGAGGCCAGCCCAGCGGTCACCGTCCAGTAGAAGCAGCACGCAGGCAGGATCCCAGGTCGGGTCGCTCTCCAGCTTGCCCCGCCACTTTTCGTAGGGCGGCAGCAGTGGCGACCGGCCGGGCACCTGGGCCACCAGCTCTTGATAGGCGCTGTGAAGGCGGCGGAGGTTCTCCTCGGTGGCGCCAAGCTCTGCCAGCGTAGCGAACCGGAAGCCTTCCGCTTCGGCGGCGGCGATCGCCAGGTTCTTCAGGCCCATCGCCCAGCCTTCCAGGTGCAGTTCACTGCGGAAGAGGCGTCCTTCGGTGACAAAGCCCATGCTGCGGGCGAAGGCCGCTGCCCCGTCGTTCACGCCGGTGGTGCCTTCCAGGCAGACGGCGCCCTCGGTCTTTGCCCAGGCGGACAGCGCCGAGAGTAGTGTCCGGCCGATCCCTTTGCGGCGGCACGCCTCAGCCACCCGAATCGACAGATAGAAGTGGCGGGGCGCCTGTTCGTCGTCATCGCCGGTGATGCCGTAACCGGCAAGCGTCCCGTCGGGCAGGACCGCCAGCAGCCGCAGGAAGGTGTGGCCGGTGGCCCGCTCCTGTTCGGCGGCGGTGAAGCTCTCGAGGGTGGTGGGCGCCTGGGACGTTGTCGCATTCATGAGCGCTACAATATCCGGATAATCGGCCGGCACGGCCGGGCGTAGGGTAA
>JBLNEM010000150.1:0-17058 GCA_050262655.1 Mycobacterium leprae | reverse complement strand
TAGGTGTAGACCATATCGCTCACCGTAGCGGCGATCATCCCCAGGGCGATGAATGTCCAGGGAGCCCCCAGCTTACCGGCGCCGAACTGGCGCATCATCAGGGCAACGGCGAAGGAGGCGGCGAAGAGCAGGGCGTCACCTACGGGGTAGGCCAACAGCACCATCTTCTCCAGCAGCCCGGTCTCCCCGTCCGCGATAATCGGCCACATGAGGAAATAGCCGGCCAGCAGAAAGACCACGATCGCGGCGCCCCAGGAGGCCTTGCTCACCCTGACCACCAGGCCGGAAGTAGCGTAGGAGCGCAGGAGGGCGAAGGAGCCGTAAATCAGCGCCGGGTAGGAGGCGATCCAGCACAGGTCGGCCCAGGAGGGCGAGGGCACCGCCGGTCCCAGGACGAGTTCGGCGAAGGCGTAGATCAGGAAGCCCAGTGCGTTCAGCACGTATCCGACGGCCAGCCACAGCCAGTAGGGGCGTACCTTGTCCGCCTTGCCGAAGGCTAGCGCCGTCCGAAACAGGTAGACGGCTGCCAACAGCCCGGCGATGGTTTGGGCCGTATTTCCCCCGACGGTCATGGCCGCCCCACCCGGTTTCACCAGATAGAGGCCGATCGTCAAGAGAAAGAAGGCGATCAGCAAGGGTCCGGTAACACCGTTCTTCATCATGGCACGTACCCCCTGACCTACAGACTGCCTGGTGATCCGCTTTATTGAACCGTTTACAATTACCTTTCGTCATTATACAGAATCACCGGAGAGGGGGAGCCGCGTTGGATGTGACGCACCAGATCACGCAGCTTTGGCTGCGGCGGCTATTGTTATTCGTGCTGGCGGGCGCCCTTATGATCGGGGTCGTTTTCTTCAGTACCGGCAAGGTGCCGCTTTACGCCACCGGCAGCGCTGCTCCTGCGAACGCCAAGCCGCAGGTGGTCGGTTACGGCTGGTCGGGAACGCAGTATGCCGGCAGGCTCGAGCTCTACCTGAAGGAGTTGTTCCGGGGCCAACTGGTCCTGACCAATCAGCCGGGGGCCGCCAGCAACTGGCTCCATTCCGGTGAGCGGCTCCCCATGCTGCCCCAGATTGCGGCCTCCTGGTGGAGTTCGTTCAAGCTGTTCGCCGTCGCCTTTGGCGTGGGCGGGGGGCTGGGCGTCCTGATCGGCATCGTCGTGGCCTTTCACAGCCGTCTGGTGCGCGGCGTCTCGCTGGGTCTCTCCGTTGTGACGCTTTCGATTCCCGACTTCCTGTGGGTGGTCCTGGGACAGATGGCGACCATCTGGTCGTTCCGGCACTTCGGGGTCAGCCTCTTCCATGTGCTGGGCGGCGGCGACAGCCTGAAGGACTTCGCCCTCCCCCTGATCGCCCTTTCGCTGATGCCGCTGGGCTATGCCATTCGGCTGACGGCCGGCGCCATGGAAGAGATCATGACCGAGGACTACATTCGCACCGCCCGGGCCAAGGGCATTCACGAGGGCCGGGTGATCGTGGGGCATGCCCTGCGCAATGCCCTCCCACGGGTGGCCGCAGGCCTGCCGGGCATGTTGGCGGTCGTCCTCTCCAGCCTTTATGTGGTGGAGTATCTGACCAACTACCCCGGTTTGACCAAGTGGCTGGAGGTATACCAGACCGAAGCGATCGCCACCGCCGGCCTCTGCTTTGTGGCCTGGTTTGTCTTGTTTGATGGACTGGCGAACACCCTCCGCCTGCTGGTCAGCCCGCCACGGGAGGAGGGACTGGAGCTGTGAGACGCTACAACCTCCCCCTGATCTTGGGCCTCGTTGTGCTGGCGGGCATCGGCGTAACCCTGTTGCTGCCGCTCTTCGTTCACCTGGATCCGCAGGCCACCCATGTCTTTCTGCAGGACGGCGACCTGCTGCGCCATTCCCCCACGCCGCCAGGGGTGGGTGGCTATCTCCTGGGGACCGACGAGTTTGGCCGCGATCTCCTGGCTCGGGTGATCTACGGGGCGCGGCTCACCCTGCCCATCGCCCTGGCTATCGGGCTCCTGCGGGCCCTATTGGCGATCCCGGTTGGTCTGATCGCCGGCTGGCGCGGCGGTTGGGCGGCCCGGTTTACGAACCTGTTTGCATCGAGCATCAGTGCGCTGCCCGTCACCATTCTGGCGATCTTCCTCTTCAAGAGTCTGGCGGTCTGGTTTGTCGGGCAGTTTCTGGTGCTCTACCTGACCATCATGGTGCTGATCGGGGCGCCCCGGCTGGCCGAGCAGGTCCGCCGGCTCACCGCCGAGGTGAAGATGCAGCCCTATATCGAGAGCGCCGTCGCCGCGGGCACGCCGACCGGACGAATCCTCTTTCGCCACGTGCTGCCCGTCATCCAGGGCGACCTGGCGATCACGATGGCAGCGGAACTGGCGTGGGTGCTGATCCTGATGGGGCAGATGGCGATCTTCGGTGTCATGGTCGTCCCGTTCCGGCAGGTGACCATCGAAGGCATCCCCTATCCGGTGAACATGGACCTGACGCCCGAGTGGGGCACGCTTTTAGGCCTCAGCCGGCGCATCTTCCGCTCCAGCCCCTGGATTCCGTTCGCCGGCGCCATCGCCATCGGCGTGACGGTGGCCAGCCTCCAGCTCATCGCGGAAGGCCTGAGGCGGCGCTGGCTCCACCGCTAGTCCCCGCTTGGCAGGCGGCTCAGGTGCTCAATGGTCGGCTGGAAGCGCCAGGTCAAATAGAGGCAGGCCGGCAGGAAGAGGATGCCGATCAGCACGTAGAAGACCAGCGAGAAGGAGTCGTTGGTCACGTCGAAGGCGAGGGCGGTCAGGATCGCCCAGATCGTCCAGCAGATCGTAGCCATCCGGTCGCCCAGCCTGATCTCGTCGCGGTTGGTGTAAAAGGTATCGGCCAAACGGATCAGGTGATCGTAGTAGAGGCCGTACGCGCCGAACTCTGCCGCACCCAGCAGCCGGCTGGGCAGCACCGGGAGCTGATACCACCACCAGAGGTTGATCGGCTTGACCAGCCCATAGACCGAGGCCGGCCAGAACAGGTCGACCGGCCCGAACCAGAGCAGCACGTCCAGCCCCAGGTGCAGCAGCATCCCCAGGGCGAGGCCCTGCCCGACGCGGCGGGCGTAGGCGTCGGCCATCACCAGGCTGGCGAGATACGACCCCAGCCAGACCACGGCTACCATCAAGAGGCTGTGGGTGAAGCCGCGGTGCAGGGAGAAGGCCAGGGAGGGATCGGCGGGGAAGACCCCGGCGGCCGCGAGGTAATCCAGATCCGGGAGCATGCTGCCCAGGACGCAGCCGAAGAGGAGCCCCCGGCGTGCGGCGGCGTCCGGCACCCATCGCCGCAGGCAGTATTCACCGACCACCAGTCCGGTAACGGCATGCAGCCCTACCTGTGCCATCGAAAAGGCCCCCCCTTCCCTTCAGCTATTCGCTGAGGGGAGGGGAGGGCCTGTTACGTTTGTGCAAAGATTTCACGTTATAGACCAGATAGTTTGTCCATCAGCCGCAGCGTCACCGTGACCGCCTCGGCCCGGGTTGCCAGACCGGAGGGCTGGAAGGTGTACGTGCCGCCGCTGTTGGCGTAGCCGGTCAGGATGCCGGCCTTCACGGCCACCGCTACGTAGCCGGGCTGCGGCCAGGTGGCGGCGTCGGTGAAAGTCTTGTCCTGGATCGTGGTGCGGCCGCTGCTGATCAAAACGGTGGTGCTGCGCGCCGTTGCGTCCAATCCCAGCGCCCGGTCGACCATGCGGGCGATTTCGCTGCGGCTGATGGCCCGATCCGGCTGGAACTGGCCGCCCGGGTAGTCGGAGAGCGTCACGATCCCGGCATCGACTGCTGCGCCCAGATAGCCCTGGGCGGTCACCCAGTTGGTCGCCGTGTCGCTGAAGCCGCCGCTCTTCCCGGGCTCCAGGGTCAGGTGGCGGGCCTTGACCAGCATGGCGACGAATTCGGCCCGGCTCAGGGTCTGCTGCGGCCGGAAGGAGCCATCGACGTAGCCCCGCACCACGCCGGCCGTAACCAGTTGGAGAATCGAATCCCGGGCCCAGTTGCTGCCGAGGTCCCACAGCCCAAGGTTCGGGTCGATCCGGCTGGCAGTGGCGCCGGCCAGTTTGGCGGCAAAGGCGAGCGGAATATAGGTCTGACCGTTCACCACTTGCACCGGCACGGACAGCTGCAGCGGCTTCCCGTTGACGGTGGCCCTGGTGGAGCCTGCCGTCACATCGGCGGCGGCGCCCTGCCAGGACCAGTAGGTGCGGTTCAGGTCGGGGATCAGCGTGCCGGTGGCGCCTGCCCGGGTGAAGGCACTCTGCGGCACCAGCAGGGTTCCGTCGGCAGTGGCCAGTCCACTCACGTTCATGGTGGCGCCGCCCCACTGGAGGCTCAGGCCGACCGCGGTGAACGCAGGGTGGGCATTGTCGGGGCCGCTGGTCAACTGTCCTGCCAGCGCTTCCTTGCCCGCCGGCGTCACCAGCAGCAGGTCACCGGCGCCGCCCTTGTACCCGCGGGGCGTGTCGAAGGTGACTTTCGTGCCCCCAAGAACCTGCACGTTCTGGGCCGGCAGGTTGCCCCAGAATACCCGGCTCCCCGGGGTGAAGCCCTGCCCCACCAGAATGCCGTGCGTCAGGCCGGTAGCCGTGTCGGTGGAATAGAGCACCTGGTCGATCAGGGGGGTGGGCTCGGGATCGGTGGTGAACTGCCAGGTCCGGTCATAGCCGGTCGCCCCCGTGCCCAGGTCCACCTGACCGGCCATGCGCACGCGGTAGGTGGTGCCGGGCCGCAGCGGCTGGTAGGGAATCAGCCCGACCGAATCGGTCAGTTTGTCGTCGTTCTGTGGGGAGAAGCGCATGGTGGCCACCGTGGCACCGTTGGGGTCGGTGATGGTCGCGGTGGTCAGGGTCAGGCTCTTGGGCTGATGCCCCCAGGTCATGGTGACCGAGTAGCCCACCGGCCCCTGAGTCCCCGGGTAGAGGCGGAAGGGGTCCGGCTCCTCCCGGCCGGCCCAGCCGGTGGGGACCATCGTCTGGCCGTCTACAGGCCAGATCGCCACGCCGCCGACATCCCGCAGGGGGCCCATGTCGATCACGTTGGCCCGGTCATCTTCCGTGGTACCGGCCTGACCGTAGCCCATCTCGGTGGAGGCGCCGGACATGAAGCCGGTCCGGTGGTAGATCGTCGCCATCCAGTCATCAATGGCGTCTTCGGCCGTCCGCACGAAGTCAACGACCTCGTCGGTACCGCCCGAGTAGCCGAAGGAGGCGGTGCGGTCCCAGGGCATCTCCCCCACGAAGTCGGGGTTACCCGGGGTCTCGGTATGCCCGGGGGCATCGTTCACGGTGATATAGCGGGCATGCCCGGCTGCCGCAGCGCCGAGGTTGGCGTTGTACGTCATGGGTGCAAGGCCTGCCATTTTGCGCAGGCTGTTCACGTAGTTCAGGGCCCGCAGCGCTTCCGGGTCCGGGGTAGGTAGGAGCTTCAGCGCCCCGTCCGCCACGGTGAAGTCGAAGCTGGAGGACTGGGGCTGGTAGTAATAGCTCGGGTCAGGACTGGTGACCTGCACCGACAGTTTCACATGGTGCACACCGGGAGCGAGCGGCACCGTAGGGGTATAGCTGACCAATCCGGTGCTGTCGCTGGCCTGGGCGGGAACAAGGTTGCCATCCAGCCACATCTGCACCTGCAGAATATGTTCACCCGCCCCCAGCACGAACTGCTGGGCAATGGTCGGCTCCATCAGATTGCTGGTGCCGGACGGCGTCGGGTCGTAATACTCATAAGCCAGGGCGTTGCCGGTCAGTCCGGCGCAGAGAACGAGGGCGAGCAGGCCGGCCCGCCAGCGGGGGGCCCAGGCGGGGACGGTCCGGCGGCGAGTTTGCCTCACGACAGATCAACCTCCACTAAACAATACGCCCATAGCCAGACGGCTATGGGCGCCAAACCGCGATGGGTTGGTATCTATCATACCATGAGGGTTTCCCTGCCGGTTCCAGTGAATTGCTGGGATCCCGCCGTAAAAATTGGCGGTGACGTTCTAGTCTGTATCAAAGGATGATAGGTATCTGCGGCGTTATAGTAGAAAGGAGTAGAGCTACCTAAAATATCGACCCCTAGAGAAAGAGGCGGAGTCATGCAGCCGTTCTACAAAGTGGTCCTGTTCGATTTCGATGGAACCCTGGCGAACACGAATCCGCTGATCGTGGCCAGCTTTCAGTACACGCTGCGGGAGAAGCTCGGGCTGAATGTGTCGGCGGACGACATCTATCCGCACTTTGGGGAGCCGCTGCCCGAGACCATGGAATTCTTCGCTCCCGGCCGCGGCCAGGAGCTGACCGATTTCTACCGGGTCTGGAACAAGGCCCACCATGACCAGCTGATCGAGCAGTTTGCCGGGATGCCCGAGACGGTCGCCGCCCTGCACGCCGCCGGCGTGAAACTGGCGGTGGTCACTTCCAAGCGCACCGACATGGCGAACCAGGGCCTGCGCGTCACCGGTCTGGCTCCCTATTTCGACACGGTGGTGGGCATGGAGTTGACCGCACGTCACAAGCCGGAGCCTGATCCGGCACTGATGGCGCTCCGGCAGTTGAACTGCGTCCCCGGCGACGATGCGCTGATGGTGGGCGACAGCACCTTCGATATTCTCTGCGGCCGTAACGCCGGGACCCGCACTGCAGCGGTCGGCTGGTCGGTCATCAACCGGGCCGAGCTGAAAGCGGCGGGCCCTGACCACTGGGTCGAGAGCCCGGCCGACTTGCTCAATCTTGTGCTGGAAGGACCGGCTGAGGAGCAGGTGGGCTAAAGCTCCTTCTCCTCTTCCGGCTGGTAGGCGCTGTCCCGTTTGTAGCCGAAGAAGAAAGCGCCATCAGCCCGGGCGGAAGGACCGGGGGCGCTGTTTACATACTTCTCTGCCTCGGGCGACCGTGGGGCTTTGGGCGGGGCCTCCCGGTGATGTCTGCCGCCCACGCGTCCCTGCGGCGTTGGATCGTAGCCGCGCTGGTGATCCACTTTTGTTCACCTCTCTCTTTCGGTGCAGTTGCTTCGGGTTTAGCTTGCGCGAAAGGAGTTGGCCATACTGCGGACTCTGTATTACAACGGTCGGATCTGGACCATGGCGCACGGTATGCCCTTTGCCGAGGCACTGGTGGTGCAGGATGAGCGCATTCTGGCGGCGGGCCGTCTGGCGGACATGTCCCTGTTGACCGGCCCCGATGATGTCCGGATCGACCTGGGCGGTCACATGGTGATCCCCGGCCTGACAGACAGCCACACCCACTTTGCGGCATTCAGCTTTGGCCTGACCGATGTGAATCTGGATGGGGTCGCCTCGCTGGAGGCGGCCCTGGAGCGCGTCCGCCAGCGGGCAGCCGAAGGTCTGCCTGAAGGCGCCTGGCTCCGTGGGCAGGGCTTCAACGCCAACACCTGGGACCGCCGGCCGACCCGGTGGGACCTGGATCGGGTCGCCCCCGACCGGCCGGTGATCCTCGTGAGCAAGGACATGCACTCGGCCTGGGTGAACTCGGTCGCCCTCCAGCAGGCCGGCATTACCGCCGCTACGGCGGACCCGGCGGGCGGGCGGATCGTGCGGGACGAGCACGGCGAGCCCACCGGCATTCTGCAGGAGCGGGCCCAGGGCCTGGTGGGGGAGATCCTGCCGGAGCGTACGCCCGACGAGTGGCGGGAGGCGCTGCTGAAGGGCATTGCCCATGCCCACGCTCGGGGAGTGGTCGGGGTTCACAACATGGACGGCATCGACTCGTTCCGGGCCTTCCAACGGATGCATCACAAGGGCGGCCTCGCCTTTCGGGTCTACCAGCAGATTCCGGAAGGCATGCTCGACTGGGCCATCGATGTGGGGCTCTCCACCGGCTACGGCAATGCCAGTCTGCGGGTGGGCGGCGTGAAGATCTTCGCCGACGGCTCACTGGGATCGCAGACGGCTCATATGCTGGAGCCGTTTACCGGTGGCGATTGCGGCGTCCCGGTGCACACCGCCGCGGAACTGCATGCGCTGATCTCACGGGCCGTGCTGCACGACCTCTCCGTTGCCGTCCACGCCATTGGCGACCAGGCCAACCAGACGGTGCTGGATGTCCTGGCCGAGGTGGCGCCCGAATCGCAACAGCGGGGATTGCGGCATCGCATTGAGCATGCCCAGCTGCTGACCGCAACCGACCTGCCGCGCTTTGCCCAACTGGGGGTGACGGCCTCGGTACAGCCCAGCCATGCCCCCAGCGACCGCTACATCGCCGATCGCTTCTGGGGCGAGCGCTGTAGCTACGCTTATGCCTTCAAGAGCCTCCTGGCCAGCGGCGCTCACCTGGCCTTTGGTTCCGATGTGCCGGTCGAACCGCTGGATCCCCTGGCGGGCATCTATGCCGCCGTCTGGCGCAAGCGGCTGGATGAGCCGGAGTCTGCTCCCTGGTATCCGGAGCAGCGGCTGACCGTGGCCGAGGCGTTGTCCGGCTTCACCATGGGCGCCGCCATGGCCTCATGCGAGGAGTCGATCAAGGGCTCGTTGGCCCCCGGCAAACTGGCCGACCTGGTTGTTTTGGACCGCGACATCAGCAGGGGCGATGAGGAATCGCTGCGCGCCGTCCGCGTGGTGGCCACCGTGATCGGCGGGCGCCGGGTCTACGGTGAACTCTAGGAGGTTTCGGACTATGCCGCTGAAACAGCACATTCGTCGCACGGTAACGGCTCTCTTCCTATTGGGCACCATCGCCGGGATCGCCGCCGCAGCGGCCCCGGCCACAACCCCCGGGGGGCCAGTCGCCCCCTTTGTCGCGTTGGATGAGGCGAAGCGCCGGTGGGCCGAAGCCGAGGCGAAGCTCGTGCCGCCGCGGGTCGAAGTGAAGGGCATCTACGTGACCGCCTTCTCGGCCGCCAATCCACAAAAGTACAATGACCTGCTGTCGCTGATAGATCGGACGGAACTAAATGCCATCGTGGTGAATGTGAAAGACGACTGGGGAAATATTACCTTTGACACCAAGAATCCCACTGCGCTGGAGGCCGGTGGCGTAGCCCCCGATCTCGGGGATTTGAAGGCGTTCACGGCCAGGCTGCGGGAGCGGCACATCTATTCGATCGCCCGTATTGTGACCTTCAAGGATTCGTACATTCCCAAAGCCCGCCCGGACCTGGCGGTTGCCAGCGCCGGCGGGGGAATCTGGCGGGACTATAACGGGGTTCCCTGGCTCAACCCGTATAATCGCAAGGCCTGGGACTATATTGTGTCGATCGCCCGCGAGGCGGCCATGGACGGCTTCGATGAGATCCAGTTTGACTACGTCCGGTTCCCCACCGACGGCAATCTGGATGCGATCGTCTATCCCGGCAAGGATAACCGGGAGAAGGCGCAGGTCATTGCCGATTTTGTCGCGTACGCCCGGAAAGAACTCCGGCCCTACGGAGTCTGGGTCAGTGCCGACGTGTTCGGTCTGGTGACCAGCGCCCAGGACGACATGGGCATCGGACAGCAGTTGGAAGCGGTGTCAGCGGGGGCCGACTACCTTTCGCCCATGGTCTACCCCAGCCACTACATCCCGGGAAACCTGGGGCTGCCCAATCCGAATGCCATGCCTTATGACACCGTTTTCCGCTCGATGATGGATACAAAGGAGCGGTGGGCCAAGGCAGGGTTGACGGGCAAGGTGGAGATGCGCCCCTGGCTCCAGGACTTCTCCATGGGCTATCCCTATGGCCCGCGGGAGGTGCGGGCGGAGATTCAGGCGACCTACGACGCAGGGTATAAGCAGTGGCTATTGTGGAATGCCGCCAACGACTACACTGAGGCAGCACTCGAACCGCAAGCGGCGCAATAGGAGGTATCTGAAATCACCGCAATTGCCATCAGTCGGTATCAATAACGTCTGATTATCATCCTATAGGCTTTTAGGACAACATTCTGCTGCTCTGCAGGAGTTGGCTGTTACAGAGTCGAAATATGCCAGCCGCAGCAGGTTGCCACTCGCCGCAGGGCCCCATTTACCTGGCCCCCTTCGCTGTCAGGGCCTCATGGCGAGCGTTGGGTTAAAGATCGGGAACCGCTTAAAGACTATTGGCCCATGAGCCCACTTTTGGATGCGCAAATCGTAGTTTCAGATCCATCCCTTTGGGCTCCCGGCAATGCAGCGGTTCCATCAACCGTCGTCGAGGAGGAGATCATGTTGAAAAGATTTGCTGTCGAGAAGGTGCGGAACCTGGCCCTAGTTGCCCACGGCGGAGCCGGAAAGACATCGCTGGCTGAAGCGATGCTTTTCACCGCCGGGGCTACCGATCGGCTTGGGCGTGTGGACGAAGGCAACAGCACCATGGATTGGGACCAGGAAGAGATCCGGCGCAAGGTATCCATCTCCCTGGGCATCGCTCCGGTTGAGTGGAAAGAGCACAAGATCAACGTGCTGGACACCCCGGGATACTTCGACTTTGTGGGTGAAGTGAAGGCAGCCCTGCGGGTCGTCGAGACGGCCCTCGTGCTGGTCGACGCCGTGTCCGGCGTGGAAGTAGGCACCGAGCTTACTTACAAGCACGCCACCAAGGCCGGTATCGCCCGCATGGTCCTGGTCAACAAGATGGACCGTGAAAACGCCAACTTTGAGAAGGCCCTGTCCACGGTGGAGGCATCGTTTGGCCGTCCAGTGGTTCCCTTCTCACTGCCGATTGGCGCTCAGGCCGATTTCAAGGGCATCGTCGACGTGATCCACCAGAAGGCCTACACCTTTGCCGGCAAGGAAGTGAAGGAGACCGACATTCCTTCTTCGCTGACCGGCCGGGTGGCCGAGATTCGTGAGAAGCTGGCCGAGTTGGCCGCCGAGGCTGACGACGAGCTGACTATGAAGTTCCTGGAAGAGGGCGCCCTCTCTGATGAAGAGATGATCCGGGGCCTCAAGCTGGGCGTGGCCGGCGGGAACATCGTCCCCGTCTTCGCCGCCTCCTCGCTGAGGAACCTGGGCGTCAGTCTGCTCATGGACGCGATTGTGGAGTACGCTCCTTCGCCTGCGGATGCCGCCGCAGTGACCGGCACGAATGCCGCCGGCGACGCCACTACGCGGAAAGCCGACGAGTCCGCACCATTCAGCGCACTCGTTTTCAAGACCACCGCCGACCCGTTCGTTGGTCGTATGACCATGATGCGGGTATACTCCGGCGTCGTGAAGAACGACCAGGTGGTCTATAACGTGACCAAGTCCCACACCGAAAAGTTGGCCCACATGTTCATCCCGAAGGGCAAGGGGCAGGAGGCTGTCACCGAAGCCGGCCCTGGCGATATCATCGCCCTGGCCAAGCTGAACGTGACCCAGACCAACGACTCCTTCTCTGCGGACGAAGCCAACGCCATCACCCTGCCGGGCGTCGAGTTCCCCCGGCCAGTCTTCTCGGTGGCCGTGCACCCGAAGGCCAAAGGCGACGAAGACAAGATCGGCACCGGCCTGGCCCGTCTGGCCGAAGAAGACCAGACCTTCAGCGTCCGGCGTGATCCCGTTACCGCCGAGACCATCATCTCCGGCCTGGGCGAGTCCCATGTCGATGTGATGGTGGAGCGGCTGAAGCGGAAGTTCGGCGTCGAGGCCTCCACCTCCGAGCCGATCGTGGCCTACAAGGAGACCATCCGTGGCAAGGCCCAGGCCGAGTACAAGCACAAGAAGCAGTCCGGCGGCCGTGGCCAGTACGGTCACTGCAAGATCGAACTCGAGCCCCTCACCGAGGGCAACTACGAGTTCGTCGACAAGATCTTCGCCGGCGCCGTGCCGCTGCAGTACCGGCCGGCCGTCGACAAGGGCGTCCAGGAGACCATGGCGGACGGCGTCCTCGCCGGCTACCCGGTCCAGGGCATCCGCTGCACGTTGCTGGACGGCTCGTACCACGACGTGGACTCCTCGGAAATGGCCTTCAAGATCGCTGCCCGCAACGCGTTCAAGACCGCCTTCATGAATGCGAAGCCCATCCTGCTGGAGCCGATCATGCGGATCGAGGTCCGTGTGCCCGATTCCTACATGGGCGACATCATGGGCGACATGAACAAGAAGCGCGGCCGCATCGCCGGCATGGAGCCGACGGGCGACGGCTATCAGGTAATCAAGGCGATGGCCCCGCTGGCCGAACTCCACCGGTATGCCATCGACATCCGCTCGATGACCCAGGGCCGCGGCGAGTTCTCGATGGACTTCGACCACCTGGAAGAAGTCCCCGCCGCCGTAGCGAAGCCGATCATCGACGCAGCCGCCGCCAGCCGCAAGGAAGAGGCGGAATAACGCTGGTACAACACGAAGCCCCCTCAGCCGGAGGGGGCTTCGGCGCGATCGTGGGCAGGGGCGGTGGGCAGGGGCGTGGGCAGGGGCGTGGGCGGCGGTTGGGGGAGCGAGGCCGCAAACGGGGTTTTCTGTCCAAAATTGGCGCGGGTCAGGTGGGGGTTGAGAAAATAATGGACAGAAAACTGCATTTGCCGCCACGCCGCGGGTGAGGCCAGCCAATTCAGGGGGGAAACCGGGGCTTGGGGGCGTGCTCGAGCCCGCAAACGAAGATTAGTGTCCATATTTTTCTCGCGGGCTGCGAGACCGGGGAAAAAAACGGACAGAATCCTTCATTCCAGCCCTCACCGCTTTGGGGGGCGGTCTGTTGCAGCACCCTCTCTGGCTGCGGCTCGGTAGACCTGACTCCTGGCCTCCAGGTAGTCCAGCAATGGCTCATTCTCCTTGATCGGCCGCAGGGGAAGCACTCCGTCCACCTTCTTGAGCATGCCTTTCAGCGATAGGTCGTCGGCGGTTACGATGATCAATTTGATCCCCAGGCGGGCGCATGCCCCCTGCTTCATCAGGTCACGGGCCTGCTGTGCGGCCACCTCCTGCGGCGAGAACCGCTCCGACGGGGCCTCATGCTGGGACCCGTTATACTCGAACGCCACAGCCGGTGGGTAGCTACGGTCGAACTGCAGTGGCATGCCAGTCAGAGGGTTTATCACGCGGCCGTCTGTGCCGCCATCCTGGTAGTATGACGGCAGTGCCAGGAGCGAGAGCCACTCTCGCATCAGCCCCTCGCCGGTGGATGGCGCATGGCGAATCCGCAGGGCTGCCTGTGCGATTACGGCCGATCGGAGCGACGCGGTAGGATCCAGCAGAGTGAAGTAGACGTAGTCTTTCATGTTCTCCTGCTCCCCCGTTGCCCACCCTGCCTTCCCCAGTTGCGCCAGGGCGCGCTTGATCGTGTTGCGGCCGCTACCGGTCATGCGGGTGAGGTCAGCGTAACTGAATCGGCCATCAGGGTACTGGTATTGGGGCGTTAGCTGCAGCACGCCATACAGCACCTTGGCCTCGCTGCAAACCTGATGCTCCAGCAACAGGTCGCGCGGAAATACAGCCGTGGCGTCCCGTGGAGAGTGGTTGAGCGCAACTTCAGATGTACACCAGCCTGAGAAGATAAGTTGGGTTACCGCCTTCCGGGTTGTGGGGCACGAGAGTCCGGAGCGTGCAGCCAGCGATCCGGCATCGGTCACCTTCTCGTCCCTGAGACCCAGCCCCGGCGGCAGCATGCAGAGCAGCCAGACCACCTTGGCTGAAGGGCAAAGCTCGCTATTCAGCAGGAGAGACTCCGGCGCTCGTACCCATCTGGGCCGCATGGCATCTCCTCCTCATCGGTGGTAGACCATTCTGAATTTCGTCGCATAAGGGCGGGGCTCCTGCCTTTCGCAACAGAGGGGCTTGACGTTGACGTTGCGTCAACGTGTTACTATGTACACATCATCCCACCGAAGGGGGGCGTAGACGTGGCACAGCTACTCAAGATCAACGACGTGTCAGCCCAGTATGGCGTCTCTACCCGGACGCTGCGCTACTACGAGGAGATCGGTCTCCTCTGGAGTGAGCAGCCTGGCCCGGGTCAGCCCCGGTTCTATGCTCCAGACGCCATTCGTCGCCTGGAGCAGATCATCGCCCTCCGGCGACTGGAGACGCCCATTCAGGAGATTCAGCGGATCTTCACCATGAAGGACCCGGCTGAGGCGATGGAGGCATTCACGGCGCAGTTGCGGGCTCTGGAGCGCACCCAGCGGGATATGCAGGTCCGGCGTGAACTCCTGGAGAGTCTCCTGGCCTTTTTCCAGATGGAGCAGGAGGAGGGGGCCAGCCCGGCCTCCGATGTGCCGGAGGCGATTGCCGCCCTCGCCAACCGAACCGTCGAGCAGCGCAGGAATGGTGGCTGGCATCCGGCCAACGTAAGGCGAAAGCGGGTGCTGACCAATGTGCGCATTCTCCCCGTGGAGCCCATGCGCATGGCGCTATATCACGACCCGGTTGCGCCCTCATGCTTCGATTCGTGGCGGCACATGGTCGGCTGGGCCAAGGGTTACGACCTGCCCACCATCCGTGCCTTTGGCCACGACAGTCGCAATCCGGAGGGGATGATCCCCAAGTACGGGTACGACGTGCTTTTCGCCATCCCTGACGACTTTGATGTGAGAGGCCACCTGGTGTCCACACAGTTCCCCGGCGGCCTATATGCCATTACGACCACCCACTACCGTGA
The DNA here is from genome assembly GCA_050262655.1 of Mycobacterium leprae. Lineage (GTDB taxonomy): Bacteria > Bacillota > Sulfobacillia > Symbiobacteriales > Symbiobacteriaceae > DASXVX01. The sequence continues at coordinate 2,577 of JBLNEM010000150.1, read as the reverse complement.
CGCCGCAGCCGACTGGCGGGCCCTTGATCGCTGGGTGAAGCAGCATCCGGACTACGAGCCGCGGTCCGGTCTCTTCCTGGAGGAACTGAACGTGTTCAGCTTCCAGGTCACCGCCGACTCCCTGGTCGACCTGCTCTATCCGATCCAGCCCAAGGAGGCATAGCCGCAGATGGCATTCATCGAAGTCGAAGGGCTCGTAAAGGAGTATACGATCCGCACGCAGGAGCCTGGCGCCTCCTGGTGGCGCCGCCGCCCCGTCCGCCGTCTGCGGGCAGTAGACGGGATCAGTTTCACGGTAAATGAGGGAGAGGTCATAGGGCTGCTGGGAGCCAACGGCGCCGGCAAGACGACCACCATCAAGTGTCTCACCGGTATCCTCACGCCCACCGCCGGGCGGGCGAGCGTGCTGGGCTATGACCCTCACCGCCAGCGTTACGCCTATACATACCATATTGGCCTCGTGATGGGGCAGAAGTCGCTCCTGCTCTGGGATGTACCGGTCATCGAGTCGCTCAAGCTCTACCGGGACATCTACGAGGTGCCGGAGGCGGACTTCCGGCGACGGCTGGAGGAGTATGCGGCGCTGCTGGAGCTAGAGCCGCTCCTGACCAAGCCGGTGCGCAAGCTCTCGTTGGGCCAGCGCATGCGGGCGGAGTTCGTCGCGGCCATGCTCCACCGCCCGGCGGTTGTATTCCTGGACGAGCCGACCATCGGGTTGGATGTACTGGCCAAGGAGCGGATTCGGCAGTTTCTGCTGGGGCTCAACCGGCGGGAGGGCACCACCATCATCCTGACCACCCACGACATGCGGGATGTGGAGGCCCTGTCGACTCGCGTGTTGCTGCTCGAAGGCGGGCGGCTTACTTACGACGGATCGGTGCAGACGCTCAAGCAGATGCAGACCGAGCGTACGGTCCTGCTCTCCTACGAACGGGTGGCCGACGATGAAGCTTTCCGTCGGCTGGTTGCTACATGGCCGTCGGCCCAGTTGGTGGATGGGGGCATCCGGCTGACCATTCCGCAGGAGGCCATTGTGCCCCTGACGCAGGCGGCGATCGGGGCGCTGGAGTTACGGGACGTCACCATCGAGCCACCCTCGCTGGAAGCGATCATGCGGGGCGTGCTGGAAAGAGGGCTGGCCCATGGCGCCGATTAAGAAAACCTGGCGTCTCTTCTTGCGCTATGGGGCGATCAGCCTCGCCGCCGATTCCGAGTTTCGCACCGACTTCCTGTCGGGCGTGATTCTTCAGCTGCTGAATGCCACCATGATGATCCTCTTCTGGGACGGCCTGACCCAGGCCGCCGGAGGCATTCCCGGCTGGGGGATGGGCGACCTGGTGCTGATGACCGGGCTGCAGTCCATGTCCGGCGCAGTCTCGCATCTCTTCTTTCGGATGGGTGGGCTGCCGGCAAAGGTCATGAAGGGTGAGTTGGATCGGTACCTGACCAGGCCGGCGCCGGCCTTCCTCTGCCTCCAGTGGGAGACGCTTTACCTGCGGTCGATGGGGATCGAGTTCCTCAGCGCCGGGATCGTGATCGCCGTGGCCCTGTTCGGCTGGGGCTTCCGGCCGGTGCTCGGTGGCATCTTGCCTGGCCTGCTGCTCTTGGTGATCGGCACCCTGGTCCAGGTCTGTCTGGATACCACGGTCGCGGCGCTCTCCTTCTGGGTGGGGCGGGTGGACGGGCTCCAGTCGATCCTGGGCGAGATGTTGCGGTTTCGGCGCTTCCCCGTCACGCTGTTCGACCGGCCCATGCGCCTGCTGCTCACCTGGCTCTGGCCCTTCGGCCTCTACCTGACCTACCCGGTGCTACTGATGCGGGGCGAGGTTACGTATGTGTGGCCCATGATCGGCGGTGCGCTGCTGCTTCTCCTGGCGTGGGCACTGCTGCTCAACCGGCTCTTGCAGGCGGGCCTGCGGCGTTACGAGTCATTCGGGGGGTGAGGCGATTGCGGAAGTATATCACCGTTGTGCGGGCGGAGTGGGCCAACCTGTGGCAGTTCGCCCTGAACTTTGCCCTTCAGTCGGTGCAGTTGCCCATCGCCGTGCTCATCCTGTTCTATATCTACCAGTCTGTCTCCGGCGGTAAGGGGCTTGGCGGCTATTCGGCCCTAAAGCTCTCCCTTTACTTCGTGGGGGTTGCGGTCTCTACCCAGGTCATGGTACCGGCCTTGGGCACCATGGGGGAGAGCTGGGAGCAGATCAACAACGGCGATCTGGCCAACTACCTGTGCCGGCCGGTGGATTATCTCTGGTTCCGGTATGCCCGCAAGGCGGCGCAGGCAGGGATGGTGGCACTCTGTGCCACGTTGATCCAGATGGTGGTGCGGTTGATACTCGGTACATGGAGCCCGGTAGCCACGCTTCAGTACATGCTGGCGCTCCTGCTGGCCTACAGCCTGTGGTTCATGTGGTGGTTCCTCGTCGGTGCCCTCTCATTCTGGTGGGAGCGTCCCTTCGGATTGCGGGACATCCTTTGGAACGTGATCGCCATCCTGTCGGGGCAGTTGCTGCCCATCGACCTCCTGCACCCGGTGCTGCAGCCGTTCATCCGGTGGCTGCCGTTTCAGGGGTTGGC
>JBLNEM010000149.1:0-9536 GCA_050262655.1 Mycobacterium leprae | reverse complement strand
TCTCTGGGCCGTGAGCGAGCAGTTGACCGGACTCGCCCACTTAACGACATAAACGACCGCCCTGATGGTTGGCAGCCGCCAACCCGTCAGGGCGGTTTTCGCTTCCAGGGAAGTACATTGGACTACACCCACTTTCTCCCATCTGTTATACTCGAATTGACAACTGAAAATTCGTGCAAAAAGAGGGTGCGCCAATGAACCGTTCCTCTTTGGTGCTGGTGGCGCTGGCGGTGGCCTGCTTCGTCTATCTGGTTTACCGCCCCACCCCTTCCCCTTTGACCGTCGATTATGACTCGGCTGCGGCGCTCTCCACCCTGCTCAGTCAGCCAGTCACGGCGGTGTTGCCATACAGTGACTGGGACCTGGCAGAAGTCGCGCGGAACGAGAACGTGATGCCGAATCAGCTCAGGGCCCGACTGACGGAGGAAGAGGTCGGCTTCCTGGTGGGCTTTGGCCAGTCTGTTTCGACGGCCCGACAGGCGGGTGCGCAGTGGGACGCAATGGGGCACATCAGCGACCTCAACCGCTATGCCTTCCTGATCGAGCGGGTGCAGCGGAATTCCGACCGCTTCGAGGCTGGCACGGTGCGCCGCATCTATGCCCGGTTTGGGTTTACCACCATCTACCTGAGCAACGCACAGATCGAGGCCATGGCGACCATGGGGCCGGAGCAACTGATTCGATGGCTGAATGGCATCACGGTATAGCAAGTCGCAGATTGGGCCATCCTGAGAGATGGCATTCGGCTGGCCGGCCATGTCCGCGGTGCGATAAATAAACAGAAGGCCCGGGGTTAATCCCCGGGCCTTCGCCTTCTATGCAGGTGGGCTAATCACAAGACCGATCGGCAGTGGCAGCCGCTTCACCCAGGGCGGCCTGCCGGATCTGCCCCGCCCGGACCAGCCACCAGGCAATGCCGGCGGTGATCACCAGGAGAACGCCCAGCAGCCCCCAGGTGAGCGCCCCCGACCCCATCGCCTCGTAGAAGGTGATAAAGCCGAACAGGATGAAGATGCCAGCGGCGACGCCTTTCATCAGCTTCTGCGACACCTTGCGGGCGATCCAGTCGCCCAGGAGGACGGCCAGCCCGTCAGCCACCAGCATGCCGGCCGTTGTGCCCAAGAGCACGTAGAGCGGGCTGCGATAGTCGGCCGCCAGGGCCACGGTGGCCAGCTGCGTTTTGTCGCCCATCTCCGCCAGGAAGAAGGCGATGGTCACGGTGATCACCGGGCCGAAGCGGCTCCGCTTGTTGGCCTCGTCGCCCAGCGTGTCGCCCTGAATGGTCCACAACCCGAAGACCAGGAAAGAGAGGCCCGCCGCAATGCTGACCGCTTTCAGGGGCACCAGCTGCCCCAGATAGGTGCCTACCAGAACGGCCAGTGCATGGTTGAAGATCGTGGCAATCAGGACCCCCGCCATGACCTGCCCAGCCCGATACTTGGCGGCGAAGGCCATGGCCAACAGCTGGGTCTTGTCGCCCATCTCGGCCAGCACGACCATAGCGAAAGCGGTCAGGAAAGCATGCATGCAGGATTCCTCCCAAGTTTGGCTTGCGTACAGCGCGCAAAAAGTTAGCCTGGGCTAAAACTCGACGAAACGAAAAGAGCCCGACCTGAAGCAAACGCTCCAGGCGGGTCTGTCTGTAACCATATCAGGGATATACGCTGTGGACAATAGTCCTTTCGTACCGGTTTGCTACTGTCCACACCCTGGAAACGACGCTGAGGTCTCGGGCTGCCAACGAAAGACGAGCAAAAGGCCGGGTGGGGCGCGCCCACCCGGCCTTTTGCACTCTCGTGGCGGGCCCCTCGCGGTCTCGCCCCCACCGCCCGCCCCTGGCTAGGGTGTTATGTCCCAATCCAGTAAAACGAAGATGAGCGTCACCGCAGCCGGCGGGTCTGTGCTGCCGTTCGGGCGCCCCGAGGAGACCCGAAGGGGCTCCGCAGGTAAGGCGCCCGTGGCAGCACAGGCCCGACGGCGGAGGTCACTCCCACGAAGTGCTAACGATAGAGGAAGATGCCCACGACTGCGGCGCCGATGAACGGCCAGACCGGGTCCTTCTTCCACGGGCCCGTGATGAAGAAGGTGGCTACGCCGATCAGGATGGTCCAGGGGTCGACGATCGAGCTGGGGATCAGCGTGACCAGTGCACCGACCAGCAGTGCGACGATCGCCAGGCTCAGGCCCTTGGTCACCGCCGGTACCCACGATGCCGTCTTCACCTTCTGATAGGCCTTGGCAATCAGCAGGGAGCAGATGAACGAGGGCAACAGCAGGCCAACGGTAGCCACCACCGAGCCGGGGATGCCCGAAAGCTTGTAGCCCAGATAGGCGACCATGGTGCTGAGCGGACCCGGGGTGACCTGTCCCACCACGATGCCGGTGTTGAACTCGGCCATGGTCAGCCAGTGCAGCTTGGTGACGATGTAGTTCTGCAGCACGCCGACGATGGCATAACCGCCGCCGAAGGTGAGGGCGCCGATGCCGAACATGAGGCCGAAGACCTTCAGGAGTATTGCCATGGGTTACGACCTCCTTGCCGGGCGGAAGACCAGGTAGCCGAGCACACCGGTCCCCAGGACGACGAGCACAGGGTTTGCCTTCAGCAGCACGACGGCCAAAAGCGGTAATGCGAAAACGACGGCCGACTTCCAGTCCTTGATCAGGGACTTGCCCATCTTCCAGCCCACGGCGACCAACAACCCAACCACCGCAGCGAAGACGCCCTTCAGCGCGCCCTGAACCGTATGCAACTGCTCAACCCGCTGGAAGTAAGCCGACAGAATGATAATGACGATGATCGCCGGTGCGTGGAACGCCGTGTACGTTACCGCACCGCCCGCCAGACCCCTCAGGCGGTAGCCCAGAACGGCCGAGGTGTTGGACGAAATGGGGCCGGGGGAGAGACCCGCCATGCCACTGCTCTCGGCAAACTCCTCTGTCGTCATCCATCCCTTGCCGACGACCACCTTTTCCTGGAGCGAGACCAGGGCGAACGGGCCACCAAAGCCCATGGCACCAATGCGTAGGAACGTCCAGAACAGCTCAAGCAAGCTCGGGGACGACGATGGCATAGAGTAGCCTCCCAGCTGTTAGTTTACCCCTCAACGCACAAGCCGCCGTCCAATGCGGGATGGCGGCCGGTCGTTCGTGGTATGAAGTATTCCTGTGAAGTTAGTGTAAAGCCTTTCAATCTAGGTGTCAACATAACGGGCCCGAAGCGGGCCCCGGCAACTCCCGCCAGCAGCCGGGCCTACCGACCTTTACCGTTCCTTCGTCCAACATTCCATCTGTGTTGTTCTATATTGGAAGTAGATTCGGGAACGTGAGGAGGTATCGTCCATGCGTAACGTGTTCCGGCTGTTCCTGGCAGTGGCTCTGGCCGTCATGTTGGTACTACCGGCCAATGCGGAATCCAGCTTGACCAGCGGCAGCAGCACGACGATCACCATCATCCATGACACGCACTTCCATGGCAATTTCACCAACGGTACCATTACCCTGGCCCAGAAAGCTAGCGTGATCAACGACATCCGGGCGAAGAATCCGGGCGCTCTCTTCGTGGGCGTGGGCGACGATCTGGGCACATCGCTGCTCTCGAGCGAGTTCAAGGGCAGCCAGATGGTCGACGCCCTGAACCAGATGGGGCTGGTGGTCAACGCCGTGGGCAACCACGACTTTGACATGGGCCCGGAGAACTTCCTGGAACGGGTCAAGGAGTCGAAGTTCCCGTGGGTCACCGCCAACCTGCTGGATAAGCGCACCGGCGATGTCTTCGGCAAGGAGGCCGGTGTCAAGTCATTCACCGTCGTGACCGTAAACAACGTAAAGGTTGGCTTCACCGGTCTGCTGCCGCTGGATCTCGATACGGTCTCGTCTCCTGGTCCCAACGCACAGACCGTGGCGTATGCCACAGCGATGGAGCAGGTACTGCCGGCCATGCGCCAGGCGGGCGCTCAGGTTACGGTGCTGCTCTCCCATATCTGCGGGCCCGATGCCGATTTGCTGGCCGCTCAGGTCCAGGGCATTGACGCGATCGTCGGCGACCACTGCGCCGGCGTGCTGGATGAGCCCAAGATGGTGGGCAAGACCATCATCAGCCGGGTCGGCGACGAGTTCCGCTATGTCGGTGAACTGAACCTGCAGGTGCAGAACGGCGTGGTCACTGGTCACACCTTCACCCGGCACGAAGTGGTGAAGGAGAGCAAGGCCGACGACGCCATCAACACGCTGATGAACCAGTATCAGGCCAAACTGGATGCCAACCTGCTGCAGGTGATCGGCCGGACGGAGACGCCGCTCGACTCGATGAAGGCGACCAACCGCTTCCGGGAGACGGGCCTGGCCAACTTCATTGCCGATGCCTGCCGTGTGGCGGTCGATGCGGATGTCGCCCTGGTGAACGGCGGCAACATCCGGGCGAACAAGATCTACCAGCCGGGCCCGCTGACCAAGAAGGATATCATCGATATCCTGCCGTTCACCAACTACCAGATGAAACTGGCGGTTACCGGGCAGACCCTGAAGGATGCCCTGGAGCTGGGCGTCTCCACCATGGCCGAGGGTCAGGGCCGCTTCCCGCAGGTCTCCGGCATCAGCTTCCGGGTCGATGCGACCGCACCCGCGGGCCAGCGGGTCAGCGCCGTGAAGGTCGGCGGCAAGCCTCTGGACCTGACCGCCACCTATACCCTGTCGGTCAACTCCTTCATGGCGACGGGCGGCGATGGCTACACCATGCTCCGTGACAACGGCAAGGTCCTGATCGACGCCGGCTCCGCCCCGCTGGTCTCCACGGCGGTGATCGACTACGTCCGCAAGGCCGGCAGTATCGCCCCCACCACCGAGGGCCGCATTCTGGTGACCAGGGGCATCACCATGGAGCTGGGCAAACCCGCCTTCCTGCTGGGCACGACCGCCCAGGCCCTGGACGTGGGACCGGAGATGAAGGAGGGCAAGCTCTACCTGCCGCTGCGGGCCATTGCCGAGCTGTACGGCGCCACCATACGCTGGAGTCCCTCCGCCCGCACCGCCACGGTCGCTATGCCCTGGGGACGTGAGATTACGGTAGCCGCCGGGGCCAACAGCTACATCGTAGCCGACCGCCTCATGGTGCCAGCGTTCACGCTGGAGCAACTGGGCGTCCATGTCAACCTGACCGGCAGCACGATCAGTCTGGAACTATAGACCGCATCCGTTTCGCAGGGGTACCCCGGAGCGCAAGCCCGGGGTACTCCTTTCGTTTGAATTTCCGGTGCAGCGGCCGCAGAACCTATGCAGTGATACCAATGCTGTCACAGGAGGCCGGTTCGATGAAACTGCGCCCAGCTCTGTGCCTCGCCTTCCTGGTGCTGCTCTGTACGATGAGCCCTACTGCGGCTGACCCCGCTCCCGGAGTGCGCCGGGCCGCCCCGGGCGATGAACACGAATCGATGACGCTTTGCAGCGGCAAGGAACCGGCGGTCGCACGGCAAAAGGCCCTGACCGAGCTGTTGGGCCGCTACCTGCAAGGGAAGAGTCCGCAGACGGCGATCGCGCAGGCGCACAGCTTCCTCCCCGCCTGCGTACAGCTTCTGCCCCTTGGATCTGACGGGCTGCTGGCACATGGCTGGTGGGGCGAAACCGGCCTGCCTGCCCTGTTCGCCTGGGCACAGAGCGGTGGCTGGCAGACGGCGCCGGTCGACTTCAGCGGCTGGGACCTGGCCGGATACCCGATGGACGGCTCTGCTACCTATCCCGGCGGCAAGCCTGATTTGCTGATCGCCGGCCAGTCGGTGGGCTCCGGGTCGTACGGCCAGGTGCTGCATGCTGCCCCCGACAACCAGGGAACGCTGCGGGCCTGCCCCGCCACTCCCATCTTCAACCACGCCCGCTTTGACTTCCTGGAACCACACCTGCTGCTCCTTACATACCGAAGCAGCAGCCACGACCCCCTGGTGTGGGACTGCAATGCCTGCGCCCCCATCAACGACCAGAAACTCCTGCGCTGGGAGATCGACACCGATACCGGCCGCTTTCAGACCATCGGCGAGCGCCGGTTCCCCGAGCCCTATCTGACCGCCAACCTGTTCCTGGGCGCACTCCAGGCCGGCAACCTGCAGGCCGCCGCCCCATACAGCGCCGACCCGTCGATCCCCCCGAAGGCCGCGGCGCTGCTGGGCCTGCCCGCCAAGGGCTCCTTCCCCTGGGAGACGGTGGACGGTTGGGGATCGGGCAGCGCCGAACTGGAGGTTCGCCACCTGGAGATGCGGGACTGGGATCTGCTACCCCCCCGCTACCGGACCCAGCTTCCCCCCGACCGGCAGCAGTTCACCATGACCCTGACCCGCGGCGAGGAGCAGGTCGAACTCCTGCTCACCCGCCGCCCCGATGACTGGGTCGTGACGGATGTGAAGCGCTGACCAGGCATGAAAAGGCCCGGACCTTCACAGGTCCGGGCCCCGGCTTCTCCTTATGCGATGCGGGCGCCGGCCGTGGGACCGGGCTTCAGCGAGTAGATCTCCTCGACCGCCACGGTGACGATCGCCCGGGGCGCGGGACGTCCCGCCGCGACCGAAGCAGCAGCCGCCTTCTCATAAACAGCGCCCGACTCGTGCACCGTTGCGGTGCCCACGAAGCGGTAGCCATCCATGATCTCCCGGTCGACCACCGCGATGGCCACCTTGGGGAAGCGCTTCAGGTTGGCGTAAGTGCCCTTGGCCGTACCCTCGTTGAAGACGATGGTCTCGTCGTTCAGCACCCGGGTGGACCGCTTCGGCCCTACGCTCGGCAGCCCGTCCTCACGCACGGTGGCCACGAAGCACTGCTGGGTGGCGATCATCTCTTTCATCGCGTCCGTCAACTGCGCCATGGTATCCTCTCCCTTTTATCAACATATACATTTCCAATTCTACGCAAATAGCGGGCGGCGAATAAGGACCGAAGGTGCTGTGGGACCACCTACCAGAGGCCTATCCGCAGTCTAAGGCGCGCAGCCGGGGGGCACTTCGTGAACACCCTACACCGGCGGGCGTGGGACTGCTCAGCTTCGTAGTGCGATCTTGAAACCCAATTGTGACTTAAGCCGGAGCAGTTGACCGCAGCGCGCTGACCGCCTATACTGGGGACATCGATTTCAAAGCAGTGTATTCCGATCAATTTAGGGGGAAATATCTCGTGAAACGTATACTCCTGGCCCTGACTTTACTGTTTGCCCTGCTGGCGACCGCTGGCTGCGGCGCAGCCACCCGGACCGCACCGGCCGCAGGCAGCGCCCAGCCGGCGGATTCGAGCCTGAGCGACGTGCAGAAGCACGGCAAGCTGGAGATCGGGATGAGCGGCCAGTATCCGCCTTTTGCCTACAGGCAGGAGGACGGCAAGCTGATCGGTTTCGACATTGATATCACCACGGAGATTGCCCGCCGGCTTGGCGTGCAGCCCGACTATGTGACCATGCCCTTCAAGGGCCTGGTGGCCGCCCTGGACGCCAGCCGTTTTGACCTGATCGCCAACCAGATGGCGATCACCCCGGAGCGGCAGCAGCGGTATGCCTTCTCCACCCCTTATGTGCAGTCCGGCTCGCAGCTGCTGGTGGCCAAGAGCAATACCAGCATCAACTCCCTGGCCGATGTGAAGGGCAAGACCTTTGCCGCCTCGGAGGGCAGCAACTACGAGAAGATCCTGAAGGACGCCGGCGCCAAGATCCAGTACTACACCAACAACGCCACCATCTACAGCGACATTGCGGCCGGCCGCATTGACGGCGACATGAACGATCGGCTTCAGGTGGCCTACCTGGTGGAACACTCCGGACTCCCCCTGCGGGCGGCGGGCGACCCCGGGCAGAAAGTGCCGGTGGCCCTCATGTTCCGCCAGGGCAACACGACCCTGGTGAACGCCGTCAACAAGGCGCTGGCCGATATGCAGGCGGACGGTACCTTCCTGAAGATCTCCCAGCAGTGGTTCGGCCAGGATGTCAGTAAGTAAGCTGATTGTCGCTTCGTTCCCCTACCTGCTACAGGGGGCCGGGAACACCGTATTGCTGTGGGCTGGCTCGGCGGTAGGTTCGATCGTACTGGGTCTGGCAGTGGCCCTCATGCGGCTCTCCGGCTTCCGCCTGCTGGACAGAGTGGCGCGGGCCTATCTCTCCGCCTTCCGGGGCACCCCCCTGCTGATTCAGTTGTTGATCTTCTACAACGGGTTGACCAACTACCATATTCTGCTGACGCCCTTGCAGGCGGCCTTTCTGGGGTTGATTCTCCACTTCGGCGCCTACAACTCGGAGATCTTCCGGGCGGCGATTACGGCGGTGGACAAGGGACAGTGGGAGGCGGCTGCCGCGCTGGGCATGTCCACCGCGCAGACGCTCTACCGGATCGTGCTGCCGCAGGCACTCCGCCATGCGCTGCCCCCCCTGGGGAACTCGCTGGTCGACCTGGTGAAGAGTACCTCGGTCGCCTCGTTCATTCAGGTGTCCGAACTCTCCCGGCGGGCCGATGAGATCAGTGCCGGCGCGCTGGTGATCATGCCGCTCCTGCTGGTGGCGGCGGCCATGTACTGGCTGATGACCGCAGCGCTGTCGCTCGTCCAGGAGCGCATTGAGCGGGCAGCCGCACTGCCGGGTAACGTGGTCCAACTGCATAAATGACGGCAGAACGGCCCTGGGAAACCAGGGCCGTCCTTTTGCTTTCTCAGGCGTAATGGAACGGCTGGAAGCGGAGAACCTATGCAGTGGTGACCTATTGCCAACGCGGGGATGGGGAGGGCGGACGATGCCGATGAACTTGACCCAGATCAAGCGGTTCTTCATCGCCGACCTGACCACTGCGCGGGACCCGTTCTCGCTGGGGCGATGGGAAACGCCCATCGATGACGCAGAGAGCCCGGAAACGACCGCCGTACAGAAGCTCCCGGCCGCCTTTGAGGGTGAACTGCGCGATGTACCACTCGCTTGCAGCCTCGACGATAACATCACCGCGTTCAAACAGCAGTTCAAGCTGCCCACCAGCCAGGGCCTGATCATCCATCGGGTTCAGGTGCCGCTGGACCCGCCGGTGGAGGCTGCGGTGATCTATATTGCCGGCATGGCCGATACCACCCATGTCAGCGATTTCGTGCTGCGACCGCTGCAGGGCGAGGGCGGCCTCACCATCCTGCCGTCCACCCCGAAGGCGATGCTCCACGGCCTCTTCCCCGAGGGCCAGTCCTATGTGCGCACACAGTTCTTCGAGGTCGTCCTGGATTTGATGGAAGGCGCCGTGGCGGTCCTGGTCGATGGCGAAACCGATGTGGCGACCATGCGGGCCGAAGGGTGGAAGAAGCGGAACATCGACCGGGCGCAGACCGAGGTGACCGTGCGCGGTCCGTCGGAGGCGTTCGTTGAAGACCTTCGCACCAACCTGTCGCAAGTGCGCCGGCGGCTGCGCACCGAGGAGTTCATGATCGAGTTGGGGTGCCTGGGCCGCCTCTCCCGCACCGATGTGGCCCTGCTCTACATCAAGAACATCACCAACGAACGGCTGGTCGACGAGGTGCGGCGCCGGATATCCGGGGTCGATGTG
>JBLNEM010000148.1:0-5449 GCA_050262655.1 Mycobacterium leprae | reverse complement strand
ATGGTCTGCGCCTCCTTGAGGCGCGTCGCAATCATGGGGTCAATACAGGTGGTCGGGTCGGCTGTAAGCGGAATTACATACTCGTCTCCCAGCCAACTGATGAAGAAGGCGTTCATGCTCTTATCTGCGTAGGACTGACCCGGCGATCCTTCCCCGTAATTGTCCAGCCGCTTTAACTGAACGGGAGGACACTGCGTCTCCGGTGGCACGGGGATCTTCGGGTAGATATCCCAGGAGCGCCACCCGGGGCGACCGGTCGGGGTCACATCACCCCAGACCGAGACCCACAGCCGGCCGTTTGTACCCGGACCGGGATCCCAGTCGACCTCGTAGCGATTGCCGAGCAGCACATCCTGCCGGTGGGACATGCGCCCGGGCGACTCACCCAGCTGCCCCTGGAAGAACCACTCCGCCCTGCCGTCCTTGGCCGGCTGATCCACTTCCACCTTCAGGTGGAGCGGCCCCGCCAGGTTCAACGTGGTGGCAACCGACCCATTCGTGTAGCGCCGCTCACCCTGAGGACTGGTCACCACAATGGCAGTCACGTGTAGAATGGGTGCGGGTGCGGGCTCAGGGGGCGGCGATGGCGCCTCAGGGGCCACACTATGCGCACAACCGGCAACCAGCAGGGCGATCAGCACAGACAGCCACCGCTTCATCTGACTTCCCCTCCTCGGTCAGATAGACGCTGGAAGGGGCGGACAAGTTCCGCCCGCACCGACCATGACGGCAGGCAGATCCCCACCGGAACTGCCTGCCTTCGTTTGTTAACCCGCTGTTAACTTGTACCACCAGTGTAACCATGTTATGGTAGTTAACGGACTTAAGGATTTGGTTCCACCGCACTCACTCCACATCTTCGAACTGGAGGAACCGACATGCGCTTAACCATTCGAACCAAGCTACTGGCGGCCTTTCTGGCCGCCGTTCTGATGCTTGGTGTCACTGCCTACGTGGGGCTGCGTACACTGGCCACCCTGTCTAATACCTACGGTGACCTGACCAACCGCTTGGACGACAACATGATCAGGGCTCGCGAGATCAGTGCCGCCGTGGCCGAACAGTCCCGTGCGGCGCTGACTTTTGCTGTTACCGGCGATGTCAAGAACCGGGACGCATCCCAGAAGGCGCTCACCCGCCTCCAAAAGGCCGAAGACACCCTGAAGAAGCAGGAGACGTCGGCGGAAGGCGTCCGCCTCCTCAATGCCGTGGCAACCGCCGATGATTCCTTCCTCCAGGTTACTCAGGGGATCCTCGCCGGCACAGCCGTCAAGCCGGACCAACTGCCGCAGGTAGTGGCCGCCGTGGAACAGCCCCGCAGCAGCCTGAACGACGGGGCGGAAAGCCTTCTCACCTACGAGCGAAACAGCCGCACCACCGCCCTCGCTGCAGCCACCGCCGCCTACACGCGCGACCGCAACATCAGCCTGGCCATTGCCGGCCTGGCCGCGCTCTTCTGCCTGGCCGTGGCGTTCGTCACGGCACGGGCAATCTCCCGCCCGGTCCTGGCAGCCGCACACACTGCGCAGCGCCTGGCAGATGGCGATCTGACCGTCGAGGATCTGGTCGTCCGCTCCAACGACGAAATCGGTGATATGGCACGGGCCTTCAACCAGATGATCAATCAGTTCCGCACCCTGCTCCAGGACATCAGCAACGGCGCTCAGTCGGTCATGACGGCGTCGGAGCAGTTGGCGGTGACTGCCGAGCAGACGACAGAGGCGACCCATCAAACATCCACCGCGGTCACGCAGGTGGCGGCAGGCGCTGCCGGTCAAGCCGAGGAGGCCGAAGCGGCAAACCGGTCGATGGACGAACTCCGAACGGCGATCCAACAGATTGCCGCCGATGCAGGCACATCCACCATGGCGGTCGACCAGTCGGCCGGTCTCCTCTCCCGCATGGCCTCCGAGCTTGAAACGGTAGCTGGAAACGCCGCTGGCGTGGCCGAAGGATCCCGGCGTGCCGCCCAGGCCGCCGAGAGCGGGGCGGAAGTGGTGGGACGCACCGTCGAAGGCATGGAGCGGATTCGCACCGCCGTAGGCGACTCGGCCGCACAGATCGCCGAGTTGGCGCAGCTTTCCGTGCAGATCGGTGAGATCACACAGGCGATTACCGGTATTGCCGATCAGACCAATCTACTGGCGCTCAATGCCGCCATCGAGGCGGCACGCGCCGGCGAGCACGGGCGCGGCTTCGCGGTAGTGGCTGACGAGGTGCGGAAGCTGGCCGAGCGTTCGGCCGCCTCCGCCGGTGAGATCGACAGCCTGATCAAGAACATCCAGGAGCGCACGGCCGCCTCGGCACACGCCATGGAGGCCGGAACGTCGGAAGTGGACCGCGGCAGCCAGTTGGCGGCAGAGGCGGGCCGCTCGCTGCAGGAGATTCTCAGCACGGTAGAAAAGGCCGCGGCCGACGTAGGGGCGATCGCCCAGGCAACCGCCAAGGTGCAGCGTGACGCCGCAAGTGTAGTCGCTTCATTCGACGGCCTCGCCGCCGTAACCGCCAAGAACACAGCCGCTACCGAAGAGATGGCCGCCAGTTCGAGCCGCGTCTACCAGTCCGTGGAGGGCATCGTCGCGGTGGCCCGAGAGAACGCAGCCGTCACGGAAGAGGTCTCTGCCTCGGTCACCGAAATCAGCGTTTACTCCGGGCAAGTGTCCGCCTCCGCCCGTGACCTGGCCCGCGTAGCGGAAGAACTGCAGGTTCAGGTCAGCCACTTCAGGCTCGCAGTGGATGCGGAGACCGACGCAGAACCGGCGTAGCCCAATACCCCGCAATGAGAAGCAGGCAGTTCCCTCCGGAACTGCCTGCTTTTGGCCTTGCCGTCATTTCTCCCGTCGATAGCGCAGGCACTCCGCCAGAAACTGCGCCATCACCCGCGGCTCGGTCCCGTGGTGGATGTGCAGGTAGGAGGCCAGCAGATTCCCCTGCCGGTACCCATCCACCCGGTCGAAGGCGCCGCCGGCATGGTAGAGCCGCCAGGCCGAACCACCCTCGCCGCCCTCGATGCGGGTGTAATGGAAGAGATGCCCCTTCACCCCACCGGGCTCCGCGGTGCGGTAGCCCATCCCCTGGAGCCGGTCCTGCAGATGGGCCACGCCGGGAATCGCCCCGACCATCGGATAGACCACGCCGTCCTCGCCGGTCAGCCCGTCCAGCAGGTACAGGTAGCCGCCGCACTCCGCCAGCATCGGCAGGCCCAGCATCATCCGGGCCCGCACCGCGTCCCGCATCCTCTCGTTGGCGGCCAGTTCACGGGCATGCCGCTCCGGGAATCCACCGCCCAGGTAAAGCCCGTCGATCTGCGGCGGCAGTTCGTCGCCCCAGAGCGGGCTGAAGAAGTAGAGGTCCACGCCCCAGTGCTGCAACAGATCCAGCGTGTCGGCGTAGTAGAACCAGAAGGCCGGATCCAGCGCCACCGCCAGCCGCAGCCCGTCGAACCGCCCGGCCTGCGCCGGCGCGAAGGGGTCATCGGCCTGAACTCTCCCGAGCGCTGTTTCGGGCGCAGCGGCCAGCGCCAGCAACCGGTCCAGATCCACCCGTTCCGCCACCGCCGCACCGGCCCGTCCAATCCAGTCCGGCAGCGTCTCGTCGCCCCCCGGCAGCGCAAGCCCCAGCCGCTCCTCCGGCACCCCCAGCGCCGGGTCCTGGTAGACGGCCCCCAGCAGGGGGATCCCCACCGCTTCAAAGGCGGCCCGCAGCATCGCCGCATGTCCCGGCCCCGCCACCCGGTTGCAGATCACCCCCGCCAACGGCACCGCCGGATCAAACAGCTTGAACCCCAGCGCCACCGCCGCCGCACTGCGGGCACTGGCATTGGCATCGATCACCAGCACCACCGGGGCACCCAGCAGCTTCGCCAGGTAGGCGGTGCTGCCGATCTCCGTGCCGCCGTCGGCCCCGTCATACAGCCCCATGACCCCTTCGATCACCGCAATGTCTGCGCCGATTGCGCCCCGGCGGAAGACACCCTGTACTTGCGCCGCCGTCATCAGCCAGGTGTCCAGGTTACGGCTCGGCCGCCCGGTAGCCCAACGGTGGCACTGCGGATCGATGTAGTCCGGCCCCACCTTGAACCCCTGCACACGCAATCCCTTATCAGTCAGGGCCTTCATCAGGCCCGCCGTCACCGTCGTCTTGCCAGATCCGCTCTCCGGCGCTGCAATCACAATCCGTGCAGTCACGCTGCGCCCCCTCCGGCCGCTGGTAGTCATCTGGAAGGAACTATACACCCTGCAAGAACATGTCTGCAAGGAGGCACTACGTGAGAGTAACCTACGCCGCCGGATGTGTGCCGCCACGGACGCCTGATCTTCGGAGCCCGCGGAGCCGGTCTCCGAAGGGCGTCCGAACGGCGACCCACACCCGGCGGCTTCGGTGACGCTCAGCTTCGTTTTCGGGGTTAGGAGCCATAACACCCGGGCGTGAAACTTCCGGCACACCTGGAACGTCTAGCACAGCAGGAGGGGACGGAACATGCGCAGACTGTTGGTGCTCATTCTGTTGCTGACGTTGGTCACGGGGTGTTCGCTTCGGCCATCGACGACGCCGCCGGTGGTTGAGGCACCGCCCGGCTCCCCGACCGCGGTCACCCCAGCGCCCGCCCCCCAAACCACGCCCGCGGCGCCACCTTCCGCCGGGGTGATCCGGCAGGGCGACGGCTGGGAGGTGGTCGGCGTGCCGCAGGCCCCCGTCTGGTCGCCCGACGGCGCATGGGTGGCCTTTAACTCCAACCGCACGGGACTCTGGGCGGTCAGCGCCGATGGCCGGACGGAGCATCAACTCGCCACCGGCTTCGTCCCGCGCGACCTGCTGGGCTGGTGGCAGGGGGCGCTGGTCTTCCTGGAACACCGGGAGGACGGCGATGTCGTGGCCGTCGCCCGACCAGGCGAGCCGATGCAGACGGTCGCCACGGTACGCACTCAGGTGCAGCGAGAGATCATGTCTGTGGGCATGACTGCCCTGTATGGCCGCTACCTGGCCCTCTTCCCTTGGAACGAGGCGGCCCTGCGGGTCGACCTGGTCAGCGGCGCCGTGGCACAGCTCCAGGGGGCGGATGTGCCGCTGCGCTGCCGGTCCGTGGCGCCATCCCGCAGCGGGCGGTACCTCCTGCTATCCGCCGACTGTGAGCCCACTCCCCTCCGGCTGATTGACCTGGAGAGCTGGACGGTGCACGATACGGGCATCAGCGTTGCCGGTGCCAGTTGGTCGCCGGTAGATGAGCGTTGGGCCGGCCTGGCGGACGGCTACCTCGCCGTGGGCGACGCCGCCGGTCAGGTTCGGCAGGTGTCCGCTCCTCATCCCATGCAGTTGCGGCAGGGGCCAGTCTGGTCGGCCGATGGTCAGCGCGTGGCCCTCATGGAGGAGACGGCGCCTGCCGCCAACGGAAACCCACGCTATGCGAAGTGCGCCATCTGGAGCGTCTCACTGGCGACGGGTCAGTGGC
>JBLNEM010000147.1:0-8573 GCA_050262655.1 Mycobacterium leprae | reverse complement strand
TGCGCAGGGGTTTCCCACGCTTCACCCGCGCCTCACCCACGCCTCACCCCGGCCTGACCAACGCCCCGCCCCCACCCGTCATCCCAAGGAGGCTCCTTCCCATGACACGCACCGAAATCCTCAGGGTCATGATCGAGCATTCGAAGTCCCTCTTCGAGCGGAACTATACCTACTCCACCGGCGGCAACCTCAGCCACCGGTTCGAGAACGGGTTTCTCATCAGCGCGACCAATACGTCGTTCGGCCGGTTGGTCGAAGAGGAGTTTGTGGCCTGCGATCTGGCCGGTAACCCCCTGCCCGGCGAACGGCTGAAGCCTTCCAAGGAGGCTGCTTTCCACGCCGCGATCTACCGGCGGCGGCCCGAGGTGCAGGCGGTGATGCATCTGCACTCTACGGCGGCGATCGCCCTCTCCTGCATCGCAGAACTGACCGATACGGGGAACGTGATCCCGGTGGTCACCTCCGGGGCGATTACCCGGGTGGGGCGGCTGCCGCTCATCGAGTACATCAAGCCGGGTGCGGCGAAGCTGGCGGAGCGCATTGAGGCGCTTTCCGGCGATGTCAACGCGATCCTGCTGCAGAACCACGGTGTGCTCACCTACGCCCCGACGATGGACCAGGCGGTGGATATCACCGAGGAACTGGAGCAGAACATCAAGGTCTGGCTGCTCACCGGCGGCACGGCGCGGGTCCTGTCGGATGAAGAGGTGGCCGATGCCAAGCCGCTCTTCGGTGCGGCGATTCAGCCCGGGACCCAGCAGCCCAAACTGGCGCGGCCCTTCGGCTTCGGAGGAGGGGCAGGGCTATGAGTCAGCTTCCACGTCGCCCGTTCGTGGGCGTAGTGGCCGATGATATCACCGGCTCCGGCGATATCGGCGTCATGTTTGCGAAGCACGGTTATGCGGTCCGCATCTTCAGCGCCGAGACCGACCTGGCGGACCTGCCGGAGCGGCTGGCCGGCAAGCAGACCGACGTGGTCATCGTCGATACCGACAGCCGGATGGACCCCAGGGATGTGGCCTACGCCAAGGTGCGCAAGGCAACCGCCGCCCTGAAAGCGGCTGGCTGCCAGTTGCTGTGGAAGAAGACCTGCTCGGTCTTCCGCGGCAACGTGGGGCCAGAGTTTGACGCCATGCTCGATGAACTGGGCGAGCCGTTCGGCGTCGCCGTCGCCGCGTTCCCCAAAAACGGGCGGCAGACCCGGGAAGGTTGCCACTACGTCCATGGCCGGCCCCTGTCTGAGTCTGAGTTTGCCAGAGACCCGGTCCATCCCATGACCGAGTCCGATCTGGTCAAGGTGCTGCAGCGTCAGACCGAGCGAAAGATCGGGCTGGTGCGGCTCGCCACCATCCGGGAGGGAGCCGAGGCCATCGCCCGGGAACTGGTGGCGGAGAAGGCTGAAGGCGTCTCGTACGCCCTGTGCGACGCCGATACCCAGGAAGACCTCGCGGCCATTGCGAAGGCGGTGGCACAGGAACGTGTGATTCTGGGCTCCAGCGCCCTGGCCGAGGAACTGCCCGGGGTGTGGACAAAGCCCGAGCCGTTCAACCCGCTGGGCGGGATCGACCTGGAAGATGCCGGCGGCGTCCTGGTGCTGGCAGGCTCTGTGATGCCCCAGACCCAGGCGCAGGTGAAGGCCCTGGCCGACGCCGGCGCCCTGGTGATCACCCTGGACGGACGCCAGGCCCTGACCACCCCGGACAAGGCGGTCTCCCGCATCGCTATCGATGCTGGCGGCGCTCTGGCGCAGGGGAGGCACGTGGTTGTCCGCTCGGAGAACTGGCCGGAGGCGGTGGAGGCTACCCGCAAGCTGGGTGCCGAACTGGGCATGGACGGCGTGGCCGTCAGCAAGCGGATCTCGTGGCTCCTGGCCCGCATCGGCGAGGCAGTGCTGCACGGCACCGGTTCCCGGCGGCTCATCACCCTGGGCGGCGACACCTCCGCCGCCGTCACCCGGCAGCTGGGCATCACCGAAACGGTGGTGCTGGCTGAGATCGCCCCGGGCCTGCCCTCTACGCTGGCCCCCGGCGTGAACCCCCTGCTGCTGGTGCTGAAGTCGGGCTCCTTCGGCGGTCCGGACTTCGTGTTGAAAGCGATCGATCATCTCAAAGAACTGGGAGGGCGCTAGTGTGGGTCGACTTTATGGCTCGTTGTTTCTCCATGCCAACATGCAGTACGCCGAGATCCCCAAGGCGAAATTGCCCGTCCTGGTGCAGCGCAGCTACCTCCCCGCTCTGGAGGCGCTCCTGGCACACCCCGGTGTGAAGGTTGCCCTCGAGTTCTCCGGCATCAGCCTGGAGTGGCTGGAGCAGAATGCCCCCGATGTGATCAGCGGGGTTCGCACATTGGTCGCCCGGGGTCAGGCCGAACTGCTGGCCTCGACCTACGCCGACCCCATCCTCCCGCTCTTGCCCCCCGACGAGGGCGAGCGGCAGATCAGCCGCTTCTTCACCGTTTATGACCGGATCTTCGGCGATCTGGCCCCCCGGCCCCAGGGTTTCTACGCGCAGGAGTACGCGGTGGATGCCAGCGTCGTCGATCTCCTGGCCCGCCGGGGCCTGAAGTGGGTCGTGGTCAGCAGCGGCCAATACAAGATCAGCAAGCGGGGCCTGCTCAACAGCGCACTCAAGCGGATTCCGCCACAGGAGGAGTTTGCCGCCGGCGAGCCCGTGCCCCGGCCTTACGAGATCATCGGCGCCCGGGAGAGCCGGATTGCCGGCGTGACCTGGAACATGCCGGGGCCCAACGATCTGGTCTTCGCCTGGAAGGACGGGCGGGCGACCTGGGCCGAGGTGGAGGCATACCTCGCCTCGCTGGAGGCCCGCTACTGCCACGCCGAGGACGGCTTTGTACTGCTGGCTACCGGCGACACGGAGTTTGTCGGCGATCTGCCGCCGCAGGGCAACTTCCATGCGCCCAAGTTTGCCGAACTGCTGGACCGCCTGCAGGGTACCGACACCGTCGAGATGGCGCTGCCATCGGCCTACCTGGGCGAGCACCCCTGTTCGGAGGCGCTCTACCTGAAGTGCGGTGCCGGCGCCCGTTTCTCCGATCTACAGAACTGGATCAGCGACCCGGACAACATGCGCCTGAACGACCTTTGCGACGATGTGCGTGGCCAGATCCGGCTGGCCTCGGCCATGATCGACCTGGTGGAGGCGCTGGGCTTTGCGGCACAGTCCGCCCGAACCGAGTTGACCCGGGCACAGGATGCCCTGTTGCTAGCCGAAAACAGCGACGGCCGGGGCTGGAATCCCATCCCCGAGCGGCGGCTGGACTGCTATGATCAGGCTCTGAATGCACGGGATGCTGCCGCCGCAGCGCTGGCGCAGGCGACTGCCGCCGTACGTTCCGCAAGGGGGTGACCGGCCCATGGCCGTTCTCATTGGCATTGATGTGGGCACGACCCACCTGAAGGCAGCGGCCTTCAACGAGCAGGGTGCCCAACTGGCTCTGGCCACAGTCGACACGCCCACGCAGCGGCTGCCCGACGGAGGTGCCGAGTACGATCCCGAGGCGCTGTGGACCGGCATCGCCCAATGCCTGGCACGGGTGCGGGCTGAGGTGGAGGGGGCAATCGCCGGAATCGGCATTGCCTCCATGGCCGAGGCCGGGGTGCTGATCGACGAGGCGGGCCGCCCGGTCTATCCGGCGACGGCCTGGTTTGACCCTCGGAGTCGGGAACAGGCAGAGCGCCTGGCGGCCGATCCCGGCACCGCTGCTCTCTTCTATCGCACGGGGCTTTTCGTGATGCCCAAGCACGGCATGGCCAAGCTGCTCTGGTTGAAGGCGGCGCACCCGGAGGAGTATGCCCGGGGCCGCACCTGGCTCAGCATGGCGGAGTGGATCGCATTCCGGCTGACCGGAGAGCGTGCGGCCTGCCCGACGTTGGCCGCGCGCACCCTGGGGATGGACCTGAAGAGCCGGCGATGGGCGCCGGAATTGGCGGCCCAGGTGGGGATTGACCCGAGCATTTTCCCGCCCCTGCTGGATGAGGGCCAGGCGGTGGGGGCCATCTCTGCCGCAGCCGCGGCCATGACCGGCCTACCGGTGGGCACACCGGTGGCGCTGGGCGGACATGATCATCCATGTGCGGCCCTGGCTGCCGGGGTAACCGGACCGGGCCAACTGCTGGATTCCACCGGCACCGCCGAAGTGGCGTTCGGCGCAGTACCGGCCCCCATTCTGACCCCGGCTGCCCTTGCGACCCAGATCAGCCAGGGACCACTCCCGGTTCCGGGCCTGTTTGGCCTCCAGGCTGGCGCGTCAGCCGCTGGCGGATCGGTGGAATGGTTGCTGCGGGAACTGCTGCCGGGCGAGGATTACGCCGCGATGACCGAGATGGCCGCGGCAACAGGGGCGGACCCCTCGGGGCTGCTCTTCCTGCCGCATCTGGCCGGGGGCGGCCCGCCCGCCGTGGAACCGCTGTCACGGGGCGCACTGGTGGGGCTTACCTACAACGCCTCCCGCGGTCATATTGTCAAGGCTGTGCTGGAGGGGACTTGCTACGAACTGCGGCAGATGATGTCAGCCATGGAGTCGCTGGTCGGGGTGCCATTCACCCGGGTGACCGTGACCGGTGGGCATCTACACAACCCGCTCTGGCTACAGTTAAAGGCCGACATTCTGGGCCGTGACCTGGTGGTGCCGGAGGTGCCTGAAGCCACCCTTTTGGGGGCAGCGCTTCTGGGCGGTGTGGCTGCAAGGCTTTGGGCGGGACCGTCTGAAGCCACCCGTGCCATTTCCCGGCGGGAGCACACCGTGGCCCACCGACCGGAGGTCTCCGCCCGGTACCAGGCTTATTACGAATCCTATCGATCGCTCTTCCCCGCCCTGCGGCCGCTCTACGCCGGTTGGCCGAAGGAATAAGCCCTGCAGGAGGACAGCTATCATCCGCTACGCACTAGGTATTGACCTGGGCGGCACCGGGATACTGGGTGCCGTCGTGGATCAGAACGGACGCATGCTCCTGTCGGTAGAGCGCAAGACGCCTGCGGCAGAAGGACCGACGGCAGTCATGAGCACGCTGCTGGGCGTCGCCCGGGAACTGCTGGCGAAGGCCCCGCAGCCGGTCATGGGGATTGGCCTGGGGATCCCCGGCCTGTTGGACCGTGCCAGCGGCATTTCGCTGGTCTCGGAGAACTTCGCAGAGTGGTCCAATGTCCAGGTACTCGAGCCCTTTCGGCGGGAGTTCAACCTGCCAGTGGATATGGAGAACGACGTGCGAGTCGGCGCCCTGGGCGAACTCCACTTCGGCGCCGGCCGGCGGTTCCGCAGCTTTCTCTTTACGGCCCTCGGCACCGGAGTCGGTTCGGGGATCGTGTTGGACCGCCAGCTTTACCGGGGACCGTACGGCACCGCCGGCGAGTTTGGCCATATTACCATCCGCCCAGACGGGCCGGCCTGCAACTGTGGTTCGGTCGGTTGTCTGGAGGCGCTCTGTTCCGGCCCGGCCATTAGGCGTCGTGTGCTGGCGGCTCTGGCTCAGGGGCGGGATGGCGGCGGCAGCCAACTCCGAAAGCTACCGGAGAGCCGGGTGAATGGGCGAGCCTTGGCCGAAGCAGCCCGGGCTGGTGACGCGTTTGCCTTTCAGATGTGGGACGAGATCGGCACCGACCTGGGATTGGGCATTCTGGGCTACTACAACCTGATGGGCCCGGAGGCAGTCATCGTCGGGGGTGGAGTCGCACTGGCGGGTGAACTGCTGCTGGGGCCGGCCCGGCGGCTGGTGCGGAGCCGGTTGATGACAGGGATTCGTGAGCATCTGCAAATTGTGCCCGCTGAACTGGGCGACGAGGCAGGGGCCATCGGCGCCGCCACGCTGGTGCCCGGTCTGGTGGGAGAGATCAACCCAAACTAAAACCCCGTCCTTGGGCTGTGCACTGCCCGAGGCGGGGTTTTCCTAATCTTGCCGTCCTGATTGGTGGAGCAGGCGGGAGAGCAGGTCGGTTAGGTTGGCGGCCCCTATCTTCCGGAGGATGTTCCGCACGTGGAACTTCACCGTGTGGGGGGAGATCACAAGGGCCTCGGCGATCTCGGCGTCGTGGGCACCTTTGATGAGCAGGGCATAAACCGCCCGTTCCGCCGCTGTCAGTTCAGTGGGGGGCATCACGCTGGCTTCGGTGGCAGGCGACGGGGCGGGCTGCTCGGCTGCCGCTATAGCCTCCGTGGACATCGCCGGTACGGGCGCTTTAGGAGCCTCGGGTTCAGGCGGCGCTTGTGCGAAGGACGAGATGAACGGCACCACCGCCAGGATGATCGCAGCCCCGGTGAGCAGGAACCCCTGCGGGGGACTCTCCATGCTGGGGAAGGCCAGGGTGAGGAAGTTTTCCGTCCCGATGAGCCCCCATGCCCAGATGAGCCCCAGGCCAAAGATCGGTCTGCGTCTTGGGTCCGCGGCCAGCCTGCCCAGGTAGAGCCAGTAGAACAGGTCAGCGGCAAGCATGCCCAGCGTCATCACCAGCCGGTGCAGGAGGGTACCGGCTGGGTCGCTAACGGGAGCAGCCGCTAACAGCAGCCCCAGACCAATGGCGCCCAGGCCCAACGGGGCCAGCAGGTTGGTGTTCCGGCGCCAGAGGTACCGGGCCAGGGCCAGCACGATGAGGGCAGAGAGCAGAGAGCGGATGGCCGGCCAGAACGGCAGGCCCTGGATCTCCACCGGACAATACCAGATGCCCCCGACCCCATAAACAGCCAGGGCGAAGGCGGCGAGCGGTAGTGCTTCGGCCCATGCCTGCCGGGGCGGAGTGAGGGAGGAAGGTGGTGGGCTGGGTGCGGCGATGCGGTGCTCCTGGCCGAGTCGTACAGCGCTCAGGAGGACCATGCCAATTAACGGGACTTCCACCACCGACAACGAACGGGTCAATTCGACTGCCGCGGCCACCAACGCATTCACAGCGTAGGCGGTGCCAAACGCCACCGCGAGGGTTGCCAGATGATTCGTCTGAATGACGAAAAGATCGATCACGGCCAGGTACAGGTCTGCCTGGGCCAGTGCCACAAGGGCCAGCAGCAGGACTCGAGCGATCCCTGGCTCTTCCAGAGCCGGAACGGTCAAGAAGAGGATGGTTGCGGCGGACGCCACGCACGCACTGACCAGCGCACGCCAACCGCGGTCTCCTGGGCGACGGGGAACCCACAGCAGGACCGCCAGCGCCATGGCCATCGAAAAAACGTAATAGGCCCCCGCCAGAGCTGCATCGCTGCCAGTCGAGTGTTGGAGCAGCGGCCCGAAGAGGGGGAACGAAAGCACCCAGGCCCAAACGCCCCCCATGACCAGTCCGACCCGGAGTGCCGGTAGTGGCAGGAAGCGAGCGAAGTCCTGTCGGGTCAGCATCATATCACCTACCCGGGGGATGAGGTGTTTGGCTATTCATTTCTATTGAATAACTAGATAACCTTTTCCGATAACCGAACCTTTACGGAGAAAACTCCCCGCGCGGGGAGTGGTAGCCCGTGCAGCTTTCCTTCTATACTGGAACTGAACCATTGCCCCTTTGCACGGTCGATGCGGGTGGGAAAGGAGGTGGTCCAATGCGTCGGTTGTCAGGTAGTGAGGCATTCCTTGCATCCCTGGCTGCATTGGCAGCAACCGGAATTGTCACCACCGACCGATCACTCGTCGACACTGGCCCGCCAGTCCCAAACCGGGGCGAGTATGCCCTCCCGGCTATTCCGGGCCTCTACGGGGTAAAGCCAGGACGCTCATTCGACGAGATGCTGGGGGTCTCTTCGCCGGCCCGCATCCCCCCTCTGGAGGATCGCCGGCGGAAGCATTAAGGTGTGGGGTTGGCCGCAGTTGGCTATAACGATGGAGCCACCGGGTCGCCGTCAGGCGTCCCGGTGGCTCTTAGATTGGTGCGGCCGGTGGTTTCTAGATGCGTTCCAGCTCCTTGACCGTCCGTTCGTTCTCAACGTCGCCGGTATTCAGTGTCGACTTGGGTTCCAGGAAGAGCACATGGGCCTCTTCGTGCGCAACCGGCAGGTGTTCGACACCCTTCGGCACGATGGCGAACTCGCCTTCCTTCAGGTAGATCTCACCGTCGCGCAGGCGGATGGCCAGGCTGCCCTTCACCACCAGAAAGAGTTCATCTTCGGCGTCGTGTTTGTGCCAGACAAACTCTCCCTGCAGCTTCGCCAACTTCACGTGGGCGTCATTCACCTCGCCCACGATCTTCGGGCTCCAGTGGTCCTGGAACAGGGCAAACTTGGCGGCGAGGTTTACTTTGTCGATCATGCGCATCGGTCCTTTCCGGGTGGGGGCGTGATCTTAGTCTAGCACAGCGGGGATGGTTGCCACCCTCCCACTTTCTCCTCAGTCGCATAACATAACGTAGAGCAGGTACACCCGCGGGAGGAGGGAAGCGTTTATGCCTTCGACTTCACAGCATGACTGGTCGCTCCACCGGAAGGGCCCGGTTGATCAGGCTCGGCACATCGAGAAGATCAAGGAGGCCATCCGGGAGAACCTGCCGGAAATCATCGCCGAAGAGTCGATCATCACCTCCGACGGCAAGCAGATCATCAAGGTGCCGATCCGCAGCCTGGAGGAGTATCGCTTCCGCTTCGATCCC
>JBLNEM010000146.1:0-12008 GCA_050262655.1 Mycobacterium leprae | reverse complement strand
TGGACCGACGCAGGTCCACCCGCTTTTCACATACTAAGGGCGTTGCTTTCTCTGGGGAGGTCGGCGCAAGTATGACCGAAGACCGGCAACACCTGATCAACCGGGCCGGCATGATCACGATTGGCTGTAACGTGATCCTCACCACCGCCCGGGCCATTGCGGCCGTTCATTCCGGCTCCACCGCCGTGTTGGCCGACGCGGCTAACTCCGGCACCGACATTTTCGCTACGCTGGTGGTGATGGGCGGCAGCCGCATCGCGGCGATGCCGCCGGACATCAACCACCCATACGGCCACTACAAGGCTGAGCCCGTTGCCGCCAAGCTGGTGGGGGTCCTGGTCACCATCACCGGCGTATTGGCAGCCACCGCAGCCTGGCACGCCTTGCAGGCCGAGCGGACCGAACCGGTCGGCCTGGTCGCGGCCTGGGTGACCGGCATCTCGATTGTGGTGAAGGAGATTCTGGCGCGTTTTCTGATTCGCACGGCAAAGCGTACCGGCAACTCGGCCCTGGAAGCCGACGGGGCAAACCAGCGGACCGACGTGCTGGCCTCGATTGCGGCCCTGGTGGGCGCCCTGGGCGGCAGGTTCGGCCTGTCGGCGCTGGACCCGGCCATGGCGATTCTGGTGGCGGGGCTGATTCTGCGCATGGGGATTGGACTATACTGGCGCTCGGTAAACGACCTGATGGATCCCGCACCCGATCCGCTGGTCATGTCGCGGATTCGCTTCGTCGCCAGCGGCGTCGCCGGTGTACAGCAGGTGGACGAAGTGAAGGCCAGGCTCTTTGGCTCCGGCATCTATGTAGACTGCAAGATCGCCGTGGATTGCATGCTCACGGTCGAAGCAGGCCACCGCATCGCCGGGCGGGTCAAACGCGCCATTCGGGAGGCGGTGCCCGAGACGCTGGGGGTCCTGGTCCATGTCAACCCCGGGCGGCCGGTGCATGTGGGACCGGCCCGGAGACTCGTTCGCTCGCCGCGGAATGTGCTATGATAGATGGGCATGGCCCTATATGGTAAAGCGCTATCGAGGAGTGTGTGCTCTTGGCTAGTGATTTCTCTTTCGACATCGTCTCCAAGGTGGATATGGCTGAGGCAGTCAACGCTGTCAACCAGGCGAAAAAGGAGATGGAGACCCGCTTCGATTTTCGGGGCAGCAAGTCTTCGATCGAACTGGACGAGAAGAAGGGCGAGTTGACCGTTCTCGGCGACGACGAGATGAAGCTGCGGAACGTCCTGGATATTCTCCAGACGAAGCTGGTCAAGCGGGGCATTGCGCTCCGGGCACTTACTTATGGCAAGATGGAGGATGCCGCCGGCGGCATGGTCCGGCAGGTGATCACGCTCGCCCAGGGCATTGCCCAGGACAAGGCGAAGCAGATCACCCAGGCCATTCGGGACAGCAAGCTCAAGGTGAAGTCCGAGATTCGGGGCGAGGAGATCCGGGTAACAGGCGCCAAGAAGGACGACCTGCAGGCCGTGATCGCTCTGGTCCGTGGCAAGGACTTCGGCATCGAGCTGCAGTTCGCCAACTATCGCTAGGGAATGGAAGAGGCCGCCCCAGGCAGTGGTGGGGCGGCCCTTTTTATCCCTATTCTTCGTCCGGCAGCGAGGCGTTGGAGTAGACATCCTGGACGTCATCGTTCTCTTCCAGGAGTTCGAGCAGGGTGGCCAGTTTCTCGGCGTTCTCGCCGGAAATTTCCACCGTGTTGTTCGGCACCATGGCCGTTTCGCCCGACTCGACCGGGATCTTGGCCGCATCCAGCGCCTTCAGTACATCGTTCAGGGTCTCCGGGGCGGTTGTAATCTCATAGGTTTCGTCTGTAGTCTGAATATCCTCGGCGCCGGCGTCCAGGACGACCATCATCAGGTCATCTTCGCTGATCGCGGTCTGGCTCCGGTCGATGGTGATCACGCCACGCTTGGTGAACATCCAGCCCACGCAGCCGGTTTCACCCAAAGAGCCGCCGTGCTTCGTGAAGATGTGCCGGACATCGGCCGCGGTGCGGTTCCGGTTGTCCGTAACGATGTTCATGGTAATGGCGACGCCGCCAGGACCATACCCTTCATAGACCAGTTCGTGGATCTGTGCGCCATCGCCCTGACCGCTCGCCCGCTGAATCGCACGCTGAACGATTTCGTTGGGCATGTTCACGTCGTGGGCCTTCTTCATGGCGACCTTCAGACGGAAATTGGCCTCCGGGTCAGGCCCGACTTCCTTGACGGCCTTCATGATCTCTTTGGTTACCATGGAGAAGGTGGCGCCACGTGCCTGGTCCAACTTCCCTTTTGAACGCTTGATATTCTCCCATTTGCGGCCCAAGGGGATCGCCTCCTGCTGCGGTCTTCACGTATGCCATTCTAGCATGCCAATCATCAGCCGCTCAAGTTATTGTCGCTCTCCCGACACAACGTCGTGGCGGCAGGAGCCCATTGTCACCTGCCGCCCGGGTGATCCCTGTGTAAACGGGGGGGAGGAGGAACCCCCCGTTCTACCAACGCTAGAAATCGACGCTGAGGATGTCGGCGATCGGGGTAGCGCGGGCGCCACCAGCGGCATTGACGGTATAAACCACAACGTTCTCGAAGGCGATGACCTTTTGGCCGGTAAAGTTGAAGCCACTAATGGTAATGCTGGCGTTGAAGCCTCCGCCCCGCAGATCTTCCAGGAGACGGCGAATGGTTCCCTGCGACGTGGTCTGATCGTACATGCTGTTCCCCCCTTGTGGAAACACGGGCAGTACGGCACTTACCCAATAGACATAGTATGACCCGTTATGGAGCCGTGCCACCTTTGCGCCGCACCGCTGCGGGAAAGGAGGGGGCCCTGCGTGATTCACCGGTTTGCGTTCCGGGGCGTTCCGGCGGTAGATCCGCCACGGCCCCAGCCGACCACCGAGGACCCGATATTGGCCCTGTTGACCAGCCTGCGGGGGCGACAGGTGACCCTGGGTGTAGGACAGCACCTGCTAACGGGCAAACTGGTAACGGCTGACCCGGTAACGCTGGTGGGGCCCAACGGCGAGGTGACGATTGTGGCCCCCGGGCAGGTGATCTCCATTCAGTTCTGAATGACACGGACGGATGGGTTGCGGAAGCCTTTGGTAAGGGTATAATCAAAAGGATGACACTTCCAGGAGGAATCGCTTCATGGCACGACTCAGGTTTGACTACAGCAAAGCACTTGCATTCGTTGGCGATCAGGCGGTTGACAAGCTCGAGGGAGCGGTTCGGAACGCACACAACACGCTGCATCAGGGCACCGGGGCCGGAAGCGACTACCTGGGCTGGCTGGACCTGCCCGTCAACTACGACCGGGACGAGTTCGCCCGGATTCAGGCCGCGGCAAAGCGCATTCAGGACGAGGCCGACGCCCTGGTGGTGATCGGCATTGGCGGCAGTTATCTGGGCGCCAGGGCTACCATTGATGCCCTGAGCCATCCCTTCTACAACCAGCTGCCAAAGGGGAAGCGGAAGGGACCGGAGATTTACTACCTGGGGAAGGACCTGAGCCCCGTCTACCTGACCCACGTGCTGGAGGCGTTGGAAGGGAAGAACATCGCCGTCAACGTGATCTCCAAGTCCGGCACTACCACGGAACCGGCGGTGGCCTTCCGCTTCTTCCGCGAGATATTGACCCAGAAGTACGGCAAGGATGGCGCCCGGAAGCGCATCTACGCCACCACTGACAAGGCCCGTGGCGCCCTGCGCAAGCTGGCCGACAGCGAGGGCTATGAGACCTTCGTGATCCCCGATGACGTGGGGGGCCGCTACTCGGTCCTGACGCCGGTGGGCCTGCTGCCCATTGCCGCCGCCGGGCTCGATATCAGCCAGTTAATGGCCGGCGCCGCCGCCGCCCGGGAAGCATACGCCACCACCGATCTGGCCGGCAATCCGGCCTACCAATATGCCGCGATTCGCCACGCCCTCTACACCATGGGCAAGCAGGTGGAGTTCCTGACCGCCTACGAACCATCGCTCCACTATACGGCGGAGTGGTGGAAGCAGCTCTTCGGCGAGAGCCAGGGCAAGGAGAACAAGGGCGTCCTTCCCGCCGCCGTCGACTTCACCACCGACCTGCATTCGATGGGCCAGTACGTTCAGGAAGGTCTCCGGATCCTGTACGAGACCGTCCTGATGGTGGAGCGTCCCGCGGTAGATGTGCCGGTGCCCAACGATCCGGACAACATCGACGGCCTGAACTTCCTGTCCGGCCAGTCGATGGACTTCGTGAACAAGAAGGCCTTCGAAGGGACCCTGCTGGCGCACACCGACGGCGGCGTGCCGAATCTGGTGGTCACCATGCCCGAACTGAGCGAGTTCGCCTACGGCGAGATGCTCTACTTCTTCGAGAAGGCCTGTGCCGTCAGTGGGTACATGCTGGGCATCAACCCGTTTGACCAGCCGGGCGTTGAAGCGTACAAGCAGAACATGTTTGCCCTGTTGGGCAAGCCCGGGTTCGAGGAACGGCGGGCGGAGCTGCAGAAGCGGCTTCAGGGTTAGCGACGCTTTAGCCGGTGCGGGCTGACCGGCTGGATTCAGGCCGAAGGAGGGAGCGGCGGTGGCGAAAAAACCGGACCGTGACCCGTGGCCCTGGATGACGACCACCCTGATTGGCGTGATTCTGTTCATCTGGGTGGTCATGACCATCCAGGGACGCAGCCTGAACGCTACGGTCACCAACGGGGCGCTGCTGGTCCGCTGGGGAGCGGCGTTCCGCCCGGACCTCCTGGAGCAGCGAGAATACTGGCGGCTTTTCACCGCCAGTTTCGTACATATCGGTTATCTGCATCTGGCGATCAATAGCTGGAGCCTCTGGGTGATGGGCCGGGCGGTGGAGATCCTGTACGGGCCCTGGCAGTTGCTCTATCTGTTCGTCGTGACCGGGGTCGCCGGCGCAACCACCAGCACGCTTTTGGGCGCACCCGTGGTGCTCGCTGCCGGAGCCAGCGGCGCAGTGATGGGCCTGGTAGGCGCAGTGCTCTGGTTCCGACTCTCCTCCCCGCTGGGAGAGGTGATACGGTGGCGCCCGCTGGTTTTGACCCTGGTCCTGAACGTGGGCATCGGCTTGGGGCTATACCGCTTCGTGGACAACTGGGATCACATGGGCGGTCTGGTCGCTGGGGTTCTGGCGGCTGCTGTCGTGGGCGTGCCCTTTGTGAAAGGGGAGCATCGGCCGCGGTTCACACTGAACCGGTGGGGGCGGGTCACGCTCTCCACGTTGGTCCTGGCCACCGTGGTGGCGTTGGTCGCCGGCGTCGTCGATCTCCCCGGTCCCAGCCGCGACCTGAACGTAGCGCTGGACGCCCTCCAGCAGGGGCGAATGGCCGAGGCGGAGGAAGGGCTGCGGGTGGCCATCAAGCGCCAGCCCAACGAGCCGAACCTGCACGGCTATCTGTCGCAGGCTTACGCCATGCAGGGCAAATGCGAGTTGGCGGTCGCTGAACTGGGGGAGATTGATCGCCTGAAGGCCGACTTTCCCGGGCTGCGGGCGTGGCTTGCCGATCGTTGTGGCGAATAGACAGAGAAAGGCGCCTTCCCTCGCAGGAAAGGCGCCTCTTTGGTCGTCAGTAGAAACGACCGGATGACTAACCGCGGGCGGGACGGCTCTGAGCGAGATTGACGGTCAGAGCGCGGCCACCATACAGCTGGGCATTCCAGGCCTCGATGGCCTTGTTGGCGTCGGCCTCTTCCATGTCGACGAAACCGAAGCCACGGCTACGGTTGGTCTCACGGTCAGTGACGATCTTGGCGCGCTTCACTTCACCATACTGGGAGAACAGCTCAGACAGATCCTCGTCAGTGGTAGCCCAGGGAAGGTTCCCGACAAAAATGCTCACAACGGCCAAAGCGGACAGCCTCCTACACGGAAATGAATCGAAACACTTATTCGTTTCGCTACGTCTGACATTTACCCTGCTAAATTTTACGACTTTCTTTTCCGAAAAAAGGCAGACCAAGGAAAAGCGAAACCATCCGACCCTCTGTCAGGGAGTCTTTACGTTCGAACGTGGCAATCCAGCCTATGCGGGTCACTCCGTAGGAGTGACCCGCATAGGCTGGGGCTGTCCCCATCCATCCATTGAAACGAAGCTGTGCGTTGCCAAAGTCGCCGGGTCTGTGACGCCGTTAGGACGCCCTTCGGAGACCGGCTCCGCGGGCTCCGAAGATCAGGCGTCCGTGGCGGCACAGGCCCGGCGGCGTAGGCTACTCCCACGTAGTGCCCCGCGGCACAGGCCCGCCGGCGCAGGGGATCCCCGCGTACGCCCCCCGCCTATCCGCGGCGAGACTCTAGCGGAGTAGGAACCCGCCGATGGCGAGGGAGCCGATGACGCCCCAGATGGGGGAGAGGCCGAGGTACTGGACGGCTATGAAGTATAGTGCGGCCAGGCCGAAGGGGAGCCAGCTGAGGGGGCCGGTGCCGTTGGCTTGGAAGGCGTACTTGGCGAAATCCATGGCTAGCATGGCCAGCATGACGAAGATGACGGGGCGGATGCCGGCTAGCATTCCCTTCAGGTAGGGGCTGTCCTTGAAGCGGGAGAGGAGGCCGAAGAGGGCGATCAGGGCCAGGCCGGTGGGCAACGTAATGGAGAGAAGGGAGACCACTGCGCCGGGCCAGCCGGCGACCTGGTAGCCTATGTAAATGCCCAGTTTGGTGGCGATGGGGCCGGGGAGGGCGTTGGCGAAGGCCAGGGTCTGGCCGAATTCCTGTTTCGTGGTCCAGTGGAAGACCTCGACCGCCTCATGCTCGTAGAGGGGAACGATGGAAGGGCCACCGCCGAACCCCAGCAATGTGGCCCGGCCAAAACCAATCGCAAGCGCAACCAGCTTCGTAAGCATCGACAATTCCTCCGTGTCAGCAAGACTTTGTGGTCTGAACCGGCGAGCGGTGGTGGTTGTTTGCTTCGATGTAGCGTGGTGCGCTTGCGTTGATGTGGAGGCGACTTACCAGCCGCCGCTCTTGATCTGCGTAACCTGTAGCTGTTGGTTCAACGATACCTGATAGGTCATGCCGTGGCCACCCACGCCGTAGCGCACGTCGCCCATGCTGGCGGTGTACCCCTCGGCGGTCTGCCGGTAAAAGACCGTTACGTAGTGGAACTGAGCGAAGAAGGGCTGCAGCTCCGGGGCGGAGCGCACGGCCCGGGTCACGGGATCGTCCGGGCCCTTGGAAATCACCGTGGGGGACTCTACGCTGCCGGTGGCGTAGGCTTGCCCACGCTCGTACCGGTCTCCCAGATCCACGGTGTAGCTCCAGGCCATGGGGTTCAGCATATCCGGCGAAACCTGTAACTGGGCTACGTTCTGGCCGGCATACCGGGCGCTTACCGCCCGCTCCACCAGGGCGTGGGAGATCCCCCGGTAGCCAAAGGTGTAGAGCAGGAGATAGCCCAGCACAGCCACCACGGCCTTGCGCCGCAGCGAAGGCCGGCGCCAGGCGATGATCACGGCGACCAGCAGCGGGACGGTGTAGAGCAGGTCGACGATCGGCACCCAGTCCAGTCCCAGCCTGGCCTGGGAGAAGGGGAGCAGCAGGCGGGTGCCCCACCCGGTCATGTAGTCGTTCAGCAGGTGGGCGATCAGCACCGAGGCCAGGCTCCAGAGATAGAGCGTGCCGAACTTCGCCTTGCGCCAGACCAGTTTGGCGATGCCGGCGGCGACGAAGGCCACTACCGGGGTGAAGGCCAGAGAATGCGTGAAGGCTCGATGCCAGGTGAACTCCGCCATGGGTCCTCGGCCAATGAAGGTATCGGCGTCGGGGAGTTCGGCGGCGGCAAGGGCTGCCCAGATTACGGCGGTGTCCGTTGCCCGGTTTTCGGGGGATGGATCCGCCGATCGCCGACGCACCATGCCGATGGCCGTCCCCAGAAGGCCGTGTGTTACGTTGTCCATGAGATTTGTCACCTCACATAAAATCCTTCGCTTCGAATCTCTGTTCCCCTTTCGTTCCTTGTTATAGAATGATCATAGTAAGTAAGTTTGCACTCCCCGACGATCGAGGTGAACCGGATTGCCGGACGTGAAAGTGTTGCACATGGCCGACATGCATCTGCAGTGGCCGTTTGCCGGTATGGGCCCGGACGGCCGCCGCCGCCGGGAAGAGTTGAAGGATGTCTTCACCGGGATCATTGATCTGGCCGCCGAGCAGCAGGTAGATCTGCTGCTGATTGCCGGCGACCTGTTTGAGCATAGCGGTGCGACCCGTGGTTTGATCAAGTTCATCGATGACCAGTTCCGGCGGATTCCCCGGACTCGGGTCTTTATCAGCCCTGGCAATCACGACCCCTATCTGCCGGGGAGCTACTATGAGCAGTATGCCTGGGCGCCCAACGTTCACATCTTCCGGCCGGAAGTGGAGCGGGTGGATCTGGATGATCTGCCGGTCTCCGTGTACGGCTGGGGCTTTGGCGCGTGGGAGGTCTGGGAGTACCAACTGGCCAGCCTGCGGGTGGTGGATCCGGCCCGCCTGAACCTCGTGGTGATGCACGGCGGCGATGAGGCGTACCACCCGTTCCAACCGGCCGACCTGACGGCCATTGGGGCCGACTATGTCGCACTGGGGCACATTCACAAGCCAGGCGTCTTCGCCGAGCGTTTTGGGCGGGTGGTTGCCTGCTACAGCGGCAGCCCGGAGCCGCTGGGCTTTGGCGAGCCGGGGGCGCACGGCGTCTACCTGGGCACTGTCAGCAAGCTGGCGAACCAGTTGGAGTTCGTGCCGCTGGCCCGCCGGGAGTATATCACCGCCGAGGTTGACGTGACCGGCGCCGTTTCGTTGGAAGACCTGGCCGACCGGATTCGCTGGTCGGACTCGGAGGAGGCGCGGCTGGAGAACTGCTATCGCCTTACCCTGACCGGCACCGTCGATCCCGAACTGGTGCCCGACGTGGCCCTCCTGACCGAAAAGCTGGCGAGCGACTTCTATTATCTGAAGCTGGCCGATGAAACCCGGCCGGATTACGACCTGCAGGCGATGGCCCGTGAGCGCTCCGCCCGGGGCGTCTTCGTGCAGCGGTTGCTCACCATGGCGGAAGAGGCGACCGATCCAACGGAACGGTCCCGGATCAACCGGGCGATCGTGCTCGGATTAACCGCGTTCGGTCGAAAGGGGGCGGTGAGGTGAGAATCGACCAGCTGATGCTGACCGGTTTCGGCCGCTTCCAGGGGCGGCGTCTCGATCTGGCGCCTGGCCTCAACATCCTCGCCGGCCCCAACGAGGCGGGGAAAACGACCATTCAAAAGTTCATTCTGGGCATGCTCTATGGGTTCAAGAAGCGCTCCCTGCGGCGGGACTACACCGATGATGCCGATCGGTATCGCCCCTGGCAGGGTGGCGATTATAGGGGTTCGCTGATCTACACGCTGGACAACGGCCGGCGTTACCGGGTGGAGCGTGAGTTCGAACCGGCCCGGGAGTTGGTGCGTCTGTTTGATGACCTGACCGGCGCCGATCTCTCCGATCGGTTCACCCTGGACCGGCGCAAGGAACTGCTGTTTGCCGAAGAGCACCTGCGGCTGCCGGAGGAGATCTTCCGTTCCACCGCGTGGGTCGGTCAACTGCAGGTGGGCGAACTGGAGATGGGGCGCGAACTGCTCACCCGGTTGGCGAACATGCAGGAGTCCGGCCGCGACGATCTGTCGGTGAAGGATGCGCTGGCCTATCTCGAAGAGCAGATGCGGGAGATCGGCAGCGAGCGGGCGCCAACCCGGCCTTACGCCCGGGTGAGCCGCCTGATCGAGACCCGGAGCCAGGAGTTGGAACAGACCACGGCCGCCCGTGAGCAGATCCGGGAATGGGAGGTGCGCCTGAATGAATGCCGCACCGCCCTCCGCCACGCCGATGAGGAGCAGGCGTTTGTGCAGCATTGTCTCGACTGGCAGTTGCTGCAGGAAGCATCCGAGCGGCTGGAGCGGACCCGTTCTTCCCGTCAGCGGCTGGCCGAACTGCGGGGGCAGATCGGGCGGCTGGCCGCCTATGCCGACTTCCCCGTACAGATGCGGGATCAGCTGCTCCAGGTTGAGTCGGCTCGGGCGATGGCGGTACAGCGTGCCGCCGAACTGGGCCAGTCGGAAATGGCCCTGCTGGAGGCCGAGGCCGTGCGGTTGAACGGCATGATTGCCGAGGTGGACTCCCTCTGCCAGCCGCTGCAAGGAGTGGCGGAGCAGGGCGAGGTCGTGCTGGCCCGGGCAGAGGAACTGGACGGGCAGATCGCCCGACTGCGGGTGACGCTGGATCAGCAGAACAACGCCGTCCTGCGGGAGCGGGTCAACGAACTGCGGCGCCATTCGGCCCAGAACGGTGCACTGCTCTGGGTGTGGATTGCGCTGATGGCCGTAGCCATGGGCGGCGGTGCTTACCTGTTCGTCAGTCAGACGCTGGGTATGCCCTTTGTGCTGGGGGCCGGCGGTGTGGCGCTGGTTGCCCTTGTGCTGGCGCTTGGTGCATTGATCCGGGGCCGGCGGACAGCCGGGGCGATGGCCCAGACCCGGGCCGACCTGGAGCGGGCCTACCAGGTAGAGGAGCAGACCCGCCATCAGGTGATGGACCTGGAGGAGGAGAAGCGGCGCTTACTGGGCCAGGTGGGGGCAGCATCGGTCAGCGATGTGCACCGTTCCCTTACCCGGTACCAGCAGCTCAACGCACTGCGTGAGCGGCACCAGATCCGCCAGGAACAGATTCAGGCCCAGGTCGCCGTCGTGAAGACCGAAATGGCCCGTGCCCGGGAACTGGGCGAGCAGGTGGCGGCGGGGCTGCAGGATGCCGGTGTGGAGAGCATCGAGCAGTTTGAAACCGCCTGTTCCTTGAGTGAGGCCTGGGCCAAGGCCAAGAGCGAGGCCCAGACCCTGCAGGAACTCCTGCGCTCCCTGCTGGGCGGTGAAGATGTGGAAGATCTGGCCATGCAGGTGGAGCAGCTGAGGGCAAGGGTTCAGGGCGACGCACCCGCCGACACCCGGTCGGTCCCCGAACTCCAGAAGGCCCTGCAGGAGCTGCAGACTCGGCGCAGCGAGTTGAGCACCGTGTCCGCCGACCTGGCTGCCCGGGTTGAGACCGGGCTGGCCGAACTGCCGGAGATTGCAGACCTCCAGGCCGAGATTGATTCGCTGCGCACCGAACGGGCGACCATGGATGCCGAACTGGCGGCTCTGGAACTGGCCAAGAACACGATGATCGAGGCCCGGGAAGAGATCCACCGGGACTTCGCCCCCATGCTGAACAATGCCATGGGCCGGGCGGTGGCCGAGTTGACCAACGGCCGCTATGAGTCGGTGAAGGTCGATGATTCGCTGGGCATTCGGGCGCTGGCCGACGGCGACCGGACGGTCGATCTGGTCTCGCTCTCGGGCGGCACCATCGATCAGTTCTATCTGGCACTGCGGCTGGCCCTGTTGGAGATGATCCAGGGCGCCGAGTCGATTCCGCTGATGCTCGACGACCCCTTTGTGCAGTACGACGATACCCGTGTGGAACGGGCG
This sequence comes from Mycobacterium leprae, assembly GCA_050262655.1. Lineage (GTDB taxonomy): Bacteria > Bacillota > Sulfobacillia > Symbiobacteriales > Symbiobacteriaceae > DASXVX01. The sequence continues at coordinate 535 of JBLNEM010000146.1, read as the reverse complement.
ATGGCGCATCTGGCGGCCATCAGCCTGGAACATCAGGTGATCTTTATGACCTGTCATCAGCGGGAGATCGAGATCGCCCGGGCGCTCGGGCTTGAGGCCAACGTGGTGCCGTTGATCGGGGAGTAACCGAAGCAGGCCGACGAACGCAGCAATGAACGAAACCCAGTGGGGGCTAACTGATGAAGCAGGACTCTCTGGCACTACTCTGGTCCTATCTTTACGTTGGCATTGTGGTGGCGGCGGGCGAAACTGCCCGCCGCGTCGGTGTTTCCCGGGAGATCGCCCGGAAGATCATCCATGTGGGTGTCGGCCTCTGGGTTTTCGGGACACTCGCCTTGTTTCGGAATCCCTATCTGGCGATCATCCCGCCGCTCACCGCGGCGGCCGGCAACTACGTGATTCACCGGAAGCAGTTGCTCGATGCCGTGGCCGATGAGCCGGAGAACCTGGGCACCATCTGGTTTCCCATCTCCTTCGCACTGCTGATCCTGGTGGCGTGGCACCGTCCGGTGGCCGCAGCCGGTGGCGTCATGGC
>JBLNEM010000145.1:0-9467 GCA_050262655.1 Mycobacterium leprae | reverse complement strand
CGTGGGTTGATCCCTCGGTTGCTTATTGTCTCTAGCTTTCTTTGGCTGCGGCATCTGTTGCGGTGTTGAGCGTTAAGCCCATTTGCTGTAGCTGTGCCACCCCATTCTGCAATGCCCAGACCTCGACGATCTGGTTGTGGGCTAGCCGCAGCAGATGCATGCCAGTCCATGTGATCCGCTTGCCAGTCGGTGGGATCTGCCACAGCGCCCCCCGATGCGTCGCGGTTGCGGTCCAGCGGAGGGCTACCCGGTCATCGGTTGCAAAGATGTCATCGATGGTGTAGTGGATATCGGGAAACGTGGTGCGGGTGCGAAGGTGCCACTCTTGAGTCTCGTGAATCGACGAAGGATGGCCGTGGTTGTCGAAGATCGGGGGATGAAAGTGGGTAAGCAACTCCATGTTTCCCTGATTCCAGACCTGCTCAACCCACTGGCGCACCAGCGCCATATTTGCCTCGGCTGACATACTATACCTCCTCATACCCACTACCGTCTGTCAACGGCTACACCCAAGACTGGATCAACTCCACCAGTCGCTCGATGGTTCGATCGTCCTTTGCCCGGCGGCGGTATCCCAGGAAGACCAGGGCATGGCCGATCGCGTACAGGTCTACCAGGCGCTCGTCGGTCGGGGTGACCGGCCACTGGCGGCACAGCTCCGCCCAATAGGTCTCGCCCCCGGCGATGCGATGCGCTTGCGCCGCCACCTGGATCAGGACCACAAAGTATAGAGGGTCGCCATAGCATAGCCAGTCGAAGTCGATGAAGCCGGTCAGCCGTCCCTCGGCGACCAGCACGTTCTTCACGCTCAAGTCGTCCAGGAAGCAGGTGGGCGGGACCCCGGCCAGATCGGGCTCGCAGCCGGTCAGCAGGCGGCGGATCTGTAACGGCAACTCGGCAGAGGCATACCCGTCCAGGTTTGGCAGATGGGCCTCCACTTCGGCCCGCAAAAAGTCGGCCCAGGTGCGGCAGGGAGGGGGAGAACCGCCGATGCTTCGGCCATAGCCCGAACCTGGCGCCAGGGTGGCAACTCGCCGCTGGGAGTTGACCACGGCGCCGGCCACGGTACGGATCTGCGGCAGGGTCATGGTCGGCAGCTCCAGGCGCAGTTCCCGACCGGGAATGGCCGACAGCAGCAGGTAGGCGTCGGGGTAGCGGGCGGCGGACAGGTCGGCCGCCAGTACTCGCGGTACAGGAAGTCCCAGGCCCGCCAGGGCATTGAGATTCGCCGCAGTTCCCGTCATCGCCCGGAGGTCTGCGTTGGTGCGTACGATCACGGTCTGGTCCGGGAGTGTTGCCTGCCAGACCTGGTTGGACTGACCGAACGGATGGGGGAGCGGCTGTAATGAGAGCGGCTCCGCGCCCAGCGCCTGAGTCACCAACTGCTTGAGCTGAGCCTCCTGCATGATGCTACGCCTCCGTGGCACGACGTTCCCGATATTGGAGCAGCAGTACGGCCACCACAATGAAGGTGCCGCCCAGCAGCTGAATCGGACGGAGCGCCTCGCCCAGGACCAGGTAGGCGGCGACGCCGCCCACCACTGGCTCTAGCATGCCGGTGAGATTGGCCTGGGTAGGACTGATCGACTTCAGCCCAATCAGATAGAGCCCGAACGGGACAATGGTAGCCAGGATGGCCATGTAGGCAAAGAAACCCCAAAGTACGCCGCTATGCAGCAGCGACAGACCCGGCACGGACCGGCCGGAGAGGAGCAGACCACCGTCGATCAGGAGCCAGAGTGCCGTCCCGAAGCCCAGTGCATAGCAGAGCAACGGCCAGGGTGAGAGGCGGTTGACGCCCCTGGCACCGTAAATGGTGTAAAAGGACATGAAAAAGGCCGAGGCCAGGCCGGACGCCAGCCCGATCGGGCTGACCAGCAGGTTGCCGCCGCCGCCGGAGATCAGGAGGAAGAGCCCCAGCGTTGCCCCCCCCAGGCAGAGTAGCAGAAGCTTGCCGGGGCGTTGGCCTGCCAGCCAGGCGTAGAGCGCCGTCAGGATCGGGGAGAGGTATTGCAGGAAGATGGCTGTCGCCACATTCGTCTTGGCGATGGTGAACAGGTAGGTGAACTGAACGCCCGCCATGCCCACCACGCCCCAGACGGCGAGGAAGCCGGCGTCGGCTGAGCGGATGCGTAACAAGTGGGGTGCCGTGATGGCCAGGGTGATCAGAAGGACGACGAAGGCAAGACCCATGCGCATTTGGACCAGGAGGAAAGGCGGCACGGACAGGTCGGCAAAGAGATACTTGGCGGCGGTGCCGGCGAGGCCCCAGAGGCAAGCAGCCAGCGTTACAGCGATGTAGCCACGGGCACGGGCAGTCAAAATAAAGGCCCCTCCTTATTTGGAGAAGGGGTTCGAGGTTATGGACCGGCTTTCCTCTTCAGGCTGTACTGATAGGAATAGAGCCGCAGCTTCATTTCCGGCGCCCAGCGGGTCAGGTATTGCAGTTGTACCGGCAGTTCCAGCCGTGCGGCTACGACTGCGCGGTCAAACTGCCGGCCGCTGAGCGGGTCTGTGCCGCCTTCGGGCAGGATGGCCACCTCAGCCGTATAAGGGCGGTCGCCCAGGTTTGCCGCCAGCAGCGAGCTTAGGCAATCCTCCACCGCGGCCGCATCGGTCAGATCCTCCCGGGCGGCGCTCTCCACGGCCGCAGCCAGAGAGCGGGTGGCCAGGGCGCGCAGCGTCATGAGCCGCAGGCTATCGGCCAGCCCTGACCAGAAGAGAACCAGCAGCAGCAGCGTTACGGTACCCAGGATATAGAGCGACACATCGCCCCGCTGGTTCCGGCTCGCCCCGTTCATGGCTGCCACCCCGACATGGTCACGGCCTCCCGCTCAATTCGGAGCACGCCAGTCTCCTCCGTCTCCCAGGGGAGCAGGCTGTTCAGGAGGTACGGGTACTCATAGACCAGGTGAAGCCGCACCAACTCCCCATAGGGCGTTCCTTCCGGGGAGCCGCTGATTGCCAGCCGCTCCGGATCCCCGCCCTCCCGGGTCAGCCGTTCCCGTGCCAGCGTGGCTGCCGTTTCGGACACCCCGCCGTCGCGGGCGAGCACCGGTTGGGCATCCAGCAAGGCGGCCTCGACCATGCGGCCGGCATCATAGATGCCGTACGCCTGGATTCCCAGCAGTGTCACAGCGCACAGCAGAAGCAGCATGAGCCCTCCGGAGATATACCCTGACATGGTGCGGACCCTCCCTTCCAGCAGGCGGGGCCTCGTGCGGCGAGGCCCCGCCTACGGCCGGACCGGCGCTTACTGGGCGGCGTTCTCGATGAAATCGTAGATCCGCTCTACCAGGAAGTGACCCAGGTTGCTGGTGGCCCCGACGATGAGGAATGCGACCGACAGGACGGCCAGGATCATGACGGCCTGGGCCACGTAGGTAGCGATGCCGCCTTCGTTGGCACGGAGGAACAGGACAAGCCTCCGGAACATGGTATGCACCTCCCCCAAATGCGAAGGGTCACCACCGTCCCGGATCGCTCCGGGACTCATGGATTCGCAATCCAGCGGGCAAGGTCGTAGAGCACCGGTGCGAAATAGACCAGGAGTCCGTTCAACAGCAAGATCACCGTGACGGCGGCCATGGTGACCGCGGTGCCCTGAATCCGGCGCCGGAGCACTTGCTTGGCCATGGCCAGGGAGTGCGTCTCTTCGGCTGCCAGCACTTCAGGCAGGGCGATGCCGAGGGACTGTTGGTAGATCACGTTCTGCGCAAAGGCTCGGATGTCTGCGGTGCCGCACCGTGCCGCAAACCGTTCCAGGGCGGCGGGGAAAGGGGCCAGCCCCATGTCCGCCACCAGTTCGGCTACTTCGCTCTGGAGCGGTTCGCGCAGCACAGGCGGACTGCTGGCGAAGGCTTGAAGGGTGCCGGTTCCGGCACGGGTCTGCGTCACCAGATGGGCCAACAAGTCGGGATAGGCTTTGTCCAGTAAGGCCGTCCGGCGGCGGGCCTGCAGGCCCAGCCAGCATTCGGGCAGGAGCCAGGCCAGGGCCGGGTAGAGGCCGAAGCGCAGCAGGTCTGGCGTACTTCCCAGCACCAGCCAGGGGAGCGACAGGATCAGGATGGCTGCTCCGGCACAGGAGGCCTGGAGCGCCCGGAACTCCCTGACGCTGATCCGCCTGGTGACCGGCACCTGGCGCAGCCACCGGGCCAGGCGAGATTCGGGCTGGGTAGACCGCCTGGTTGCCGGCAGCAGGCCAAGCTGCTTGATCATCTGGTTGCGGGGAGAGTAAGATTTCAGGCTGACCAACCCGCCATATACGGCGAGGCCGATGGCTGTTGCCAGCAGCAGTACGGCACCCACGGGATCACCCCCTTGCCTCAGTCGTCAATGGCCAGCCAGTAGGGGAGGGAGATCACAATCAGCCCGCTGAGTACGACCCAGACCAGCAGCAGCCGTCCCCAGGGGGAGAGCACGAAGAAGGTCAGGTTTGGCGCCGTGGTCCAGGCCCACAGCAGGAGGGGAAGCAAGGTAGCCCCATAGAGTAGACGGGTCAGCCAACGGTAGCCGAAGAGTTCCGCCGTCTCTTCCGCTCGCACTTCATCCATGAGCCGGAGGCGGGCGGCTAAACGGCGCAGGCTTTCGGCCAGATCGCCGCCGTTTTGGATATTCACCGCCACCAATTCAGCGAGCTGGTGGAGGTAAAAGTTGTTGTAGCAGCGAGCCGCCATCTGGCGCAGCGCATCGGCCAGCGACAGTCCGGCCTGGCTTTCTTGCAGGGCGGCCTGCAGCTCCCGCTGCAAGGGGGGCGCCAGCACCGGCACCGCGTCGCACAGGGCCAGATAGGGATGACGGCGCACCTCGTAGATCTGGGCAATCTGCACCAGTGCCGGCTCGACCGCCTTCTGAATGGCCATGTGCTGACGCTTGACCCTGGCGCAGAGGAGCTGGTACGGAATGGAGCCTACTGCCCCCATGCCAATGAGGCTGACCAGTTCATTGTGAAACGGCCAGGTGATAATGAGGCCCAGCAGTGCAGCCAGAATCGTACCGGGGAGGAGAGAGCCGGTGGGAAATAGCTTGCTGACTGGCCCCAGTTCGTGCTCCAGGAAGCGTTCCAGGGGGGAGAGCCTGGGCACGCGCTGCGGCCCTGCAAGCCTTGGCCGCTGGGGCAACCGGCAACCGATCCACCAGGCAACGCCGGCCACCGACAAGGCGAGCAGCGACAGCGTCAGCAGGATGGGCCAGTCCAGTTGCAGCAAGCCAACCTGGGCTCCCGACAGTCGCAGGTCCATGGTTACACCCCCTTGGGCCTAGCAGCTACAGTGCGACACCCCAGCGGGCCAGCTTGGCCCCCAGGCGGTCGGAAGGATCATGCTCTCGCCAGAAGCTACCGGTCACCCTTTCGGCATTAACGGATTCGGCCACGAAGCGGAACAGTGTGCGCAGGACGGGGTTGCCATCCTTCATGCCTTCGATCTCGCTGATCATGGTGATCTTGCGGGAACCGTCGGCCAGGCGCTCGATGTAAGCTACCACATCCACCGCCTCGGCCAGATACCGCAGCAGTTCCTGATGGGAGATCTGCAGCCGGGCCTGCAGCATGGCCAGGCTCAGCCGGTCGAAGAGGCGGGCGGGTGATTGGGCGTGTACGGTGGAGGCACCGGGGTGTCCAGTCGCCATGGCCATGAGCAGCTGTAGCGCCTCAGGGCCCAGGACCTCGCCCACCACGATGTAATCTGGCCGCCGGTGCAGCGCGTGCTGCAGCAAATCCGCCATGGTGGGGCCGGCCCGGCCGTCGCCTTCCAGCGCCCGCGCCTCCAGCGAGACCACATGGGGGTGGTATCGCTCCAGCCCTAGCTCGGCGAGTTGCTCCAGCACCAGGATGCGTGCGGTGGGGTCAAAGTAGCTGCCCAGGTATCGCAGCAGGGTCGATTTTCCCGTGCCGGTTGGCCCCGCGATCAGCAGGTTACCGCGGCCACGCACGACCTTCTGCAGGAACTGGAGCATTTCCAGGGTAGCCGTGCCCCGCTTCAGGTACTCTTCTGTAGTCAGTTGGTCCAACGCCGGTTTGCGGATGGAGAGCGTGGTACAGACGCTGGCCGGGGGCATGGAGGCCGCAACGCGGACGTTGCCTGGCAGACGCCCCTGCGCCAGGGGGCGGGCGGCGGATAGTTCGATCCCCAGCGGCGCCAGCACTCGCTGGGCCACGTTGAACACGTGGGTGTCGTCCCGGAAGCAGAGCCCTGCTACCCGCTGGAGTCTCCCTTCTACCTCGATCCAGACGTCGTCGTAGCGGTTCACCATGATCTCCGACAGCGCAGGCCGTTCCAGGAGGGAGGCGATCGGCCCCAGACCGGCCACATAATCAAATACCTGACGGGCCAGCAGGCCGACCGAGATCCCCGGCAGTTGCAGGGCGGGGTCACGGCTTATGTAGAGTTGAATCTGGGTGAGCAGTTCAGCCTGGATCTGCGCCGTAGGCTTACTGGGGTTCAGCAGTTCGGGATGCTCCTGCCGCAGGATGGCCTGAATGGCATGGGTCACCCGGCGCAGCCCCTCGTCATCCCAGGGGGAGTGCAGGGACACCGGCTCACTGACGGAAACGGGCGTGGAGAGTCGTCCGATCAGGTCAAGGGCGCTCATTCCTGATCCCTCCGCAGCATCAGCGTGGCCAGTTGGTCTACGGCCGCCCGAAAACGGGTCATCGCCGGCAGGACCCCGCCGACGGTATAGGCAATCCGACCGCTGTCGGTCAAGTCGTTCATCATGTTCAACGGAGGCACCGAGGCCGCCACGGGTATCTCCATCTCTTGGGCCACTTGCCGCGGATCGATCGAGCCGGTCCGGTTCAGCACCAGCGACAGCCGCTGGGCCAGCCGGGTGCTCCGCAGCACCACCAGGTTGCGGCGGGTGTGAAAGCGGGAGGCGATCTCGGGGCCGACTACCAGACCGACGCGGTCCGCCATCTCCAGCACGGGCAGGCATGCGATGGAATCCAGCGCGGGGGTGACATCGACCAGCACCAGGTCGAACCAACTGGCCAGTGCCGTCAGCAGGGTGCGAACATGCGCTTCGCTGAAGCGGGAGCCCAAACCGACGTCAAGCATGCCTGGCAGGAGTGCGAAACCCGGGCCCTGTACCAGGTGACGGGCCAACAAATCTGGCGTCACACGACCGGCGTCAATTGCCGGCATCAGGCGTGAGAGGCAGGTGCGCTGCGGGTCCGAGTGCGGCAGCAGATCGGCGTAGAGCGCCAGCGAAGGGGTGGGCAGGTTCAGATCCACCGCTACCACGTTCCCGAACCGACTGCCGAGAGCCGCTGCAGTGTTGAGCAGAAGGGTGGTGGCGCCAGCATGACTGGGGCTCCAGAAGGCTAGCAGTTTGTTCATGGCTGTTCACGCTCCGCCAACCAGAGGTAGAGCGAGGCTTTGGACTCGACCGCGGACACCAGGGCCCTGGCCTGCTGGCTGTTCACCAGCAATAGGGCCGACGTGGGCACTGCACTGTTACCCGTTCCGTCCTTCTTGGCGGCCGTGATCGAAGTGGCAGCACTGTTGCGCAGGTCGACGATCGGCACGGCGGACGCCAGCACCTCAACCGTACTGGGCTTGGACTCCTGGGCCGGCCACGCCGCCACCACATCGACCCGGTCACCGGGACGGAGTGCGCCACCCAGGGCCAGTTCCTGACGCACGGGAACGGAGATGATGCGCTGCTGGGGAGTCAGGGTGGTATAGGGATCCGCCACCGGCGGCGTAGCGCTGATCTGCCTGGCGGACAGAATCTGCCCGGCCAGCAGCGGGACGGCGGCGTATTTGCCGCCGATTTGGCCCGGACCATAAAGGGCCTGGGGCGGCAGACCACTGGCCGGTATCCGAATGACCTTTACCATGTCAGCGGTTAGGGCAACACCCGCCGGCTGGTCCTGCAGCATCGCCAGCGCGGGGACTGTACGGAATACCCGGTTATACGCGAAACCGCCGGCCACCAGGGCCAGGACAAAGGCCACCAGTGCGAGGACAAGGGGAGTCTGCACTTTACGCATGGCTCTCTCCTCCTACAGGCTGAGTCAATACGACCGGAATCTCCCGCCAGGGGTGGCGATCCCGCTGCACTGATTATAGCAATACAGGTAGATTTTGGCAATTCATCTGCGAATGGTTTTGAGTGAGAGGGTCAGTATTCTCTCCCAGCAAATCGTCATTTGATCTCGTGGAAAAGAGGCGGGGGCCATGGCGGTGGCGTATTAAAGCAAAAATCCATGGGTTATTCCCGGGGCGAAACAGGGCCCTTGCCCCCGTCGCGAGCCGAAAACAGAGCGCCCTCTTCTGTGTCAGCAGAAGAGGGCGCTTCTAGATTGTGGGCGGGCTATCTGAGCCCCTTGATGAGAGACATGGCCTCGGCCCTGGTGGCGGGGCTATTTTCGAAGGCGCCCCGGACGGCAGAGGTGACGGTGCTGGCGCCGGGCTTGCGCACGCCACGCATGGTCATGCACATGTGCTCGGCCTCAATCACCACCATGACCCCTTGCGGACGCAGCTTCTCCATCAGCAGCTCGGCCACCTGAGAGGTGAGCCGCTCCTGCAGCTGGGGGCGGCGGGAGAAGTCTTCGACCACCCGGGCCAGCTTGGAGAGACCTACCACCCGGCCCCGCTGCGGGATGTAAACCACGTGGGCTTTCCCGATGAAGGGGACCAGATGATGTTCGCACATGGACTCGAAGGGGATGTCACGCACAATGACCATCTCTTCGTGTTCTTCACTGAAGATGGCGGAAAGCCGGTCGCCCGGGTCGCGGGAGAGGCCGGCAAAGACTTCCTCGTAAAAATCGGCGACGCGCCGGGGAGTCTCCAGCAGCCCCTCCCGGTCGGGATCCTCGCCAATCGCCTCCAGGATCATGCGAACCGCCTGCTTGATCTTATCCTTATCTACGGCCATTACGGAAACCGCCTCTTTTCAATAGGTCCGATCAGGGTGTGGCCCGGACCAGTAGATCGGTCATGCTGGCACAACGGACCGCATCCGCTACGTTGTGCACTCGGACGATGTCAGCACCGTTGGCGATGCTGACGGAGATGGTGGCTGCGCTCTCCTCGCCGTTCTCCTGGCTCGGCAGTGACTGAAGCAGGGGACGGCCGAAGCCGGTCAGTTCCCGGAGCCGGCGGATGATCAGGCGCTCCTGCTCCCCGGTCTTGCGCAGACCGAAACCCGCATCCAGGATGATCTGCTCTTCCCGCACGCCAAGGGCAATGGCCTCGTTCATGGCCGCCCAGAAGAAGCGGGCTACGGTGGAGAGCACGTCCTGGCCGCCGTCAATCGCCTGGTCATGGGTGATCACGAAGGGCAGCCCGGTGTCGGCCGCTACCGGCCAGAGCGCACGCCCCGGGCCGGTGAGCAGGTTGGCCCCCGCCGTGACGGCCGCGGCCGCCTCCGCCGCTACTCGGCTCTCCACCGCCACCAACAGGTTGGGATAGGTCTCCCGGGTGAGGCGGATCAGGGGGAGCAGGCTATCCATTTCG
>JBLNEM010000144.1:0-3599 GCA_050262655.1 Mycobacterium leprae | reverse complement strand
AGCATGCGGATCCCCTCCCTCCGTGACAGTAGACGAGAACGTAAAAGCAACGGCCGGGGTACACCCCGGCCGTACTCTTACTCTTCGATCAGCCCCGGGATCGGGGTGATGACGATGCGCCCCTGTGTCAGGTCGATCTCCTGGACAAATGCCGTCACGGCCGGCACCAGGTACTGCTTGCCATCCGGTGTCTCCACCACGTAGAGGTGGTGCACCGGGCTGGTGCGGTCGACCCCTGCGAGTCTGCCCAGCGGCTTCCCCTCCGGGTCTACCACGGCCAGACCGATCAGGTCGAAGTCGTAGTAATACCCCTCGGGCAGCGGATGCACCTCGCTCCGGGGGACCTGGAGGTACTGGCCCCTCAACTTGTCGGCCTGGTCCCGATCAAGCACCCCGTCGATCGCGACGATTAGCACGTTCCCAGCCACACCCCGGTACTGTATACCGACAGGCCGGGCCGCGGGACCCAGCAGGGCCTGCCTGAGCGTGTGGAACCGCTCCGGGAAATCGGTGAGCGGGAATACCCGCACCTCGCCCCGGATGCCCTGTGGGGAAGTGATCTGACCGATTTTGATCAGGTCGCTCTGTTGGTCAGCCATTCATTTCACCCCCGGCGGATCTCGACCACCTTGCCGTCCTCGATCACCACTTCGACGTCGACCGTCGTGTCGAACTCAGAGCCCACGTCGATGGTAGCGATGGACTGGGCCTGGCCCTGAACGATCTCCGTGCCGAGGGGCAGGTTCTGCACAACCTTCATCTCTTCCTGGAGCTGAGCCTTCTTGTCAGCCCGCTGAGCCCGCTCCCGCTCCACCAACTGGCGCAGCTGCATCTGCTGCTGCGGGTTGATGGTGGCGGTCAGCTGGGCCCGCTGAACCTGGGACTCCAGCTCCTTCATCTCGTCGTCCAGCAGCTTGACCGCTTCCTGCATTTCGGCAGTGAGGCGGACCTTCAGCGAGTCCGTCACCTTGGCTTTGAGGGTGACCGGACGGAGAATTTGAATGCTCACGGTAGGAATTCCACCATTACGCGCCGGCCATCCTTGACGGCCGCGGCTTTTACTACAGTGCGGACGGCCTTGGCAACCCGGCCCTGACGGCCGATCACCTTGCCCATATCGCCCTCAGCCACCCGGACTTCCAGGGTGAGCGTGCGGGGCCCCTCCACTGCGTTAACGGCAACCTGGTCCGGCTGGTCAACCAGACCCTTGACCAGGACTTCAACCAGCTCTTTTAGCATGGCGATACCCCCTGGGATTGGGGACTTACTTGGCCTCGTCGAACTTCTTCATGATACCCTGCTTGGACAGGATCGACCGCACGGTGTCGGTGGGGGTGGCGCCCTTGCTCAGCCACTCCAGGACCTTCGCCTCGTCGATGCTGATGACAGCGGGGTTCTTGATCGGATCATAGTAGCCCAGTTCCTCGACGAAACGGCCGTCACGGGGAGCGGTAGCCTCGGCAACCACGAAACGGTAGAACGGGGTCTTCTTCATGCCCATGCGCTTCAAACGAATCTTCAGAGCCATGTTAAGCATCCTCCTTGCGTTTATCACAAACTGTCCCCGGTAACGGGGTTATAGACACGGGCGTCTCTGCTATACGGAGCCGCCACATCGTCACCAAGAAACCTACCGGCGCCCGAAGAAGCTGCCGGGGCCACCGCCGCCAAACGGCATGCGGGGCATGCCGCCCTTGCCCTTCTTCATGCGCTTCTCCAGCATGCCGAGCTGCTTCATCATCTGCTTGCTCTGCTCGAACTGCTTGATCAGCCGGTGCACCTCAGCGATCGGCCGGCCGGAACCCTTCGCAATGCGCTCACGCCGGCGGGGGTTGATGATCTCCGGGTGCTGCCGCTCCTTGGGCGTCATGGAGAGGATCATGGCCTCCAGGTGGGCCATCTCCTTCTCGTCGATGTTGACGTCCTTGAGTTGGGCGCCCACACCGGGGAGCATCTTCAGGATGTCCTGCAGCGGCCCCATGCGCTTCATGGCCCGCATCTGCTCCAGGAAATCCTCGAAGTCGAACTCGGCCTTCATCATCTTCCGGGTCATCTCTTCGGCCTGCTTCTGATCGAACTGCTCCTGCGCCTTTTCGATCAGAGTCAGCACGTCGCCCATGCCCAGGATGCGAGAGGCCATTCGGTCCGGGTGGAAGGCTTCCAGCGCCTCCGGCTTCTCACCCAGGCCCACAAACTTGATGGGCTTGCCGGTGACAAACCGGACGGAAAGCGCCGCACCACCGCGGGTGTCGCCGTCGAGCTTGGTCAGCATGACGCCGTCGATGCCCAGCTTCTCGTTGAAGTGCTCGGCAACGGTGACCGCATCCTGACCGGTCATGGCGTCGACGACCAGCATGGTTTCGTTGGGCTTCAACGCCGCCTTGATGGCCTGGAGTTCGCCCATCAACTCCTCATCGATGTGGAGGCGACCGGCGGTATCCAGGATGATCACGTCGCGTAAGTGTTCGGCGGCGTATTCATGGGCCTTGACGGCGATCTCCACCGGGTTGACCTTGTCACCCAGGCTGAAGACCGGCACGCCCACTCGCTCACCCATCACTTCCAACTGCTTGATGGCAGCGGGGCGGTAGATATCGGCGGCGACCAGGAGGGGCTTCTTCCCTTCCTTCTTCAGCTTCAACGCCAATTTGGCTGCGTGTGTGGTCTTACCAGCACCTTGCAGGCCGCACATCATGATGATGGTGGGCGGGTGCTCCGCCATGTTCAGATCGGCATGCTCGCCGCCCATCAGGGCAGTCAGCTCTTCGTGCACGATCTTGATGACCATGTGGCCCGGGTTCTGGAGTGTCTCCATGACCTCCTGGCCCACGGCCCGTTCCTTCACCTTGGCCGTGAACTCCTTGACCACCTTGAAGTTAACATCGGCCTCCAGCAAGGCCATGCGCACTTCACGCATCGCCTCGTTGACATCGGCCTCCGTCAGCTTTCCCTTGCCGGTCAGCCGCTTGAAGGCGTTCTGGAGCCGTTCGCCGAGAGACTCAAACATGGCCAAAATCGCTCACCCTTTCGGGGGATTACTCTGCTTTCAGTTCTGCCAGCAGGCTCAGGGCCAGTACCGTATCGCCCCGTGCCAGTGCCTCTCCCAGGCTGGTCAGCTTGACCTGCCGCTCCTCGTACTCCCGAACGCAGCGCAACTTCTCCTCATACTCGAGAAGCAGGGCTTCCGCACGCTTGATCAGGTCATGCACGGCCTGCCGGCTCACGCCGTCCTGGTCGGCGATCTCCGCCAGGGAGAGGTCCTCCAGGAAATAGGCCTGCATCAATTCCTGCTGCCGCTGGGTAAGGAGCGGACCGTAGAAGTCCAGCAACAGGCTCATTTGCCGCAGATCTTTCACCGCATAGCCCCCCGTACGCCATCACTGCCTGCGCCTTGTCAAGGGGAAATACCAGACACCCCTTGAGTATAGGGTCATACTCAGGGGGTGTCAAGTGAAATCGTCTTACAGAGGCGACTTCGTGAGCGCCCCCGCAGCCGACCAGCTAGGGTGTTCTGTCCCCGCCAGTGAAACGAAGCTGAGCGTCCCCGAAGCCGGCGGGCCTGTGCTGCCGTTCGGGCGCCCTTCGGAGACCGGCTCCGC
>JBLNEM010000143.1:0-9549 GCA_050262655.1 Mycobacterium leprae | reverse complement strand
GCCACGGCTTCAATCTCATAGCCCCACACAATCGACAGGTTCGCGTGGATGGTCAGATTCGACAGGAGCTGCCGGGCCATGGCATCGGTATTGTAGAAGTCACCCTGTACGGCGCGCCAGTAGGAAAACGAGCCCTGTTGCGGATCGCCCCCGTTCCACGTTCGTCGGTCAAAGAAGTTGAGCCCGCCGATGGTGCCAACACTCCCCAATTGCCTGATGGGGTCCGCCGCCACCAGGAGCACTTGCCACGTATCCGCGATGCCTGAAGCCTTTGCGGCTGCGGCCACACCGGCAAAGCTGCCGCCGTAAATGACGATGTCTGCGGTGATCGGCTCTGCCACAGGTTGCACCTCCCTGCCCGGGAGAAGTGAGCGCCGCAGTATCATACGCTGGCGGGACCTGCTTTAGGCGCAGCGCAGAGCAGTCCATCTCCGGCCCTCGCCCTAGAAATGGCTATAGACCAAGGAAGTGCCCCGCTTGCCGGCGAAGCCAGATTGACGATTACCGTCGTGGAGGAAGAATCAATGGCATTGCAGTGGAATGACTCTCTGGTCACCGGTATCGCACAGGTCGACGAGCAACACCAGGAACTGTTCCGGCGGATCAACGCGCTGCTGGATGCCTCCCTGCAGGGGAAAGGGAAGATGGAGGTCGGGAACACCCTTGATTTCCTGCAGGTCTATGTAGTGACCCATTTTGCCGATGAGGAAGCGCTGATGGCCAGGAACCAGTACCCCGGGCTGGCCCGTCACAAGGAGCTGCACAACGCCTTTGTCGCCGATGTGAACAAGGTGAAGGAGACGTTTGAGCAGGATGGCGCCTCTGCCGTCCTGGTGATCATGGTCCAGCGCCAGATCTCCCAGTGGCTGTGGGACCACATCGGGCAGGAGGACAAGGCCCTCGGCGAATACATGAAGCAGAAGAAGGCCTGAATGTAACAGGGGTGCCAGTCCTGAGCGGATTGGCACCCCCCATTTTTATGCTCCAGCCAGGCTTTCGCCCAAGTAGGCGCTCTTCACCTGCGGATTGGCAGCCACCTCTGCCGCCGGGCCAGAGAGCAGCACCCGGCCAGTCTCCAGTACATAAGCCCGGTGGGCGATAGAGAGCGCCATGAAGGCGTTCTGCTCCACCAGCAGGACCGTGGTCCCCCGGCTGTTGATCTCGCGGATGATGCGGAAGACCTCCTGTACCATCAGCGGGGAGAGGCCCATGGAGGGCTCATCCAGCACCAGCAGTTTCGGCGAGGCCATGATCGCCCGGCCCATGGCCAGCATCTGCTGCTCACCGCCGGAGAGAGTGCCCGCGGGCTGGTTCAGCCGCTCCCGCAGCCGGGGGAAGGTGGTCAGCGCCCACTCCATATTCCGCCTGGCGTCGGCGGGGGATGCGGTGTAGCCGCCGATCGCCAGATTCTCCCGCACCGTCATGTCGGCGAAGACCCGGCGCCCTTCCGGCACATGGCCAATCCCCATCTGTACGATTCGATGCGCCGGCACCCGCGTGATCACCTTGCCCTGGTAGCGGATCTCACCGGCGGCAGCGGGCACCAGCCCGGTCACGGCCCGCAGAGTAGTCGACTTCCCCGCACCGTTGGCGCCGATCAACGTGACGATCTCCCCCTCGGCCACCTCGAAGGAGACCCCATGCAGGGCCCGAATGGAGCCGTAGCTTACCTGCAGATCGGTCACGCTCAGCATTCGTTCCCCACCGCCTTCCCGAGGTATGCCTCCAATACCCGCGGATCCTGTTGAATCTCAGCCGGCAGGCCTGCGGCGATGGTCTGCCCGAAATCCAGCACCACCAGCCGCTGGCACAGGTTCATCACCAGCCCCATCTGATGCTCGATCAGCAGGATGGCGACGCCGAACTCCTGCGTCACGCTGCGAATCAGGCTGACCAACTGCTGCACTTCCGAAGGGTTCATGCCCGCCGCCGGTTCATCCAGCAGGAGCAGTTGCGGATGAGTCGCCAGGGCCCGGGCGATCTCCAGCCGGCGCTGCTCACCGTAGGGCAGGCTACCGGCGATCGCATCCTTGCGCTGCGACAGGTTCATGCGATCCAGCAGTTCGAGGGCTTCGGCGGTAATGGCCGCCTCGCCACGCCGGTAGCGCGGCGTGCGGATCCACGCATCAGCCAGGCTGTACCCCGCTCGCGGCGCCATCACAGCCCGTACGTTATCCAGCACGGTCATCGCCTTGAAGAGCCGGATGTTCTGGAAGGTACGGGCGATGCCCAACCTGGTCACCTTGTAAGGCGCCAGTCCCTTCAGCTCCTTGCCCTGGAAGAGGACGCTCCCTTCGGTAGGGGGGAAGATCCCGGTGATCATATTGAAGACCGTCGTCTTCCCGGCGCCGTTGGGGCCGATCAGCCCGACCACCTCGCCTGCCTCAAGGCTCAGGTTGAACCCGCTGACCGCCTTCAGCCCGCCGAATTGACGGGAGATGGAGCGACATTCAAGCAGAGACACGGCCGCTCCCCCCCTTCTGCCCAAAGGTAAACTCCTTGCCGCCCAGCAGCCCCTGCGGTCGCTGGATCATCAGCACGATCAGAATCAGGGCGTAGAGCACGCCCCGCCACTCCAGGTAGCTCTGCGGCAAGAACGACTGGAGCGCCTCCATAAGGAAGACCCAGCCCACGGCGGTCACGACGGTGCCCGAAAGGCTGCCAAGCCCGCCCATGACCACGACCAGCAGCACGTCGAACGACTTGAGGAAATCGAAGCTGCTGGGATGCAGGAAGGGGTAGCGGTGGGCATAGAGCCCGCCGGCCAATCCCGCCAGGCTGCAGCCGATCACGAAGGCCAGCAGCTTCATCCGAGTCGTATCGATCCCCATGATATCGGCGGCTGCTTCATCTTCCCGCACGGTGATCAGCGCCCGACCGAAGCTGGAGTCGATCAGGTTCCGAACCATCAACACCACGAGGGCGGCCAGCCAGAAGATCCAAACGAAGGTCGCCTCCTGCGGTACCCCCAGCATGCCCCGGGAGCCGCCCATGGCAGGCAGAAACTTATCTGTGTTGTCTAGTAGTACTTTTACAATCACGCCGAAGCCCAGGGTGGCGATCCCCAGGTAGTCCGACTTCAGCCGCAGGATCGGCAGGCCGATCAGAAAGCTGACCAGCCCGGTCAGAATCGTGCCGGCCAACAGCGCCAGCACAAACCAGAGGGTAGAATCGCCCATGGTTTTGGTGATATAGCCGGCCGTGTAGGCGCCAATACCGTAGAAGGCCGCATGGCCAAGGGAGAACTGACCGGTGAAGCCATAGATCAGACTGAGGCCGATGGCCGAGATCAGCATGATCAGGCTCTGGTCCATTACCTGCCCCCAGTAGGGTCCGATCACCTCGAAGGAGCGCAGAAGCGCCAGAAGCGCATAGGCGGCCACCAGCGCTGCGGCTGCGATGAAAGGCTTGCGTCGCATGGTTCCCACCTCCTATACCTTCTCGGGACCGGACTTGCCCAAGAGACCGCCGGGCCGCACCAGGAGCATCACGATCAGGATGCCGAAGGCGATCGCATCCCGATAATCGGTGGTGATGTAGGCGGCGGTCAGTGCTTCGGCCTGCCCCATGATCAGCGCACCCAGCACCGCGCCGGGCACATTGCCGATGCCGCCCAGCACAGCGGCGGTGAATGCCTTCAGCCCCGGCATGATCCCCATAAAGGGGTCGATCTGGGGATAGGCCAGCGCAAACAGACCGCCGGCAGCGGCCGCCAGTGCCGAGCCGAGCGCGAAGGTGTAGGCGATCACCCGATCCACGTCAATGCCCATGAGTCGGGCCGCGTCCTGATCGTGCGCCACGGCCCGCATCGCCTGGCCCAACTTGGTGCGGTAGACGACCCACTGGATCAACGCCAGCAAGAGGAGCACCGTCGAGATGACCAGCACCTGAATGCTGCTGACCCGCAAGGTGCCTAGATGCCAGACATGCTCGGCGAAGGGGCGGGGCACTACCCGATAGTTGGAGCCAAAGACCAGCTTCAGCGAGCAGAAATACTCCAGGAAGAGCGAGACGCCGATTGCGGTGATCAGGGCGGCGATTCGGGGCGCCCCCTTCTTGCGCAGCGGGCGGTAGGCCAGCCGTTCAATGGTGACACCCAAAAGGGCACATACTGCCATCGAGACCAGCATGGCCACCGGCCAGGGCAGATGCCAGGCGGTGACGCCGAAGAAGGTGATAAAGGCGCCGACCATAAAGACGTCGCCGTGAGCGAAGTTGATTAGCTTAATAATGCCGTAGACCATCGTGTAGCCTAACGCAATCAGTGCGTAAACGAACCCCAGCTGGAGGCCGTTCAGCATCTGGGCGGCAAGTTGACTCATGGGAGCCATCCCCTCCTCCGGAGTTTTAATTAGAACCGGGACAGGACGCTGGTCCTGCCCCGGTTGCGTAAACGCGGCCCGTTCCTACGGGTTCACGACGCCGATGAACTTGTAACTCTTGTTCGCCTGGACCTGGAGAATGGTGGCACCCTTGACCGGGTTGCCGTTGGCGTCAAAGCTGACCTTGCCGCCCACGGTGGGGAGATCCTTCAGGTTCTGCATCGCCTGCCGGATCTTGTCGGGGTCGTTGCTGTTCGCCTGCTTGATCGCCTCGATCAGGATCTTGCCGGCGTCGTAGCCAAGGGCGGCCATGCCGTCCGGCTGCGCCTTGTACTTGGCCTGATAGTCCTTGACGAACTGCTGCACTTCCGGCCGGGGATCATCGGCCGAGAAGTAGGTGGTAAAGTAGCCGCCTGCCAGGGCGCTGAAGTCCAGGTCGCTGCTGTACCAGCCGTCGGCGCCCACCATGGGAACGTTCAGCCCGGCGGCCTTGGCCGCGTTGGCGATCAGCGACACCTTCTGGTAGTAGTCCGGCAGGTAGAGCATGTCAGGCTTCTGGCCCGCCACGCTGGTGGCGATCACCGAGAAGTCCTTGTCATCCTTCGAATAGGACTGGACCGCCACGACCTTGCCGCCCGCTGCCTCGAAGGATTTCTTGAAGTTCTCCTCGAGACCGACAGTATAGTCGTTGCCCTTATCGTAGAAGATGGCCGCCGTCTTGGCGTGCAGGGTTTCCTGGGCGAACTTGGCTGCTGCCTGGGCCTGGAAGGGATCGATGAAAGGCGCCCGGAAAACGAAAGGCTTCCGCTTGCCGGAGTCGTCCACGGTCACCTTGGCCGCGGTCGAGGTCGGGGTGATCATGACCACCTTGTTCTGGTTCGCCAGTTCACTGACAGGAATGGAGACGTTGGACGTAACGGAGCCCACAATGGCCTTCACGCCGTTCTGGGTGATGAGCTTTGTGGCCTGATTGACGCCTTCGGTCGCATCGGCGTGGTCGTCAGCCTCCACCACCTGAATGGTGTAGTCGCCGGCCTTGTTGCCAGCCTGCTCAAGCGCCAGATAGAAGGCGTTCTTCACGGACTCCCCATAAGTCTTGACGTCGCCGGTCAGCGGCGCAATCAACCCAACCTTGATGGTCTTGCCGCCGGACGCAGCCGCTTTGTTGTCTGTAGCGGTGCCGCAACCAGTGAGACCCAGCATGGCAACGATGAGCACGGATGTAAGAAGACGTTTCATTGAACCGCTGACCTCCCTTGTGTGATCGATATCGGACCATCGGACGTACGATTCCTTGGAACTGTACGCGCTAGCGAACCGTCGCCTCCTTTGGCGCAAGTCCCCCAAAAAGGTATAAGGCCGATGATTCGCCAGCTCTGTTCCATCACCTCCTATAAATTCCATAAAGAATGCCTATCTGTTGTTATCACCCGGTGTCATTTTTGCTCGTTATTGTGAAGAAGCAGATAGATACCCCTGGGGGTAGGGGCATCCAGAACTGCGGGCAAAAAAGCCCCGGCCCGCCAGAGGATGGCGGGTCGGGGGAATATGGTCAGCCTTCAGCGGGGGGAATGGGTCCTGACTTGCGCCGTCATGCTACCCGTGCAGATGCGCCTGCCCCGGCTTCCAGTTGATCGGGCAGAGACCGCCCGACTGGCACGCCTGAAGCACACGCAGCACCTCGTCCACGTTCCGGCCAACGTTCAGCTCGTGCACCACCTGGTAGCGAACGACGCCTTCCGGGTCGATCACGAAGAGACCACGCAGTGCGATGCCCTTTTCCTCGATCAGTACGCCATAGTCACGGGCTACCTGCTTGGTAATGTCGGACGCCAGCGGGAAGTTCAGCTCGCCCAGACCGTTGTTGATCCAGGCCTTGTGGGAGTGGATGCTGTCAACCGAGACCCCCAACACCTCGCAGTTCAGCTTGGCGAAATCCTCGGCCCGATCGCTGAAGGCAGTGATTTCCGTGGGGCAGACAAACGTGAAATCAAGCGGGTAGAAGAAGAGCACAAGCCACTTCCCCTGGTAGCTGTCCAGGGTAGCCCGGACATCCAGGGTTTCAAGATTCTTGGTCGTCACCATCGAAAAAGCGGGAGCCTTCTTGCCAACAAGAGCCATAAATGAGCAACCTCCTTCGTAAGTACCCACCGGCACGCGCCTGTGGGGGTTGGGTTCCGGCATAAACTGGGTCTCGTCATTCCTTAACTTTCTTGTTTCCTATGTTAGCATAGTAGATCGCTGGAAGGAAGTTAGAATTACTTATAGGTGCCGATGCGATAAGCAGAACCCCGGGTGCCATCACTGACTCCCCGGGGTTCTTGTGTCATGACCGGCAGATCCATTGTTGCAGATGCGGTACCGCCGAATGCGCCGTGCCGCAGATCTGTCTCAGCCCATCGGTCCCCTCGGTTGCACCCACCCGCAACAAGGTGACCGAGGCAGGCTGTCCGTACGAACGACAGGCCTCTGCCACTCGATCGCCGCACTCGGCGGTGACGATGCAGAACAGGTCCGGCGGACCCGGCCACCGCGACCAGAGATGAGTCAGATCGCTTTGGGTCAGCCAACTGCTGACGAAGACCACCAGTGGCGGCTGTCCGGCGAAGGTCAGCTGCCAGGCTCGCCGATCATGCCCCAGGGGCAGCGGCATCGGTGCTCCCAGTGCCACTTCCGCTGCGAAGGCGGCCACGCTCTGCCCCACAACCAGTGCCAGACGTCTTGTCTGAATGGCCTTCAGTTCAGCGAGGGAGCGGAGCAGCTCGGCCCGCAGCAGGGGGTTGACCGCCACATAGCCCACTCCATCGCCCCCGGCCGGATCAAACCCCAACAGCCCGCTCAGTGGAGCCAGGCCCTCCGGAATCCCCGGGCGAACACCGGGCCAGCCGTGCTGGTCGCTCCGGGCCACCTCCTCCAGTGCCATAGCTGCGCTCAATCGGTTCATGTGGAACAGGCCGGCCAGGTATTCGGCCACATCGGAGACGGACCAGGATGGCATCAGATCGCCTAACAGAAAAGGCACCACCGGGCCATAGGCATAGGTAGCCCGTGGCTCCCCGGCCGCCGTCAGCCAGTAGAGGCGGTGCAGCACTCCACACTGTGCCAGTTCCTGCCTGAGCGCCAACAGGTCGACGTCCCCCACCACGGAGCGTCCGCCGACCGATCGGACCAGCGCCCGCAAGGCAGGGCCGTGCTGGGCGATCTGGTCGTCGCTGAAGGCGAAGGCCGGAATATCGAAGGCGTGAATCAAGGTCAGCAGCGCTTTGGCGCCCGGACTGCAGCGGTAAGTCCTGACGATCACTCGCTGGCGCAGTTGCTCCCCGGCCGGTCCCGACAGCGCAGACCGCAGTTCGGCCTGAAGGAGACCCACATCGGCCAGTTCCATAAGGATGCCGCACTCCTCCTCGACGCACGACACCGCCGCCCGGGCAACCTCCGGCCCGTAGCGATCGCTGAGGTTGGCGGTGATGGCCGAGTATAGAGCCGGGAAGGCATACCCCGCCGAGCGGCCCGCCTGGTTCTCCTGCCACTGCCAGAGTGCGTCGAGCACAGGCACGTTCTGTGCATACCGGCTGACCGTCATGTAGATTCCGATGTTGGGCATTCGTGACCCCCCATCCTCCGGACGAAACGTTGGGGAACGGCTTCGGCAATTTGCGGGCGACAGGAGTGGCTCAAGGGAAAACTCGTAGTGTGCGACAATATAATTCGGAATATTGCATACGATGTTATTATACGCTCGCCTTGCATTCCTCGACAAGAGGAATCTGTTACGTGCTGCACCATTTTGGTCTCATTCCACCACATTTCGCTCCCAACCACTATGCGATCCATTCCAGGAACTAGGCGATCATATGCTCACTCATTCCGTTCTCTTAACCATCACGATGAAGTTGTTACGGGGAGTTACTGTTCATTGGCCATCGGTCACGCGTGCATCACCAGTCGTTGCGCGGTTGCGACGAACACATAGCCATGACACACCCGACACGAACGAAAACATGCCCGACTGTAACGTTCCGTCACGGGAACAGTGGCGAACATAGCCCGACACTATGCAGACACTAACCGGCACCATGCAAACACAAACCGAGCATCCCCGCATGAGGGTCGGGTTGGCACAGGGCTGGCGGCGGAGGTCTGGCCCCCGGAGATGTGCCTTCTTTTACGTTGTGTAAACGTCACTATTCTGCACTTGAGGCGAATAGCCACCCTATCTATACTGGGATATGGAAGTATATGCACACTTCTGAATGACATGGATAGGGGGTTGAGACGCATGGGGAAGAAACTCCAGGTTACCACGGCTCCCTGGGATATCACCGTGGTCACAACGGCGCCTCCGGCCCGAGGCTCCTATCGGCGTAAACCGGCAGCAGCCTCTGTGGCCAACTCCGGACACGCATCACTCAACCAGGAAGCGACCGACCTGATGCGGGAAGTGATCCGCAAGGCCGGCTATACCGATGCACGCTATGCGATTCAGGCGGGGGTCAACGTGGAGGCCGAAGTGATCGTGCTTTACGCCGTCGACCCCGGCAGCCCGGGCTCGGTCGTGCCGCGCCTCACCCATCGGGACAGATGCATGTCCATCGACCTGGGTGGCGTATTCATCGAGTATCAGAGCCTGCGAAGCCCCAACACCCGCCACTGCCCGATCAACATCGCCACCGACAAGCAGAACACGATCTGCCTGGTGGTGACCCTGAAGGGCACCTACACGACCAGTCCACGGACCCGTCGCAGCCGGACCGGTGCGAAAGCGGTGGATACGGAGTAGCGGTTCACGCCAGGACGAAGCGTACTCCTCGCCCTGACGTGACGCCGCTCCGATGCACATAAGTTCAGCCCCGCACGATCGTGCGGGGCTGAACTGTCGTTTTGGGGTGGGAGCGCGGGAGTACCGACCCTTCGACCCTCCATTTACGTTTTAATGTTCGAGGAGTAAACGTCTGCCCTGCCGGCTGGCGGCGGGGCAGCGAACGGGAGGGACCGGTATGAAGGCGTGGCGGGCTTGCGCCGTAGTGCTGGCGCTGGTCGTGATGGCGGGCTTGGTTGGGACGGGGGCTGGGGCGGCTGGGGATGAGCCGGAGGGGTACTGCACGGCAGATGATAAGGCGGTGGTTACCTACTGGCCGCCGGGGTGGGAAGGCAACTACAGGGCGCGGTGCTATGAGGGCCGGATTTCGTATGTCTATCTGCATGAGGCACCTATTGGGCAGAACCC
>JBLNEM010000142.1:0-13060 GCA_050262655.1 Mycobacterium leprae | reverse complement strand
TGGCTGCTGCTTCGGCTGCCGCCTTGGCCTTTTCTTCCATGATCTTGGCGTACTCGGGCTTCAGGGCGGGCTCATAGCCCTTGCCCAAAGGAGCCCGGCCCAGGAAGCCGTTCTCATCCTGGATATCCGCCTCGGTGGCGTTGGTGAGGGGGGCCAGCACCCAGCTGGGCAGGGCACCCTTCTTGGCCTTCGGGGCGTAAGGATCAGTGGCGGTGGAATACTTCAGGCCCAGCTTGAGCAGGGAGTCGAACTCGAAGACGAGGTTCGCCGGATCGATCTTGCAGAGCTCGTAGTCCATGCCCATGACCAGGGAGTCGAACGGGCAGGCCTCGACGCAGAAGTTGCAGAGCATGCAACGGGACATGTCGATGGCGTAGCGATCCACGATCTTCTTCTTGGTTTCGGGGTCCTGGTGCCACTGCAGATTGATAACACCCACAGGGCACGCATCGACGCACTGACCGCAGGAAGTGCACTTGTACTCGCCGGTCAAGAGGTCGGTCTTCTGTACGGGAATGCCCCGGAACCAGGGGGGCACATCGTCCTTGACGTCAGGGTAGAAAATGGTGATCGGCGGCCGCATCACCATCTCCTTGAACGTGATGTTCAGGCCAATAACGAAGGACTTACCCGCACGCCAGGCTTCACCGATATAGTTGGTCACACCCATGTCGGCCTCGTCACCTCCTAATTGGCCCAGAGGCCGAGAAGCCTCAGGGTGGCAAAGCCCAGATTAATCGGGACACCGTTGTACTGGAGGGCAAGGAACCGCAGCACACCAGTGATGAAGATGTTGAAGAGCGATACCGGCAGCAGGAACTTCCAGCCCAGGTCCATGATCTGGTCGATACGGACACGGGGCAGAGTCCACCGCACCCACATGGCCAGGAAGACCAGGAGGTAGGTCTTGAAGATGAGCCACAACAGACCTACGATCCAGCCAACGGCGCTGGTCTGCATCCAGAGCGTGGCCGAGCCAGCATTCAGGATCGCGTTGCCGATGGCGTTGGGGGCGCTGCCAAACAGGTTGAAGATGTTGCCCAGGCCGAGGAGCACATCCGGCACGTTGGGGCCAGACCAGCCGCCCAGGAACATGGTAGCGGCAATGGCCGACCAGGCCACCAGGTGGATATACTCGCCCAGCATGAACATGGCCCAGCGGAAGCCGGAGTACTCGGTCTGGTAGCCCTGCACCAACTCCGAATCGGCCTCAACCAGGTCGAACGGCGCGCGGTTCAGTTCTGCCAGCGAAGCGATCAGGTAGACGATAAAGCCGAGGATCTGCGGCAGGAGGAACCAGCCGAAGTTGCCGCGATGGATCTGCGCCGTCACGACGTCGGAGAGCCGCAGGCTGCCGGTCATCATCACAACACCGATCAAGGTCATGACGAGGGTGACTTCGTAAGAGATCATCTGGGCCGCACCACGCATGGCGCCCAGCATCGACCACTTGTTGTTGGAACCCCAGCCAGCCATGAAGACCATGATCACGTCAAAGCCGGTAACGGCCGCGATGAAGATGATACCGATGTCGAGGTTCATCGCCGTACCATTCGGCCCCAGGGGAATGATCAACCAGACCAGGTTGGCTGTAACATAGCCGATGAACGGAGCGATGACATAGAGCCACCGGTCAACGTTGCGGGGCTCGATATACTCTTTCCGGTACAGCTTGATCAGGTCCGGAATCGGCTGCAGCCAGCCATGGAGACCGGCACGCCACGGACCGACCCGGTTCTGCATCCAGGCCGAGAGCTTGCGCTCCAGCATCATGGCCACCAGGAAGTTGAGCAGGCCCCACACGAGAATCAGCGTAGCCTTGCCGAAGCCTAGCAGCCAGGTCTGAGCCATTGGGGGAAGGCTGTGCCACCACTGAACCATAGTTACCGGTCCACCTCCCCAAGGACGATATCGATCGAGCCGATAATGGCCACAACGTCAGCGACCTTGTGCCCCGGCCCCAGCAGCGGCATCAGCTGCAGGTGGGTGAAGCATGGGCTGCGATACTTGACCTTGAACGGGTTGGCGCTACCGTCGGAGACCAGGTAGACCGAGATCTCGCCACGGGCACCTTCGATCCGGTGGTAGACCTCGCCCTTCGGCGGCTTCAGGATGCGGGGCACCTTGCCCTGAATTTCGCCGGGGTTCTCAGCCAACCAGGTGAGGCACTGCTTCATGATCCGGGAGGACTGCCGCATCTCTTCCATACGGACAGACCACCGGTCGAAGCAGTCGCCGTTCTCCTTGCCAACCGGGATGTCGAACTCAAGCCGGTCGTAGATGGAGTAGGGCAGGTTCTTCCGCAGGTCCCACTTGACGCCCGAGCCGCGGAGTACCGGGCCGGAGGCACTGTAAGCGATCGCATCCTGGGAGCTCAGCTTGCCGACGCCCTGCGTCCGCCACTGGAAGATCCGGTTGTC
Source organism: Mycobacterium leprae (assembly GCA_050262655.1). Taxonomy (GTDB): domain Bacteria; phylum Bacillota; class Sulfobacillia; order Symbiobacteriales; family Symbiobacteriaceae; genus DASXVX01. The sequence goes on along the minus strand of JBLNEM010000142.1, from coordinate 10,640 downwards.
AGTCACCAGGCCCATCCACTGCGGATATACATAGCTGTCGAAGTAGTTGATGAAACCCCAGAACGTCTTATCAGCCAGTTCCTCACCGTCGTTCGGCGTGCCGATAATGCCTTCCGGCAGATCGTTGCGGACGCCGCCGATTCGGAGGTAGTTATAGAGCTGCCGGGCGCCCGTGATCCGCTCGAAGATCGAGTAGAGCTTCTCCCGATCACGCCAGGCGTAGAGGAACGGGGTAAAGGCACCCAGGTCCATGGCACACGGACCCAGGCCGATCAGATGGGACAAAATACGCTGGGCCTCTGCCATGAGGACCCGAATATACTGCGCACGCTCCGGCACCACTACGGCGTCGCCGAACAGCTTCTCTACGGCTTCCACGTAGACCATTTCGTTCAGAATGGCCGCCACGTAGTCCGTGCGATCCGTGAAGGGGATCACCATGTTGTAGGTCTTCTGCTCGCACAGCTTCTCAAAAGAGCGGTGCAGGTACCCAACGTCCGGCATGCACCACGTGCAGTTTTCGCCGTCCAGCTTCATCATCAGGCGAAGTACGCCGTGAGTAGCCGGGTGTTGGGGACCCATGTTTACCAATAGTTCTCTGGTCTGTTCCACCGATTACACCTCCGCACCCGGCCTATTCTGCAATGCGGTACCGCACGATGCGCGGGCGCTTGGGCCGCTGGTCGACAAAATCCTTCAGCAGCGGATAGCCACCCTGCCAGTTATCAGGTAAGAGGATCCGACGATGGTCGGGATGGCCCTCGAACCGGATCCCGTACATGTCATAGGTCTCCCGCTCATGGAAGTTGGCACCGGGATAAAGACTCACGATGCTGGGAATCCGAGCATCGGTGCGAGGCAGATCAACTTTCACATGAATGCTCCTGGTGTTGACTTCCGCCGGGTCAATGCGGCAGAGGCTGGACACCAGTGTAAGGCGGTCGGTCCAGTCGATAGCGGAGACCACGGAGCAGAACTTGTAGCCGGCGTCGTGGCAAGCCTTCACCACCGCCAGGTACTCATCACTGCTGACCAGTACCTCCGTGTCGCCATTCACCTGGGTGCTAAACTGGGCTCCCGGAAACTTTTCCTGCAAAAAGTCCAAACGGACTCACCCCCTGGTTACTACCCTGCGTGGTGGCGACTACACCCAGTGCAGAACGCCCTTCTTGTACGCGTAGAAAAGGCCAATGGCGAGAACCGCCAGGAAAGAGAACATCTCCATCAGCGCAGCCACGCCCATCTGACCGAACACAATGGCCCAGGGATAAAGGAAAATGGCTTCCATGTCGAAGACGAAGAAGGTCAGAGCGAAGACGTAGTAACGGATATTGAAGTTAACGAGTGCGTCATCGAAGGGGAGCTCACCGCATTCGTACGTCTCCAGCTTCTCGCCATGGTTCGGGTTGCTTGGGGACAGCAGCTTGACGATGCCGTAGTTCAGTAGGGTGAAACCTACCGCGACGATGATCGTCGCTATGATGTCTACATAAGAGTAGGTCACTGGGTCGCGTCTCCTTTCTCTGAAGACAGACCTGGTCCGGGACAGCCCCCCATTCCTGGAGAAGAGCCCCTGGACTGTTGAAAAACGGCAGACAAGGCAGGGCGGCGGCCCTGCCTTGTCTTACCCCTGGGTAATCAGGCCCCGCTTACCCGTTTTGATCATTTCCTGGACCTCCAACAGCGCCTGGAGCAGCGCCTCAGGCCGAGGCGGGCAACCGGGAACGTAAACATCCACCGGAACCACCTTGTGCACGCCATCCACTACGTTGTAGGCGTCCCAATAAGGTCCACCGTTGGAAGCACAAGCGCCCATCGCGATGACGAACTTGGGCTCTGCCATCTGCTCGTACAGACGACGCACCACAACAGCCATCTTCTCATTCACCGTGCCGGCGACAAACATCAGGTCAGCCTGACGCGGCGTACCGCGCATGGCCTCAGAGCCAAAGCGGGCGATGTCGTACTTGGAAGCGCAGGCAGCCATCATCTCGATGGCGCAGCAAGCGATACCGAAGCCCAGCGGCCAGGTCGAGTTGCCGAAGCCCCAACCCAACACCTTCTGGACCACATCCGGCAGCTTGCCGACGATGACGTTCTGGTTAACCTCCAGGTCGGACTCGACCACCGGATCGTTGAGCCAATCCAGTTCCTGGACGGTGTTTTCTGCCATCAAATCCACCTCCCTCTACCCTATAAATACGAAGAAAATATAGTCTTGTACCCGAACAAACAGCCAACAACCATTATACTGTTCCGTTTCTTGGAGAGTCAACGTAGCAGCCGGTTCCGGTAAACCCATGAAAGGGCATAAGTGGACCCGAAATGAGCTATTGGTGCCATACCTTTGTACCGTCTTCTACCTAGTCAGGCGGCCAGTCTACCCCAAACCCTCTTCTAACAGCTTTTGGAAATCAGCGAGGCTACCTGTGCGGTGAGGGGGTAATTCACGGCTCGAGCGGTTTATAAGGAAGTCTGTGGTATAAAAAACGGGAATGCCCAGTTTCTCCGCGATCCCATCTTCATCCACGTCGTTCCCCACCATCATGCACTCCTCGGGTCTCCGCCCGATTTTATGCAAAACCTCCTGGTAGTACGCCGGTTGCGGCTTACAGGCGTGCATCTCTTCGTACGTGGTGACCAGGCGCCAGGGCTTGTCCAGGACCCCGATCCAGCGCATCCGCTCCTCGATCGCCATCCGGGGAAAGAGCGGGTTGGTGGCCAGCACGATCTCATAGCCCTGAGCCAACGCTGCTTCCACAACCGCCTTGCCCACTCCGGGCAGCCCGGGGCAGGCCGTTTTCAGCTCCGGGAACCGCAGACGGTAGAACTCATCGAACACCGGCATCAGTTCCGCCTGCTCCCGCCCCATGTTTGGGAGGAAGTCCGCCCAGAAGACATCGGCGTTGGTCCGTGTTGGCTCTGTGTTCTCGATCATCTTCATGGTCGAGCCCCAGACCAGCCGCACCAACTTCTCTGGCTCCACCAGGTGTCCCAGGTGGCGACCAAGCTCCTTCATATAAACACGGACAAACTCATCTGTGTTGATGGGCAGCAGCGTGCCGTCCAGGTCAAACAAAATGGTCTTCAACATGTGATCCACCTCACTGAGCATGTACACACGTATAGTTAACCACTGAACTCAGTATCCCTTCCATTCCTTAAATGTGTCTATGTCATACCAAGTATGCAATGTAGCCACGCGAAAAGGCCCCGGCACGCTTTCGTGCGGGGGCCGTCGTCTCGCTCGCACCTATCGCCCGTCTGCGAAGTTGCGGATCAGCGTTACCAACTGTTCCGGGGTAACATGGAACTCCGCCGCAACCGTGAGGGGCTCCATGTACTGGATCACCTGCGCTGGCGACAGCTTGGTCGAGTCGGCAGGTGCTTCCATGAGGCCGTGCGTGAAGAATTGCGTCGGGATGCCGGTGATCATGACCATTTGGCTGAGCACCATGGGTCCGACCTCGCAGTCGCGCTCCAGGATGTCATTCAGGCTGCGCACTGACAGCCCCAGTTGGAAGGCAATGACTGGCCGGGTGAATGTGGTGGCGAACTGCTCACACAGGAAGTCGACTACCTTGGCAAACCGCGCTTCGACGGTGAGCAACTGGAGGTTCTCCTTCTCCACCCTGGTGAGCGCAGCCACGTGGCGAGCAAAACGCTGGCCGATGATCCACGCCTGGCCGCCTACCAGCGTGGCGCCTGCCTCGTCGTCATACGGCGGGGCCTGCACCTCCCCCAGCAGGAACGCGACGCTTACCCCCAGCGCCTTGGCCAAACGGTAGAGTGCATCAATGGTTGGGTTGAGCTTTGCACCTTTCTCTAGCTGTGATATGTACCCGATGGCCAACCCGCTGCGGTCGCTGACTTGTTGCAGGATAAGCCCCTGCTGGTTGCGAGCCCAGGCAAGCCTTTCGCCCATGGTGCCAGTCAATTTGCTTTCCCCCTTTTGGCCCATCTACCAATATGTGGTAGTTTTATACTACCAGATTTATCCAGATTCTGCAAGCGAATTTTGTGTGCGGACTGCAGGACGAAAGACCCCCCCTGTCAAGTTCAGGGGGGGCCTCGTGATGTCAGGGCATCCTTTTGCTCAGGGTTCGTCGCCGAAGGCGATGCCCACGGCGCGGGCTACTTGAGTCATCTCGCCGGCCGGGTCCACCAACCGCCGCTTCCCCACCGTGAGCGCCAGATTTTCGTCGACGATGTCGGAGCCCCGCAGGGCTACCATGCGGCCCCGCCTGCCTGCCGCCGCCAGGTCGGCGGCGGCCACGCCGTAGCGAGTGGCCAGGATTCGGTCATAGGCGGTGGGGCTGCCGCCCCGTTGGAGGTGACCCAGCACGGTCACCCGTGTCTCGACACCCGTCAAACTCTCCAGTTGCTCGCCCACGACTTGCCCAATCCCGCCCAGCCGTGGGGAACTCTGCCGACCAACGCCATCCTGCCGGAATACCCTCTCCCCCTCGGGCGTGAGGGCCCCTTCGGCTGCGACCACGATGCTGAACGGCTTCCCTTCCTGACACCGCCGTCGCACCTGACGGGCTACGGCTTCGGCCCGGAACGGGATTTCGGGAATCAGAATGGCATCGGCACCGCCGGCCAGGCCCGACGCCAGTCCAATCCATCCGGCGTAACGCCCCATGACCTCCAACACCATGATTCGGTGGTGCGCTTCGGCGGTGCTGTGCAGTTTGTCCAGCGCCTCGGTGGCCGTGCGCACCGCCGTGTCAAAACCGAATGTCTGATCCGTGGCGGCGAGGTCGTTGTCGATCGTTTTGGGCACATTCACAGTGGAAATGCCCCTGGTTTCGATTTCGCTGGCGATCGCCATGGTGCCGTCGCCACCGATCACGACGATGGTTTCAAGGCCCAACTCTCGCACCACCGCCAAGCAATCGTCGACCCGGTCCCGCCCCTGAAAGGCAAAGGGGTTGTCGCGGTTGGTGGTGCCCAGAATGGTGCCGCCCCTCGGCAGGATGCCCGAAATGGTCTCTGCCGTGAGCAGCCGGCTCTGCCCCAATACCAGACCCTTGAACCCGTCTTGAAAGCCAAACACTTCGAAACCATGTTGGGTGGCCCGTCGCACCACCGCCCGAATCACCGCGTTGAGCCCGGGTGCGTCGCCGCCGCCCGTCAGAATACCGATCCGTCGCATCTTCTGCCCCTCCTTCACCCTAACCAGTAGGCAATGGTTGCGCAAAAAACCCGTCGCTCGAACGTGCGACGGGTTTGCTGCGAACCTACTTAAGTTTATTGAAGGCCTCAGCCAGCGCCCGAGCGACGGGACCAGGCCGGCCATCGCCGATCGTCAGACCGTCGATCTGCACGATGGGCGTGATCTCCGACGTGGTGGACGTGACCCAGGCTTCGCTGCACCGTGAAAGCTGTGTCACCGGGATTCCTTCTTCCCGCACCGGATAGCCCAACTCACGGGCCAGCCGGAGCACCACGTTGCGGGTGACACCACCCAGAATGTAGTTGCACAGGGGGTACGTTCTGACTTCGCCGTCGATCACGGCCATGAAGTTGGAGCTGGAACCCTCGATGGCGAACCCGTCTCGCACGAAGATGGCCTCATAGGCGCCTGCTTCCGACGCCTGCTGCTTCGCAAGGACGTTGGGCAGCAGGGCTACGCTCTTGATGTCGCAGCGGGCCCAGCGCTGATCGGGTACGGTCACTGCCTTGGCCCCCGCTTCACGCAGGTGGCTGGAGGCTGCCGCATTGATGTTGCGGGCAATCATGAGGACGGTCGGCTGGATGGGTCCGCTCGGGAAGGCATGGACGCGCGGATTGTAGGCGCCGCGGCTAATCTGCATATAGATAGTCGCTTCGGACAGGTTATTGATAACCAGCAGTTCGCGTGCGACCCGCTCCAGTTCGGCGATGTCGGGCTCCGGCAACCGGATCTCCGTGCAGCTGCGCACCAGCCGTTTCAGGTGGGCCTGCATCTCGAACGGTTGTCCACCGTAGACACGCACGACTTCGTAGATCCCGTCGGCGAGTAAGAAAGCACGGTCCTCGACAGGAATCGATGCTGCTTCGTAGGGCAAGAACTGACCGTTCAGATAGATCGTGAGTGACAAGATCCTTTCTCCTCCTCCGCTGCCGGTAGAGCCGTTTAAGGGATGTATATCGGCATTCGACGTTTCATGCGCCTGTACCTCCCCACGAACCGTGAATCAGGAGGGATCACCCTGTTTCACTTTCAGCTGCCTGCCATTCTTCTACTGCTGCTGATCATCATGGGTTGCGGCCACGTAAAGCCCTCCACCGCTGAAGTGCCGGCACCGGTGGCGTCTGCCGCCCAGCCGGCTGCCGCCGGTCCCGGCAACACCCCCTATGCGAAGCGGGGGATCGAGAGCATCCGCGCAGCCCTCCAGGATTACGCACTCGATGAGGCCGTATCCGAAGTTCCCCGCACGGGACTCTCCCTGGCAGCCGCCAATCTGGCGGCCAGATGCGTGGCCCCCCCGGGGGACCTGGCGTTGCTGTTATGCCAGTTCGGCCCCGATGCGTCACTGCCAGTGGCGCAGGCGCTGTTCTGGCACGACGGGTGGAACTGGCAGGGCCAACTCTACCCTCAGTTGCCGGCCCAGATCACGGCAGACCGCCGCGAGCGGTTGGGACGACTAGGCTGCCAGGAGGGCTGCAGAGGCGGGTTCCTGACGGGGCGCCAGCTTGGATCCGGCGATTCCCCTGAACTGCTGGTGGTGCTGAATTTGGTCGGCGTCCCGTGGGGTGGTCCTGCCGAAGAGGTCCAACTGCTGCGGTTGGCAGGCAATGTCTGGTCGGTAGCCTGGGCCCCGTGGGATGGGGTCTGGCGGTACACCGACAGCCATGTCTTGCTGCCGGTTACAGGCGGGGCATCGTTTCAGGTCCGGAACTCCTCCCGAGGAAGCACCGACTGGCTATCCGGCTACTTTGTCGAGGGAGCGCAGAGCACCCGCTGGTTTGCCGAACAGTGGAGCCGAAAGGGCGACGAGTTTGTGCTGCAGAATTGGCGTGAAGAACCGGGACCCTATGGCAGCCTGGTGCGCCTGGTGCACTATCTGAGCACCGGCAGCCCGGCCGGAGCCGAAGGTTACCTGGCCGAATCCGTCTCCCTGGACGATGCACAAAAGGCCCTGGCGCAGAAACCCCGGCGCCAGGGCTGGAGAGTCGCTTCGGCGGGGCCGGGAGCCTTCGTACTGGACCCGGGCGGCAACCAACCGAAGAGAGGCGTCCGCTTCGAATGGATCAACGACCGGTGGGTGCTGACCCACCTGTGGTATGAGGGGCATGGCGGGAACGGGTGAAATACTGCCATACCGCTTGAAGGGGGCGGATTCTCAGGGTCAGGCCGAGCAACAATCCCAACGTGAGCGGGAACAGGCCGCTCCCGGCCAGGAGCCAGAAGCGGATCGACTGGTATTGGGTCGGGAAGGTGACCCACCCCACCCAGGCGCCGATCCAGAGCACGATCGCGTGGATGGTCGACAGCAGTAGGGACCACCCCAGCAGCTTCATCATCAGCTGCCCGTCGCTGGCGTACCGCAGGCCCATGGCCTCCAACAACACGGCCACCAGACGGCCGGCACAACGCCACAGCGGCGCCCGATTCTGCCAGAGCAACCGGACATCGAGTCCCCCGTCCACTTTGGGCAGGCTGGGGGTACCTTCGGGTGGGACGAAGCCGGGCACGACCTCTTTCAACCACAGATAAGCGTAGTAGCGTCCCACCTCGTAGTCATGGCGAAGGAACTCACGGGAGAAGAACCCCCCGAAGTGAGCGATTCCTTCGCCCTTCAGCATTTGCTTGGGGTCCTCCGGTGTGATCCGCTGCAAGGCAATCCAGGGTTGCGCCAGGCCGAGGCTTTCCGCCAGCTCAATGTGTACCTCTTCCAGCACGGCCTGGTGCCGGTACGGACGGTTCGGATCGAGTCCCTCCAGCGCCATGTAGGCCTCCCGCAACTCGGCCAGCGCACTCTGAACGCTGCTGTGCGACTCCTTCAGGCGGCCGGAGGCATGTGTCCTCAGCCACTGCTGGTCGGCGTCGTACTGCCAGTCGCTCACCAGCCAACGGTAGAACGCATGAATAGCCGCCTGATACAGCTCCGGGTCGAGCAGTCCCAGATTCTCGTCCCCCTCGTCGTCTGTGGTGCCCACCCGCTGCAGCACGTCCAACCCCGGATACATGAGTTGGTACTGGCGCAGAGCCCTGCTCACTTCCGGCATGTCGCCCTCTTCCGCCATACGCCGGGCCAGGTCGCTCAGGAACTGAAACAGCCGTTCCTGCCGCTTGTTCGCAGCAAGCAACCGTCTCGCACTGGTGATCGGAGATGCCCCCAGGGTCCAGAGCCTGGCCGCACGCCCCAAAGCCGCCAGCCAGGTTTGGGGTGTCCCGGCCCGCAAAGCCTCCATACTCGTCACGGGCGGAACCGGCTCAACGAACAGGACGCAGCGGCGGGGGTCATAGACCAGTCTCTCTCGGTCGGCAATCTCGTCGCCGCCCATGACAAAGGGCAACTCCTTGATGGCACGCTCCATCGGATGGTCGTCCAGGATTCCGCCATCGGCGTAGCGCATTTTCGGCTGCAAGGTGGGGTCCAACTCATCCAGCCGCTGGTGCAGCGCGTCGTTCTCCCAACACTCCTCCACCAGTCCCGGCGCCCGGATCCGGTCGATCCACTTGAGGGAGACCGGGTCAAACGCGCCCGGGAAGGCAGAACTGGCTCGACAGACGTCCGCTACCCGCTCCCAGATCGCCGGCGGGTATGGGCTCTGATTCAGCCGGTCTGGCTCCGGCGGCATGAACCGAAAGGTGACCGCTTCGGCAAAACGATGGGCCTGCTGCGCTTCATCCGTCAGCGGGAGCCCATCCAGATTGGTTATGGCCATGGTCAGGGAGACGCGGTCGGCCGGATGGACAGGCTGGAAATTGCGCTCAACCGGTTCCTTCACGAGATACTCCCGCAACAACTGGCGAATCGACTCGGAGGAGAGCACCCCCCGATCCAACTGCTCACCACGCTGCTCGGCCTGCTCCCTGGTCTCGTAGATCGAAGTCAGCTCTTGCAGGGTGAATTCGGTCCACTGGGGCATAACGTTCTCAAAGGGCGCTCCGGTGGTGAGGCACTTGGTGGTCATGGCCCCGACCAATGCCCCTGCCGAAGAACCAACCACAATATCGATGGTGAGCGGCGCGCCGGACTTGATCGCCATCAGCAGCTCATAAAGAACGCCAGCCTCAAAACTGCCCAGTGCGACGGCGCCCGACAGCACCAGGGCGATATGTAATGAACCCCCGTCCGGCGGTGCATTCGGGCGGTAAACTCGAGCAACATGCAGTTTGTGCGGCATGTTCCCACCCCCACCCTCAGGGTAACGTGGCGGCTGTCCCTTCACTGGCCAGGGCGTCCAGCAGACGCTTTAGTTCCGTCGCATCGGTGGCCAGCGCCGCAGCGGTGACGGCGATTTGAATGCTGGCTCGCGCCTTTTGCCTGACGGCCCTGGCCAAATCGACCGTGGTCTCTTGACCGTCGGGCCCGTCCAACTGTTGAACCGCCGCCAGTGTCTGTGCAATCGTGGCAGCCAGTTGATCCAGAACCGTTGTGTTCCGTTTGGCCTCCGTGCGTGCATGGTTTGTGTCCTCCTCTGCCGCCCGGAGCACCCCGCACAGTTGGCCGAGAAAGGCGGTCGCCTGCCGCAGTTGTGGCACGACCCCTACCCGGTTTTCCGCCTCGGCGACGAGCTTCCGAATCTGATTGGCCCAGGCCGCCGATTCCTGCAGTTTCAGTCCGGTTTCCAACAGATCTGTGCTCTGCCTGTCCGCACTGCCCGACAGTTGCTCTGCATACCGGGCAATCTGCTGCATGAGCTCCGCCGGTTCCTCCGCTGTGACGGCCCGATCGAACTGGCCCCCGGGCAGGTGCAGCAACCGGTCGGCCAGCACCTCACCTTCCCGCCCAAGGCCGGCGGCGATACTGCTGATCTCTTTCAACCCGGACGTGAGTTCCGTTACACGCTGAATAAGCCCCAGCAAGAGCGCCTCATCTAACCGAGCGCACCCGGCTGGGACTGGAAGCTGGCTTTGCTTTGCCCGGTTTTTCCACCCCCACAGGTTAAGGCCCATATCGCTGCCCTCCCGCTGTGCATTTGAGAATTACTTCCTGTACTGTATATAATATACTGTTTCTGCCGTGTGCCTGTCAAGTACTGGAAAATGAGAAAGAGTCCCGTTAGAGCCATCTGCATGGCGCAACGGGACTCGATTTTTGACGAGATGAAGGGCCCAATTACATCCGCATATCCAACAGCAGGCCTCTGATCTCATCAATTTTGGCAAGGATGGCGAGATGATCCTTTTCTTCAGCCAGGATCATGCTCGTCAGGTTTTCCAGCTCCTCGTTCACCCTCCGCAGGATCACCATGCTCCGCTGCTCCCATGTTTGCGCATCCCAGTCCGTTTCGGTTTGGACCTGGAGCGTATGGCTGGTCAAGTCGTGAAGCAGCATGCCCACGGCCTGACGGTACCGCTTCAGGTCGGCCAACGACTGGGTAACAGCCAACCTTGCTCCCAGCGAGCCAATTTCATGGAGTGCCTGCTCGATCCGCTGATTCAGTTCTCCGGCCTGCGCCTGAACCAACTGCTGACGAAA
>JBLNEM010000141.1:0-5443 GCA_050262655.1 Mycobacterium leprae | reverse complement strand
AGATATTCCCGGTGGGCGCTTCGCATTATGCTGTTTTTTGTCGCGGATCTCACGGGAGACATGACTAACGCGGGTACCGGTCACCATTCGCTGGGAAATGGGACATTGCCGCGGATTTCGCGGATTACACGGATTGGGAGACAGGAAGAACCATGGCGCTCCCGCCGTTGTTCACTTTTCACCTGCGATTTTGGTGCGAAGCACCATGCTGGTTTCACGGACGGACACGGATGTTTGGCACCTGAGCATGGATCCCAGGCATCAGGTTGCTCGCTGTTTTAATCCGCGAAATCCGTGTAATCCGTGGCGAAAATCTGGTTCCGAGCATGTAATCCGTGGCAGAAAATCTGCCCGTAATTCAAGGAGATAAACTATGGATGAACGTACGCTGCGAACGCTGGAGTTCGCCAAGATAAAAGAGCTGCTGGCCGCTCGTGCGGCCACTACGGTGGGGAAGGAGATCTGCGAGGAGATCGCCCCCAGCGCCGATTTTCTGGAAGTACAGCACCGGTTGGCCGAGACCGGCGAGGCACGCAACCTCTATATCGGCGGTCGCTCGATTCCGCTGGGCGGTCTGCATGATCTGCGCTCAGCGCTGCAGCGCGCCATTCGGGGCGGAATGCTGGAGCCGCACGAACTGTTGGATGTGGCGGATACCGCGGCAAACGGCCGACGGCTGAAGAAATTCCTGACGGAACATAAGGATGATGCCCCGATTCTGGCCGCCATCGCCAACATGATCGGCCCCTTCACGAGCCTGGAAGCCGAAATTCGGCGGGCCATCGGGGAGAATGGGGAGGTGCGGGACGAGGCCAGCCCTGCGCTGGGACAGATCCGCCGCACGGCGCGCATCCTCCAGGGCCGCCTGAAGGAGAAGATGGACTCCTATGTGCGGGGGCCCGGGGCGAAGTATCTGCAGGAACCGATCATTACCATTCGCGATGACCGTTATGTGGTGCCGGTGAAGATCGAATATCGGGGTCAGGTGCCCGGGATTATTCATGACCAGTCGAGCAGCGGCTCCACCGTTTTCATCGAACCCATTGCCGTGGTGGAGATGAACAACGAACTGAAGGAGCTGGCTTTGGCGGAGCGGGAGGAGATCATCCGCATCCTGACCGTCCTGAGCCGGATGCTTGCAGCCGATGCCGACAGCATGGCCGACTCGCTGCGGGCCTTTGCCCAAATCGACTTTGCTTCCGCCAAGGGGAAGCTTTCGCTGGACCTGGACTGTGTGGAGCCGGAACTGGAGCGAGAGGCGATGCTCGAAATCCGCAAGGGACGGCATCCACTGCTGAAGGGCGCGGTCGTGCCGATCGATGTGCACCTGGGCATCAGCTTTGACACCCTGGTGATCACGGGTCCCAATACCGGCGGCAAGACGGTCACCCTGAAGACCATGGGCCTCTTCGTTTTGATGACCCAGTCCGGTCTGCACGTGCCTGCCGGCTATGGCACGCGGATGGGCATTTTCGATCAAATCTTCGTGGACGTGGGCGACGAGCAATCGATCGAGCAGTCGCTCTCGACCTTCTCCAGTCACATGACCAATATCGTCCGGATCATGGATAACCTGGAGGGCAAGGCGCTGGTCCTCCTGGATGAGTTGGGCGCCGGCACCGACCCGAACGAGGGCGCGGCCCTGGCCATGTCGGTCCTGGAGCACCTGCACGCCCGCGGCGCCCGCACCATTGCCACGACCCACTACAGCGAACTGAAGACCTTTGCCTACACCCGGGCGCGGGTCGAGAACGCCTCGGTGGAATTCGACATTGCGACGCTCAGGCCGACTTACCGGCTGTTAATCGGCGTGCCGGGCTCCTCCAACGCGTTTGAGATCTCCCGCCGGCTGGGGCTCTCCGGCCACATTGTGGAACGGGCCCGCCAGTTCCTGACGCAGGATCAGGAGAAGGTGGAGGACCTGATCGCCGGCATTCATGCGACCCGTGCGGAACTGGAGAAGGAACGTATGGAGGCCGCCCGCCTGCGGAGTGAAGCGCAGAGCATGCGCACCGAGTATGAGCGCAAGACTGCCCAGGCCAACCAGAAAGTGAACGACATGCTGGAGAAGGCCCGGACCCAGGCGACCGCCGTCCTGACGCAGGCCAGACGAGAAGCCGAGGAAGTGGTCCAGGAACTGAAGGCCGCCCTGAAGGAGCAGCGGGAAGCCGAACGCAACCAGGCGATCCAGTCGGCCCGCAAGCGCATTTCGCAAGCCCGCCGTGATCTGGATGAGCTTGGACCGGAGCCTGAGAACCGGCCGCGGGGCGAAGCGCCCAAGGGGCTGAAACTGGGCGACGAGGTGTTGATCACGACGCTGGGACAGAAGGGCTATGTCCTGGCCGAACCGGACCCGTCGGGCAATGTGCTGGTGCAGGCCGGCATCATGAAGGTTACGGTCTCCCTACTGGATCTGGCCCGGCCGCCGGAAGAGGCCGAGAAGTCCGAGAAGGCAAAGCGCCCCGGCGCATACGGCCAGCGCTCTACCGGCCGTGCAGCCGCAGCGGCCAAGGCCCAGGAGATCGCCACCGAACTCGACCTGCGCGGCCTGATGGTGCAGGAGGCGCTGGAGAAGGTGGATAAGTACCTGGACGACGCGGTGCTGGCGGGAGCGCCCTTTGTCCGCATCATTCACGGCAAGGGTACCGGCGCCCTGCGGAAGGCGATTACCGACTTCCTGAAGGGCGATACCCGGATCGTCTCCCACCGGCTGGGCGGCATGGGTGAAGGCGGCGACGGGGTGACCGTTGTCCAGCTTAGCGAGTAGGCATTCGATGAAGAGATGACACCCCCGACCAGCGCTCTGCTGGCCGGGGGCTTTTTTCCCTTCACTCGGTTGTTACCTGCTGTTCGAGGAGGCGGGGGCCATGTGCCGTGTGGAGTTGACCATGTAGCTTAACATTCTCTTGTCGGATTCTACCGAACGTGATCGCATCGCTTTATAAAAATGTATCGACTTTTGCACTCACAGGTAGGAATCTTTAATGTTTGTAACGTATTGGTATAGAGGGAATGTGGCTAATTCCCAAAGGAGGGTACCAGTATGGCCCAGGAACCGACCATTCTGGTTGTGGATGACGATCCGAAGATCGTCTCACTGATCGCTTTGTACTTGGAGCGAGACGGGTTCCGCGTCGTTACGGCAACCAGTGGCAGCCAGGCGCAGGAGCATATGCGCCAGCACCGACCGGCGTTGGTGGTGCTTGATGTGATGCTGCCCGATGCTTCCGGCTTCGACATTTGCGAGCGGTTGCGGGAAAAGGGCGATGTAGCCATCGTGATGCTGACGGCCAAGGCGACCGAAGAGGACAAACTGGCTGGGCTGGCACTAGGCGCCGACGATTACATGGTGAAGCCGTTCAGCCCCCGCGAACTTGTGGCGCGGGTGCGGGCGGTGCTGCGGCGTTCCGGCAAGGTGGAGGAGCGCTTGCCTCGACTGGCGCTGCACGGCGTGGAGTTGGAACGGGACCGCCATGCGGTGCGGGTCGATGGCAACCCGGTCAGCCTCACCGCCTTCGAGTTCAAGCTGCTGTCAACCCTCATGGAGTTCCCCGGCCGGGTCTTCTCCCGTGAGGAACTGCTGACCCGCATCTATCCGACGGAGACGCCCTTTGTGGTGGACCGGACCATTGATGTGCATATTGGCAAGCTACGCCAGAAAATCGAAGCCGATGCGGCGCGGCCCAAGCGGTTGCTGACCATCCGCGGCGTTGGCTATAAGTTCCGCGAGGCGGGACGGGAAGAATGGGTAGGATGAGACAGGCTCTTGGCAAACGGCCCTGGCATGCCTGGGTGGCGCTTGTGCTGCCCACATCGCTGGTATTCCTGATCAGCGCACTCATTTTACGCGCCATGGTGCGGGAACAGATTGCAGCACTGGACGTGTTACCTCATGGTTCGCACGTAGAGGCCTTCGATGCGGCCTTCCCCGGCTTCTACATTGCAGCCGGGTTTGGGGTGGCATTGTTGGTCGCGACCCTGATCACTACGATGATCGTCGTGGCAGCGCACCGCTCATTGGATCTGGCCATGCAGAGGGCTGCCAATCTGCCGCTGGGATTATCGGCATCGGATCACCCGCCGCAAACTTCCGGCGACCTGGTTAAGCGGTTGGAATCGGTGGTGACCTCGCTGGAGCGCGCCGATCAAAACCGGAAAGAGCAGGTGCACCATCTGGCCCACGAGCTGCGGGGGCCGCTGACACACCTGCAGGGCTATCTGGAAGCGCTCCGGGACGGGGTGATTGACCCGGACCCGAACGCATTTGATGAGGCGCTTGCCGAGGTGTTACGGCTTACCCGGCTCATGGAGCCACTGTACCAGTTAGCCCGGGTGGACGCTTTCTGCCAGATGCCGCACGCCATGCGTGATCTGGTCCCCACCTGCCTGGACGGGCTGGTAGACCACCTGGTGCGCATGATCAGGCCCATGTCCGAAACGCGGCACATCACCGTCTCCACGTCCTTTGGCGGGAAGGCTCCGGTGGCCGTCAACGCGGACGCTATTTCGCAGGTGATGCGGAACCTGCTGCATAACGCGATCCAATACGCCAACGAGGGCGGGCAAGTCTGGGTCGAAACCGGCATTACCAGGCAGGCCTATCGCTTTGTCTGCCGCAACACCGGGCCGGGCATTAGTCCGGAGGACCTGCCTCACCTGTTCCTGCGCTTCTATCGGGGCAGCACCGCCAGGCAGTCGGGGGTAAGCGGCGTGGGAGTGGGCCTGGCCATTGCCAAGCAGTTGGTTGAAGCCCAGGGCGGCCGGATCGGGGCCGAAAGCCATGATGGCCTGACCACCTTCTGGTTCGAACTGCCGCTGGTAGCCGCACCGGAGCCAGTCGATTCCGTGGCGGCCTGTTAACCGGAGTCATGAGGAAAAACGCAAACGGCAGGGCTTGTGCCCTGCCGTCTTTTTCATTCCTCGAACTCGCTGCGGTAGCCGAATAGCTGCTCGCAGGCCCTGCGGACGGCGGCTACCTTCTCCGCCGGGCAGAAGACATAGGCGCGCCAAAGGTCTTCGTACTGCCGGGCCAGAGCCCCGGCCTCACCGGCGTTGGTATCCAGTTCGTAGAGGGGGCCGGTGCCTGCATGGGTCTTGACCGGCACTCGGATCTCTTTGAAGAAGGAGGCCTTCGGGCAGTAGAAGATCACCTGTCCCGGTTTCAACCGGACCTTGGCCGCAATGGCCTCCTCGGCCGCCTCTCGTTCGGTGGACTGGCCGCTGTACCGGGTCACAAAGGCGCCTTGCGCGTCAGCCAGCGAGACTCGGGAAAGCACGTAGGCTCGCTTGAAGAGGCGCCGGTTGGCCACGGCATCGATCAACTGCCCGGCCACCGCCGGACCAGGCAGACGGGCCAGCAGATCCAAAAAGGTCTGGTCGCCCAGGTCATAGAGTGCCTCTTCGGTCAACAGATTGCGACGGGCGTGCATCTCCAGGGCCTTGG
>JBLNEM010000140.1:0-16028 GCA_050262655.1 Mycobacterium leprae | reverse complement strand
GGCGTCACAGACCCGCCGGCTGCGGCGGCGCTCGGCTTCGTTTACTGCCTTGGGAACCAAACACCCTGGCGATTCCCTCATTGGTCGAACGTTTACCTGACTACGGCAGGGATTGTGTTGGATTTTTGCGAAATGCTCTCTTACCTGAACCATTGGGGCAGAAGGCGATCCCGGGGAGGAGGGGCAATATGCAGAGTGGAGCACGCGGACTCACCCTGCTGATGCTGTTCAGCCTGTTGGGGTTTGCACTGGTGGGCGCACTGCTGTGGGCCCCTGAAACCAAGGAAAGCCCATACAGCCAACTGGTTCAGGATGTCTCGGCCGGCCGAATCGAGGCCGTCACGCTAAGCGGTGACATGGCCACGGCCCAGGCCCAGGACGGCGAGATCTATCGCGTGCGAATCCCGAAGAAGAACGGCGCCCTGGAATCGCTGTTGCAGGCCAACGCCGTCAAGGTTACATACGATCCGTTGGCGGGAAGTGGTGGCGACGGCAGCCTGCTGGTCTGGCTGATCCCTCTGCTCATGCTGGGCAGCGCTGTCTGGCTGATGGGCGGTGGGGACAGCGCCGGCGAGGCTTTTCATTTCACTGAGACCCGGGTTCGGACGGCCACGCCGGAGGAACGACAGATCGGCATGCAGGACGTGGCCGGCATGCCAGAGGCCAAAGCGGAAGTGGCCGAGGTGGTCGACTTCCTGCGGAGTCCTGAGCGTTATGTGGCGCTAGGGGCACGCATTCCCAAGGGCGTGCTGCTCTGGGGACCGCCGGGCACCGGCAAAACCCTGTTGGCCCGGGCCGTGGCGGGCGAATCGGGCGCGTCCTTCTTTAGCATGGCTGGTTCGGATTTCGTGGAGTTGTTTGCCGGGGTTGGGGCCGGGCGGGTGCGGGACCTCTTCGCAAAGGCCCGGGCTGCCACGCCCTGCATTATTTTTATCGACGAACTGGATGCGGTGGGGCGCCGGCGGGGCGTGAGCGCAGGCAGCGGGAGCGAGGAACGGGAGCAAACGCTGAACCAACTGTTGGTGGAGATGGACGGGTTCACGGCCACCGAGGGCATTATTGTCATGGCCGCCACCAACCGGTTGGACATTCTGGACCCGGCCTTGCTGCGCCCGGGCCGATTCGACCGCCAGATCTGCGTGGATCTGCCGGACTGCCAGGGACGGTTGGAGATCCTTCAGGTGCATGCCCAGGGGAAACGGTTGGCGGCAGACGCCTCGCTGGACCGCATGGCGGGCATGACCGGTGGCTTTTCCGGGGCCGACCTGGCCAACTTGCTGAATGAAGCGGCGCTTCTCACCGTAAGGCGGCGAAAGCAGGCCATCGGCATGGCGGAGATGCTGGAGGCTTATGAGCGGTTGCTGGGTGGCGGGCCGGCTTTGCGGCGAAGCCTGGCCGCACCGGAACGATGGCGGGTGGCGGTCCACGAGGCGGGGCATGCGGTGCTTTCATGTCACCTGCCCCATGCGGACCGGGTACATAAGGTGTCGGTGGTGGCCAGAGGGCGCTCCCTGGGACAGGTGCTTTACCGCCCCCAGGAGGAGAAGCACATGGCGACCCGCTCCGAGTTGATGGAGCGCCTGATCGTGCTGCTGGGCGGGCGTGCGGCTGAGGAGCGTCTAATGGGCGAGGTGGGAACGGGCAGCGCCGACGATCTGGAGCGGGTGACGGAGCTGGCCCGCCAGATGGTGATGGAGCTGGGGATGAGTCCGGAGATCGGGCCGGTGGCGATCCAGACCGAGCGGTCGGTGGTCTATGGCCTCGCAGAGGTAGGGATTACGGCCGATCGGACGGCCTGTGCGGTGGATGAGGCCGTGCGGCGGCTGGTGACCGAAGGATACCGGCAGGCTCAGGCACTGGTCGCTGCCCACGAGGGAACGCTGCGACGGCTTTCCAATGCCCTGATGGAAGTGGAGTCCGTCGAGGGACCGGTACTGGAGCGGCTGCTAGATGATGGAGATGAGGCGACTCTGGTTGACAGCGACAGGGATGCCATTTTATAATCAATCCAATAAAAATTGGTGTTGACGGGAACCAGTAGGGAACGCTGCTCCGATGTAGAGAGCCGGACGGTTGGTGCAAGTCCGGACAGGAGTATGCAGGCGCGTAGCCGATCCCGAACCCATCCCTGAGCCGGTGGCGACGAGTCACCCGGGCGCCCGGCCCGTTACCCATCCGGGAGCGCTTGTCAGAGCGTATAGAGCGGACTCGGCCATGGCCTGGGTCCAGCCAGGTGGTACCACGGGAAGCAAACCCCGTCCGGCATTCGGACGGGGATTTTCTATTTAGCGGCCAAGGAGGGACCCTGGGATGCGCAATTTGGGGGATAAGCGTCGGATCGTGGTGAAAGTGGGGACCAGTTCGCTGACCCACCCCAATGGGCGGTTGAACCTGGGGCACATGGAGTCTCTGGTCCGTCAGTTGGCAGATCTGCACGCCGAAGGTAGGGACGTGATTCTGGTCACTTCCGGCGCCGTAGGCGCCGGTTTGGGGCGGTTGGGCCTGGCGGAGCGGCCCACCGATGTAACCGGCAAGCAGGCCCTGGCTGCTGTGGGGCAGGGCCTGCTGATGCAGCGCTATGAAGGGCTGTTCGCCGAGGTGGGTGTGGCTGTTGGACAGATCCTGTTGACAGGGCAGGACGTGGCCGACGAGGAGCGTAAGGCCTCGGCAGCCGCTACCATTGAGCAGTTGCTCCGGTGGCGGGTCGTCCCGATCGTGAATGAGAACGATACCGTCACCAGTCAGGAGATCCGGGTCGGCGACAACGATACCCTCTCTGCCCTGGTGGCGGTTCTGGCCAGGGCTGACCTGCTGCTCCTGCTCTCGGATGTGGATGGCTTCTACCCCGCCGACCCGCGGCGTCACCCGGAACTGCGACCGCTGGAGCACGTCTCCCTGGCCGATGATCTGGAGTCCGCCGCCGGCGGTCCGGGCAGCACCCAGGGCACCGGGGGCATGATGACCAAGGTGCAGGCGGCCCGCATTTGTGGGGCGGCGGGCATTCCCGTGGTCCTGGCCTCCGGGACGCAGAAGGGGATCATCGGATCGATCATCGCCGGGGAACCGGTGGGCACGCTGTTTGCGTCATCGGGGACCGGAGCGCCGGCCGTAAAGGAAGGTGACCGCGTATGATCCGGGAATTGGCATTACGCGCTCGCCAGGTTCAGCCGGCCATCGGCGTGGCCCCCGCCGAGTGCCGCACCAGGGCCCTGACTATGGTGGCCGACACGTTGGCGGAACAAGCCGACAGCATCCTCGAGGCCAATGCGGCAGACCTTGCGGCGGCGGCATTGCTCCCCGCACCCATGATCGCCCGTCTCCGGCTGGACCGTGCGAAACTGAACGCCATCATCCAGGGAGTGCGGGATGTCGCTGCCCTGCCCGACATTCTGGGTGAGCAGTTGACGGCATGGCGGCGTCCCAACGGATTGGCGATCGCCCAGGTCCGGGTGCCGCTGGGGGTCATTGGCGTGATCTATGAGTCCCGTCCCGGTGTCACGGTGGATGCCGCCGCCCTCTGCCTGAAGACCGGCAACAGCGTGCTGCTCAAGGGAGGGAAAGAGGCGGCTCACACGAACGCCAGGTTCGGCGAGGCCATCGCCGCCGGTCTGGTGCGGGCGGGGCTGCCGGGTGAACTGGTCCAGGTGCTGCCGTCGACCCGGGAGTCGGCCGCCGAACTGATGCAGGCCGCCGGATTGGTGGACGTGCTGATTCCCCGCGGTGGCGCCGGACTGATCCGGACGGTGGTTCAGGAGAGCAAGGTACCGGTCATCGAGACGGGGACCGGCGTCTGCCATGTCTATGTGCACGGCAGGGCAGACCTGGCAATGGCCCGGGCCGTCATCCTGAACGCCAAGTGCAGCAATCCAGCTGTCTGCAATGCCGCCGAGACGCTGCTGGTGGACCGCACCGTGGCGGCGGCCTTTCTGCCCGCAGCGGCGGAAGAGTTGCGGGCTGCAGGCGTCCGCCTCTTCGGCTGCCCTGAGACCAGGGAACTGGTGCCCTGGGCCGAGCCGGCCACGCAGGCCGACTGGGAGGCGGAATACCTCGACCTGTCGCTGGCCGTCCGGGTCGTGGGCGGTCTGGATGAAGCCCTGGCCCACATCGACCATTACGGTACACGCCACTCCGAAGCGATCATCACCACCGACCAGCAGGCGGCAGACCGCTTCCTGGCGGCCGTCGATGCGGCAACTGTCTATCACAACGCATCTACCCGGTTCACCGATGGCGGCGAGTTTGGCTTCGGGGCCGAGGTGGGGATCAGCACGCAGAAACTGCATGCCCGCGGTCCGATGGGCCTGGCCGCATTGACCAGCTACAAATATCTGGTTCGGGGAGACGGTCAGGTCCGCTAAGCACGAACGCTTGCGACATACGTACGAAAGTTTGGATATGTACAAACAAGGGCCGGTTCCCTACGATAAGGGTAGGTCGAACCGGGGGGATGCCGGATGGGACATACGTTCGGAGCTCGACTCAGAGAGCTGAGGGCTGAACGGTCCATGCTGCAGCGGGACCTGGAGAAGGCCCTGAACCTTCGGCCGGGCGCCGCCAGCCAATACGAGCGCGGGTTGAGGGAACCGGGGTTCGATTTGCTGCTGGCGATCGCGGACCACTTCGACGTCTCGGTCGACTTCCTGCTGGGACGACCGGGGGCGGTGAAGGAGAATCCGGGGCTGCGAGACGCTCGCCGGCAGTTGGCGGAGCGGATGAACTTCGCACCGGTGTGCGGCGAAACTGAGCGGCCGACCCAACTCCTGACGCTAGCGGTGTCAGCGGCCCCCGACTTCTTCTCCATGCCACGGATGGCGCGCCGGTTGGGCATTCCGTTGCCCCTGTTGGAGCTAGTGCAGCAAGGAAAGCAAGCACTGACCCCTGAGGTCACCCGGAAGCTCCTGAGTTACTTTGGGCTGCAGACAGAAGATACAGCGGCCCAGTCCGAGGCCACAGCGCTGAAGCGGTCCGGTCGCAGGCGGCGGCGGGATCTGATTCACTCCTGAGAATGCGCACAACCCGTGCCCCCAGCACGGGTTGTGCGCATTATGTATATCTTCACGGTCTGTAACGGAGCGCTCCCCTTTGACACAGCCGGAGGCTTTTCCATGTTCTGGGTGGGTTGACCATTTCACTCTTCTATACGTAATCTACACATAGATGGTTCGAAGGCAGGCGAGAGCGATCGAAGGAAATAAAGGGGGATCGCCATGGAGGTTCTGGTTCTGGGGGGAACGGGGAGCATTGGCGACTATTTGGTGCCCATGCTTCTGGCGGCTGGACATGGCGTCACGGTTCTTTCACGGGGGCAACGCCGGCCCGCCTTCTGGTCCGATGTACGCCATGTGGCTGCCGACCGATCTACGGAGGGGTTGAGCAGTCTTGCCGGCGAGCGCTTTGACGCCGTGATCGACAACATCGCCTATGAGCCCGTCCATATTCGGCAGGTTGCGGCGGCACTGGGTGAAGGTGCGGGGCATTACCTGTTCACCAGTACCGCCTTCGTGGGTGAGCCGCGCCAGGGGGCGGAGCTGCGTGCGGAAGAGGTGGACCTGCAGGCGGTTCCGCCTGACTTTCGGGACAACGCCCATGCTCGGTACGTCTACCAGAAACGGCAGGCCGAACTGCTGTTGCATGAAGGCATCCTGGGTAACCGGTGGAGCATTCTCCGGCCGGTGAACATCTACGGCCCTGAAGACCGGCAGGGGCGGCTCTCCTGGTGGGTGGCGCGGCTCCTGGATGGCCAGCCCCTGCTCCTGCCCGACGACTTTCCGGCCATCACGCTGGCCGGGCACAACATGATGGTTTTCGCCCGAGACGTAGCGGCCGCCCAGATGGCCTGTCTGGGGAATCCAGCGGCCTTTGGCGGGACATATCAACTGGCCATGACGGAGGCCCCGGCGGTGCCCGAGTGGATCCAGATCCTGGCCGAGGCGCTCGACCGGGAGACGCCGGAGTTGATCGCGATTCCCCGGCGCATGCTGGCGCATTCCCCCCTGGCGGCCAACGCCGCCGGCACCTATCGGGTACCTGGCCTATTTGGCGGTTGGCGCTATGACGTGACCCCGGCCAGAGAGGTGTTGGGGTGGCGGCCGACGCCCTTGAGCGATTGGCTGCCGACGGTGGCGCGGGCCATCGCCGGTCGCCTGGCGGCGGGAGAGGGGCCGGCGGTGGTCGGGCTGGAACAGAGGGCCCTGGAGGTGCAGACGGCGCGGCGGTGGCAGGAACTGCTGGCCGAGGCGGGTACCCGCCTGGTCGGGGAGAGTTGAGCCCGGCCGTCACCCCCTGCCCAACCGCTTGCCCGTATGGTAGAGTTAAAGATGTCTTGCCAAATGATCACGGCTTTGTTCATAGTAGGAGGACGATTCTTTGACCAGTATCCGTACCCGGGCAGCGCTGTGGGCGGTTTTTGCTGCCACCGCCGCAGTGCGCATCGGTTTCGGCGGCATCGCACCGGTTCTGCCGCTCTATGCGGAACAACATGGCCTCAACACCATGATGATCGCCATCATGACCAATGCCTATCTGCTGAGCAATGCGCTGTTTCAGAGCTATGCGGGCCACCTGGGCGATCGCTGGGGGCGGCGCCCGGTTATGCTGGCGGGCACCTGGCTTTATACCATCGCCGCCGCACTCTTTCTCCTGGACCGTGGTCCCTGGTACTACGTGGCGCTGCGGGGGATCGAGGGTTTGGGGGCCTCCGCTTTCGGCCCCACCGCCCGCGCCTATGTCGCCGATCTGGTGCCGGCGTCCCGACGGGGACGGGCTTTTGGCATGCTGAACTCGTTTGACATGGCGGGCATTCTGCTCGGGCCCATGATTGGCGGTCTGGCCCAGAGTTGGGCCGGCCCCAGGGCTCCCTTCGCCCTCTGTGCCCTGTTGGGTCTGCTGGCTGGCATTCCGCTGCTGCTGCTTGCCCGTCAGGAAAAGGCCGCGGAGGAGGAGACTGACGACGCCGGCTCCCTGGCACCTGCCCCCGCGCCGAAGGGCAACCTGCCGGTCTCCGTACTGCTGCGTTCACCGGCGTTCTGGGCCGTGGCCCTGCCCGGCTTCGGTTTCGCCTATTTGAACGGCCTCTACAGCGTGATCTGGTCGCTCTACATGAATCGGGTCGGCGCCACTACCTTGCAGATCAGCCTCTCCTTCACCCTGTTTGCCGTGCCCATGGTGCTGCTGATGGTGCCCTTCGGCGCTCTGGCCGACCGGGTGGGGCGCCCGCTCCTGGTTGGCGTCGGCGGGGCGATTTCGGCCTTTGTGACCGTCTTTTACGGCCTGCTACCGTACCCCAATTGGCTCATCGGCCTCTCGATGGTGGACGGCATCTCCAGCAGCATGTTCTCCCCGGCCAGCCAGGCCTACATGGCAGACGTAACGCCCGATGCGATCCGTGGCAAGTTTATCGGGCTGGTCGGCTCGGTCACAACCGCCGCCACCATGGTCTGCGCCACATTGGTCGGCTACCTGTACGAGCACTCCACGCCGGTGGTGCTGTTCGCACTGGGGACGGTGGCACTGCTTTTCTCCTGCTCCAGCGCGGTCATCATCATGGTGCGCTATCCGGCAGACCACCTGCGGCGGTCGTTGGAGGAGCAGAGTCGAGGTCTGACCCCAGCAGGAGCAGAATAAAAAGTGCCGGACGTTGATTGGCTTTGTCACCCCCCTCTCCGGAAAGAGGGGGGTTTTGCTCATTGCGGCCCGATTGAGGGCGCGACAAAATCCCTACAGTCAAAATAAATTTATCATCGAATGGTTCGAACTTTAAGCGCACCACTTCCGTATTGATTGGTGTCAGGTTGATGGACACGGGAGGGACGGACCATGGCAGAGAACGAGAAGCTGGTTGCAGCAGCCCTTGAGGGGAACTACCAGAGGGTAACAGAACTCGCAGCGGCTTTGGCGCCCGGCGCCGAGCCACAACTAGAGCAGTTCCGGATTCAGATGGAGGAGTATGAAGCGGCGGTGCAGCAGTCTGATTGGCGGCGGGCGCTTCGTGCCCTGGCAGACGCACGGTTAGCGGCGATCGGCGCTGGAATTCCAGATCTGGAGGCCATTGCGACGCAGCGGCTTTATTCCGTCGTCAAGCAGTATGAGGGGCGGCGTGAGTCATGACAGAGCGCAATGACCTGTGGGTGCGGATCGCCGAGAGCGCCCTGGACCGTGGCGACCACCTCGCCGCCTTCTGCTATGCCCGGAGAGCTGCAGCAGCGCCAGAACTGGCCCCGCCGGACCGGTGCGATGCGTGTATGATCCTGACCAGACTGAATCTGGCCCTGGACCTGCCGGAACCCGCCCTGGCCTTCGCCGTCCAAAGCCATCTGACGGCCTGCCGGGTCCATGACGCAGAACGGGAGGGGCGTGCCGCGCAGCTTGTCACCCAAGTGGCGGCTCGCTATCCCCATTTGGTATGCGAAGGATGAATAGGTGGTATAACCTACTTGACAAGTTGTCCAGGTGATTCCGCCTGTGTTAAAATCACCAAGTAGGCCTAAGCCCGTGGGGCTATCCTCACGGGCTTTGCGTATGCGTTGACCACCGGATCAAGAGACTTAAGTGATGGAGGTGGGCGGATGAAGCTCTACGAATATCTGGCGAAACGGATGATGGCCGAGCACGGTGTTCCCACCGGCGGCGGCATCGTTTGCGAAACGCCGGAGGAGGCAGCAGCGGCCGCAGCAAAGATCGGTCCCTGCGCTGTCAAGGCTCAGGTTTTGGTCGGAGGTCGTGGCAAGGCTGGCGGCATCAAGCTGGCCAATACGCCTGAAGAGGCGGCTGCTCGGGCCCGCGAGATCCTTGGCATGAACCTTAAGGGCTATATCGTCGACAAGGTTCTGATCGATCCCCAGATCAAGATCGAGAAGGAGTTCTACGTCTCGGTTACGCTGGACGGTCTGACCAAGCTGCCCCTGATCATGGCCTCGGCGAGCGGCGGTGTCGAGATCGAGTCTGTGCCCCACGATCAGATCGTCTTCTCGCATGTCGACATTACCACCGGGCTCATGCAGTTCCAGGCCCGAGAGATTGCCCGTCGCATTGGCCTCACCGGCGATCTGGCGAAGCAGTTCGCCAAGGTCCTGATCGGCATGTACAATGCGTTCCGTAAGTACGACGCCGAGCTGGTTGAGATCAACCCGCTGGCTTTGACCGAAAACGGCACCAAGCTGATTGCCGCCGACGGCCGCTTCAATGTGGAGGACGACTCGCTCTTCCGTCATCCGGAGTTCCCGAAGGTGGAAGAGGGCACCGAGCTGGAGAAGAAGGTCAAGGCGATTGGCCTGGCGTTCGTCCAGCTGGACGGCGACATCGCCATTATGGCGAACGGCGCCGGCATGGCCATGGGCACCCTCGACGTGCTGAGCTACTATGGCGGCCGGCCGGCCAATTTCCTGGATGCCGGCGGCGGCTCTGGTGTGGAGCCCACGGCCCAGGCTTTTGACGCTCTGCTGGGCACCAACCCCAAGGCGATCTTCGTCAACATTTTCGGTGGCATCACCCGCTGCGACCTGGTGGCCGAAGCCATCATTCAGGTGAAGCAGTCCAAGGGGATCAACGTGCCGCTGGTGGTCCGCATGGTCGGCACCAACGATGTGCGTGGCCGTGAGATGCTGGCGGGCGCTGGCATCAGTGCTTATACCGATATGGGCGAAGCTGCCCGGGCTGCCGTCAAGGCCGCCTATGGGAAGGAGGCGTAATACCGCATGGCCGTCATTATTGATCGTAACACCCGTGTGGTCGTGCAGGGCATTACGGGTTCGCAGGGCCAGTACCATACCGGTCAGATGCTCGCGTTTGGCACCAACGTAATCGGCGGTACCAATTTCGACAAGGCAGGGCAGGAAGTGCATGGCAAGCCGGTCTACGCCACGGTTCATGAAGCCGTGGAGAAGGGCGGCGCCAACGCTTCGATCATGTTCGTGCCGGGTCCTGGCGTGAAGGAAGCTGCGTTTGAGGCGATCAACGCCGGCATCAAGGTTCTGGTACTGATTCCGGAACACGTCCCCACCCAGGAGACCATGGAGATCATGCAGTACGCCAAGAAGTTTGGCTGCCGCGTGATCGGGCCGAACACCTTCGGCATCATCTCCCCAGGCGAGCAGGTGAAGATGGGCATCATGCCCAACCATATCTACAAGCCGGGTCCCGTGGGCGTTGTCGCCCGCTCGGGCACCCTCTCCTACGAGATCGCCTACACCCTGACCACCAACAACCTCGGCCAGACGACCGTCATTGGCATGGGCGGCGACCGGGTGATTGGCACCAACTTCGTGGACGCCCTGGAGTTGTTCAACAACGATCCGGCCACCGAGGCCATCGTCATGGTGGGCGAGATCGGCGGCATCCAGGAAGAACTGGCTGCCGAGTATATCAAGGCGAACGTCAAGAAGCCGGTCGTGGCCTATCTGGCCGGTAAGGCTGCCCCCGCCGGCAAGCGGATGGGGCATGCGGGCGCCATCATCGAAGGCAACCGCGGCACCTACCAGTCGAAGGTGGAGGCTCTCACTGCCGCAGGCGTGAAGGTCGCTTCTCTGCCCTGGGAAGTGGCCGAGTACGTTGGCAAGGCTCTCCGCTAATGCGCATGGTTTGAGGCAAGAAACGGCGCCGGGGGAATTCCCCGGTGCCGTTTTTGTTTACTCACCCCTGTGAATCGCAGTAAAATAGGTTCGAACGGTCACAAGTGGCCTACAGCGTAACGAATGGAATTGACCTTTTGGAAAGGGGCGTCGTTCTGATGGCAGTACGTGAGTTCACCGCCGGCGCTGAGTATCGGCTGCGGCAGGATCTCGAGATTCGCAAGAAGAGCAATGGCGTGATGACCGATTTCTTCCGGAAGGGTACTGTACTGAAGGTCCGGAAGGTAGAAGCCGACAAGGAGCAGCTCTGGTTCGAGGGCGTCTCCGAGCCGTTGGCCATGGATGTGCTGGCCCGCCTGGTCGATCCCGCGTAGCACCATACGGAGGGCACCCGGAGGAATTCCGGGTGCCCTTTTGCTATCGGACGGAGAGCGCGTCGCCGGTCTCTCCCCGTGCTGCCTTCAGCATCACGAACAGCGTCAGCAGCGTGGCCAGGAAGCCGGCCCATTGGGCGATGGTGGCGGTGAAATGCCAGAGCGTGTTGATCAGGGCCAGGCCGGAGTATTCCCAGCCGTAGTAAAACAGCTTGGACAGGAGCGCAAGGACGGCCAGGATCGCATTCGCCTCCAGTCCCCACTTCAGACCCTCCCGCCCGTGATGGCGCAGAAAGGGGGAACGCTTGTAACCATAGCCCCAGGCAAGCAGGGCGATCAGAATACCACTGGGTAGGGTAAAGGCCCACTGCGGCAGCACCAGTGCCACCAGGGGCACCCGCAGGGCACCTACATAACAGAGCAGCGCTACGAGCCGCTCCCATGGACCAGGCAAGGGTCGACACCTCCCGCCTGAGGTTGCCCGGGCAGCCGCCCTCTTATGCGCCCGGTGGGCTGGGTAGACTACCCCCATGGATGTCTACATTTTTGGGGCAGGAGCCTCGGCCGCCGAAGGATTGCCGGCCACCGACCAGTTTTTCGCCCGAGCCTGGGAACTGCTTTCGCCTGACTTCGACCCGCCGGTGCGGAACGTGTGGCGCTTTCTGGCCGGCGTGTTTGGCGTGGCAGTCGACCGAGTCGACAGCTTTCGGTTCCTGCCTCCGGTGGATGAGGTCATCTCCCTGGTGGACTGGTGCCTCCACGTCAACCAGGGCCTGGGTGGGTACGACCTGCCGCTGCTCTATCAGGTGCGGCACGATCTGGAGCACTTGCTTTGTGCAACGTTGGATGCCGGCCTGCCCGACCATCCCGGCGGGGTCGGGCCGCACGTGCGGTTTGTCCGCGCGTTGAAGCAGATTGGACCTGGGCGTCCCTTCGCCTTGATATCGCTGAACTACGACACCCTGCTGGATGATGCGCTGCTCGGCGAAGGGAGCGGCGTGGATTATGGTTTCGCACAGTTGGGCACCGAGCCCATGCCGCTGTTGGCCAAACTGCACGGATCACTGAACTGGGCCCTCTGCCCCGCGTGCAGTGGGATCACCGTCACCCGAGGCCATGAGGCCTATCTGCTGCCAGAGTCAAACGGGTTGGCCTGTGGCCGCTGCGGTGGCACCCGCATGCGTGGGCTGATCATCTCCCCCACCTGGCAGAAGCGGTATCAGGCCTTTCCGCTGCAGCAGGTGTGGGAAGCGGCGCTGGGGGCATTGCAGCAGGCCGACCGCGTCGTCTTCGTGGGTTATTCGATCCCCCCGGCCGATGTGGCGATCTACCACCTGATTCGAAGGGCCCTGTTGATCGGGCGCAGGCCGGATGAGGTCCGCTTCGAGGTGATCAACCATCACAAGCAGGAAGCCGGACGGCTCGAACGAGAACTGCACGAAGCCTCAGTGCTACAACGGTTTGGCCAACTCCTGGGACCCCGGGTCTCCTTCGATTTCTCGGGATTTCGCGGCCAGGTCTAGCGGGTGTTGAGTCTACTGAACAAATGAGGTATTATCGTAATATCCTGCAAATAAAATTTGCAGAGGAACGGCGTAACCTTATGGTTGGCTTCGCCGTTATCTGCTTTAGAGGGGCTGCCATATGGCAGTCGACTGGAGGGACTCCTACGCACCGCTCAATGGAGGCCGCAGATGAGCAGTGGCTGGTAGAAGAGGCCAAGCGTGACCCCGAAGCGTTTGGTCAACTGTACGACAGCTATTTTGGCAGAGTCTATTCGTATGTGTACCGGAAGACGGGCGACCGGCAGGTGGCAGAAGACCTGACCGCCGATACGTTCATGAAGGCGCTCGCACATATCAAGAGCTATCGGTACACCGGTCAGCCTTTTGTGGCATGGCTTTATCGGATTGCGTCTAATGTGGTCACCGACTACTATCGGTCCCACCGCATCACCGCCACGCTGGACGAGGGATTGCAGATCCCATCCCTCGACACAAGTCCCGAAGAGGCGGCGCTTATGGTCGATGATCAGCAGGCTGTAGCCCGTGCGATTGCCACGCTTTCGCCGGACCAGCAGGATGTTGTGCTATTGCGTTTCTCCGGTGACCTGAAGCTAAAGGAGATTGCAGGGGTGGTCGGAAAGACGGAAGGGGCTGTGAAGGCGCTCATGTTCCGGGCGCTGAACGGGCTCCGAGGGAAGC
Organism: Mycobacterium leprae; assembly: GCA_050262655.1. GTDB lineage: Bacteria > Bacillota > Sulfobacillia > Symbiobacteriales > Symbiobacteriaceae > DASXVX01. The sequence continues at coordinate 2,885 of JBLNEM010000140.1, read as the reverse complement.
TGACTGAAAGTGGGGTTCGGCCATGACAGAAGCCGATGATGTAAGAGCAGTCATTGCGGAGCAAGCCGCCAGTCCTGGTGAGCGCAAGGCGCTGACCACGGTTGCCGATGCGCTGGAGCGGTCGCTTGCCGCAGAGGTGCCCTACCGGCCCGAGTTCAAGGCCGAGCTGCGTCGCCAGTTGGTGGCCAAAGCTCGCCAGGCCTCTGCCCCCTGGTACCGGCGTCCGGCGGTGTGGGGCTCGTCGGTGGCGGCTGTGGCTGCTGCTGCGCTGGTGGTGACGGTGGGCATGCGGATCTTTGTGGACCGGGCGGTTCCCGGCTCACCCATTACGCCCACATCGGTGGCCGAGAACAACCCGAAGTCGGCCACGGGTACCGGCGATCAGGCTTCGCATCTGGTCAATCGGCTGAAACTGCCGGTGCTGGCACTGCCCGATGAGCCGGCCCTGCCCGGCGAGCGTCCGGCGCCAAACGCTGGGCTGAACCTGGCCGCCGTGAAGGTGTTTGTGCTGAGCGGCCGCCCGAACGAGGCGCAGTTCGACCGGATCGCCAAGGGCTTGAGCTTTGCCGGCGACGTTGCCCGGGAAGGCGCTGGCTATCGGATGGCTGACACCGGTCGCTCTCTGAGCATGTCCGCCGATGGATTGGTGGTTTACGCCGGCCCGGCGGAGGTCAGTGTGACCGGCGGCAATCTGGTGATGGACCAGAACGCCGTCCGCAGCATCGCTCAGCGGTTCCTGTATGAGGCGGCACTCCCGGTGCCGACCCTGGAGCCTGCCGTGCTCGAGGAGGGGAATGGCACCGCATCCCATGGCTATCGGGTGGTCTACACGCCACAGGTCGGGGGCCGGCCGGTGGTCAACGCCCGCACTCGGGTGACGTTGACTGACCGGGGGGCGGTTGTGGCGGTGGAAGGGTACGTACAGGCGGCCGAGCAGGAAGAGGGGAGCTACGAGGTGATCCCGCCCGAGCAGGCCGTGACCAACGCCAACAAGTTGGGTGGTGGCACCTTCACCCAGGCCGACCTGGTCTACGCCCGGACGCCCACCGAGCAGGCGGTCTACCTGCAGCCTTACTGGCGGGTCTTCGGCACCAACGCCCGAGGCGAAGCGCTGGTCCGATACGTGGCGGCCTTGGTGGCGCCCTGATACGGGAATGACGAAGCAGGCCCTGTGCGAATGGCACAGGGCCTGCTTTTTGTCACCGCTGCCCAATGGCTGCATATCAGGCCTCCGACCATCGCACAATGGACAAAGCATGTCCTGAAAAGGAGGATGCAAGGTGGATACGCAGCAACTGGAGGAGATTGGCGAACATCTCCGCAGTCTGGGTCATGAGCGGCGGGAAGCCGTGGAGCGGATCGTGGCCGATACCAGCACCGGCAATGACCGGGTCGTGCAGCATTTCAAGGACCTGGATCGGATCAGCGAACAGGCGATCAACCTGATGGAGAAGCAGCGGAGCATGATTCGGGAGGAACTGACCCAGCGCGGTCCCATGTAATATCCCAATTTGGCGGAGGGCCCTGCGTGGGAGTGCCCTCCGCCTTCTGTTATGCCCAGTTTCTATTCTTGGGAAGGAAAACGCGAGACGGCCGCGAAGTCTACGCAGGAAGACGCGACTGAGCCGCGAAGTCTATGCAGGAAGTCGCGACAGGGCCGCGAAGTGTTAGCAGGAAGACGCGACGACGGCCGCGAAATGACAGGCAGGAATGTGCGGGATCGGCGCGAAGTATAGCAAGAAGAGCGGGGGAGCCGAGTTCGGTCTGCCGCAGATCTATTGGAGGGCAAGGATTACATGTACGACAACCAGCTTTACAATCGGGATAGCAGGGACCTGAGTTTCATCCCCGACGGGGTGGTGGACCTGGTCGTTACCTCTCCGCCTTATAACGTGGGCAAGAACTACGCAACACACGGGGACTCCCTGCCGCTGGACGAGTACCTGGCCCTTCTGGAATCTGTCTGGAAGGAATGCTACCGGGTCATGGTGCCCGGGGGGCGCATCGCTATCAATGTGGCGGGGTGCGACCGGAAGCCGTACCTGCCGCTTCACTCCTACATCACGCTGCAGATGAACAACCTTGGCTTCAACATGCGGGGCGAGATCATCTGGAACAAGGGCGCCAGTGTCGGCGTCTCCACGGCGTGGGGCTCCTGGTGTCGGCCCTCCAACCCCACCCTGCGGGATGTGCATGAGTACATCATGGTCTTCTCCAAGGGCGATTGGGCCATGGGCCACAAAGGCGAGACCGACCTTACCTCCGAGGAGTTCGTCGCCTATACCAAATCGATCTGGGATTTCCCCACCGCCAGTGCCAAGAAGGTGGGCCACCCGGCGCCGTTCCCCCTGGAACTGCCCAGCCGGTTGATCAAGCTGTACACCTACAAGAACGACCTGGTGCTGGATCCCTTCATGGGGAGCGGCACCACCTGTCAGGCGGCCGACCTGCTGGGGCGACGCTGGATCGGCGTCGACATGGATCCGGGCTACTGCCAGTTGGCCGAGTCCAATATGAAATCGATCCGGGAGCGGCGGGCGCAGGAGACCCAGCTGTCCGCCGTCGCCGGCGTGTAAAACGTCAAATTCGTTGCGGTCAGAAGCAAGGGAGGGACGCACCGTGAGCCGGTCCGTCCAGTATCATCGTTCGGCTTTGGTTAATCTGCTCCGGTCTCCCTGGACCGAGTTCTGGATCGCCACCGGCAGCGTGGATGCCGAGAGCGTGGCATTACTTCTGCCTTATCTGCAGCGGGAAGGGGCCGCCGTTCGGCTCCTGACCGATCTGTCGCCGGCCAGCCTGGGCGATGGGCGAGTCGACCCGGCTGTGCTCGACTTCCTGCGGCAGTTGCCCGGGTGCGAAGTCCGGAGCCTGTCCGGCCTGTCGGC
>JBLNEM010000139.1:0-3207 GCA_050262655.1 Mycobacterium leprae | reverse complement strand
GCAGGCGTTCCTGAAGACGGAGTTCGGCCTCGACACACCTGGCCTCGAACCGCTGACCGGCGGGCGAGTCAACCGCCTCTGGCGCTGCGGGGACTGGGTCGTGAAGGTGTATGACCACCGGCACGTGCCCCGAGAGAGAGCCGAGAGGGCCGTTCAACTGCAGACGGTGGCGGCCACAGAGGGGCTGCCAGCGCCGCAGCCGCTGGCGACACGATCTGGATCGCTGTGGGCAGAGTCGGCGGAGGGCATGGTCGTCGTGATGCCATTCATCCGTGGTCACCGGCGTGCCCGGGGCACTCTGAATGCCACTGAAGCGACGAGCCTCGGGGGATTGCTGGGAAGGCTGCACCACGCGCTCCGCCACCTCCCCGGGGAGGCGGCTCCCACCCCTCCCTCACCGGCTGCCATTCTGACCCGTTGGGAATGCCTCAAGGCGCAGGCCCGCTCCGTGGAGCGACCGACAGCCTTCGACCAGGTCGTGTGCGACACCGCCGAGTACGTCGCGGCGTCCATCATGCGCATGACCCCGGTGGACTGGACGGCGCAACCCTGGCAGATGTGCCACGGGGACCTACATATCGACAACATCCTCTTCGACGATAGGGGAGCCGTGGTAGGGCTGCTGGACTTTGACAACGCCGCCCCGTCCTGGCCCGGGGTTGAGGTGATGATGGCGTGGAATCTCTGCCTCGGCGCCGACCCGGGAGAACCAGATCTCTCCCCGGAAGCCGCCCTGTTCTTCAACGCGTACCGGCAGGCGAACCGTTCCGCCGGCGACTTGCGGGCGGCGCTGCGGGCCTACTGGTTTACACTGGTCAGTAATACCTGGCCGTCGGCGATCCGTTACCGGGAGGGCACCGTGAAGGCCGAGTGGACGGAGATCCTCTCGCTCAGGTACAGGGCGGCCCGGTGGATCGAGGCGAACCTGGAGCGCACATCTACCTGGCTGGAATCGAGTGCAGACCCGGAGGCGGTATGAGACGGGCCGCCGCGCATCAGTGGGAGCACAACCGATTCGTCCAGTTCCAGACGGGGGCATTGCTGCGTTTTACGTGCTCACCGGAAAAAAGCCGACGCCCCTCAGGGGGCCCTGAAGAGGGCTTGAAGGTCCGTTTCGCCCCCGAATCGTATAGATTTCGCGGAGACGCCGCCCAAGACGCCGGAGTAGATGAGGCAGGCAGCGCATTGTGGCGCTGCCTGCCTTGTGCTGCCATCGTACGATCGAAAAATGATGGCAATACTTCGCTACCGCAGGCAGTCGCGCGGTCATGCTATAATGGTCCACACGTGTTCAACGAAAGAGAGAAAAACGCCTGAGAGGGGATTCAGCCATGGCTGATCGCATTGCGCTTCCGTCTCCCCCCACGGGCGACCTGGCCGTGGGCATGGGCCCCGACAACCTGCACCGCAAACAGCAGATGGGCATGCGCGCCTCGATCGCCGAGGGCAGCATGTTCTATATCTGGTTCAATGCCGTCTCCGGCAGTTTCCTCACCGGGTTTGCGCTTTACCTGGGCGCCGGCGGCTTCGCCATTGGCGTGCTCAGTTCCCTGGCCGCCTTCGCCACCATGCTTCAGGTGCTCTGTGCCCCGCTGGTGGGCAAGCTGCACGGGCGGCAGAAGTGGATGGCGCTCTTCTCCGGCCTGCAGCGCGTCACGGTGGCGCTGGCCGGGCTGCTGGCCCTGAAGCTCGCCCCGTCCCACCTGGCGCTGCCGCTCTTCGTCGGTCTGAACATCTTCGCCTGGGTCTTCCAGGCCCCGCTGTCGGTGATCTGGCAGGGGTACATGACCGACCTGGTGCCGCTGCCGATCCGTGGGCGGTACCTCTCCAAGCGGGCTGGGCTGACCCTGGTCTTCTCGGTGGTGGCCACCCTGGCCTATGGCTGGATCCTCGACCGCTGGCCCGGCGCCACCGGCTTCGGCTTCCTTTATTGGGGCTGCATGATCGGCGCCGTCGGCGACCTGCTCACCTGGATCTGGCACAAGGAACTGCCCCCCGGGGAGCGGCCCCAGACCCGCCCCTTCTGGGAGAGCTTCCGGGCGCCTCTCACCCGCAAGGGACCGCACCGCCCCTTCGCCCTCTTCCTGGCCGCCTGGGCCCTGGCACAGAACCTGGCCGTGCCCTTCTTCGCCGTGCAGTTGGTCCAGAAGCTGCAGATCAGCTTCGGGATGGTCGCCCTGCTGACCACCCTCTCCTCCCTGGCGGCGATCTTCACCTCCACCCTGTGGGGCCGGCTCCAGGACCGGATCGGCGAGAGCAAGACCATCGGCATCCTGGCCGTCGGGTTGACGGTGGTGCCCCTCCTCTTCCTGGCGGGCCACACCTTCGGCTGGGCGGCGCTGATCCTGGCCCACCTGCTGTTTGGCTCCTTCAACAACGCCATGTTGCTCTCCCAGCAGACGCTGATCATGCGGCTGGCGCCTGCGGACAACCGGGGCTCCTACTTCGCCTTCTTCGCCAGCGCCGGCGGCCTCACCGGCTTCCTGACGCCGGTCCTGGCGGGTCCGTTCACCACCCACTACATCGGCCCGCTCTTCGTGGCCGCCGCACTGCTCTCCGCCGGTCTCGCCGTGCTCTGGTACGGCCGGCTGGCCAAAGCGGTGGACGGCAGGTAGGAGTTGGCGCCTCTGACAGCGAAGGAAACACCCATTCCGGTTCAGAGGGTGTGACCAGATGGCTGCCATGGCCCTGCCTGCGTTGCCTCATTTTCAGCCCGACGCCGATACCGGCCTCGGTTGTATTCTGGATACCGAGACCACCGGTCTCGGCAGTACCGATGAAGCGATCGAACTGGCCCTGCTGCTCTTCGCCTACCAGCGCAGCACCGGCACCGTATTGGGCGTTGTGGACGAGTACGCGGGGCTCCGGGAGCCGACCGTGCCGATCCAACCCGGGGCCGAGGCGGTGCACGGCATCTCCGCTGCCGAAGTCCGGGGACAGCAGCTGGACTACCTGCGGGTCGAATCGATCCTGGCCCGGGCGGAGTTCATCATCGCCCACAATGCCTCCTTCGACTACCGGTTCGTCTGCCCGCTGAGCGAGACGGCGAAGGAGAAGCCCTGGCTCTGCAGCATGACCGGGGTCGACTGGTACGGCAAGGGGTTCCAGTCCCGGGCGCTGCAGCGGTTGCTGGGCGAGCACAAGATCCGTCTGCCGCAGGCGCACCGCGCCATGGCCGATGTGTACGGCGTGCTCTATCTGTTGACC